>NZ_JBXUGP010000003.1:0-206212 GCF_057180605.1 Serratia sp. HNCC26DJ206
TTATAAATTCCAAATAAATTTATCATCCTGGTTTTTTATTCTAAGTAAGATTGCATTTATGGATTTATAATCCAATAGCGGATTGTCTAAAGTGGCAATTTGATCATCGTAGTGAGGTTGAAATGATGAAAATAAAACCTACAATACACCTCTTAAATAGAGGGTTATTGACACCTTATTTTAAAGCGGAAATATGTAGTTAACTTCGATACAACCATTTATTTCCCCTTTGTATAGTGCCAATCTCCGCAACTACGCAAAAGTCAAAATTGGCGAAAAATGATGCACACAGCATCGACGATTAACAATCGCTATCGGCCCTGCGTGATAATTATTCAGCTTGTGAAGTTAACATCATGTAGAAGACATAGATATATAAAGAGTCGCACACAAAACTGTGCCAGAGGTAAAAGAATGAAGGGAATAATACAGCGTACCATTGGGCTACTTTTACTCATGGCAGTCAGCAACAGCGCCTTGGCGTTGGTAATCTGTTCCGCAATAGGTGGCACTTCCCGCACCGATATCGTTCCACTGACCCCTGCTGCGATTTCAGCAGGGGCAGATATTCCTGTCGGGACGGTAATTTATCAAGGGCGTTGGATTAGTGGTACAACCGGCATCGCTGTGATGGATTGTGCATCAACGATTGACCCCGACTCCATCTGGTTCAACGTTGCCTGGAGTGTCGATCAGGCACCTATGCCGCTTTCCAGTTGGTCAGGTGGTCCTTTCGGTGGTGCGGTGTATGAGACCGGTATTCCAGGTATCGGTATTGCCATTTCCCGCAGCAATAATGGTGATGTGGCCAAAGTTGGCCAACCGAACTATCAGTTTCCCAACGATATTCAGTTCGCGATAACGGGCGGACATCTTAAGCCTTACTTAGTGAATCGAGTTATCTACGTCTCACTGATTAAAATCGGCAATATTGCGCTAGGGAATCATACCTTGGATGCGTCGAAACTACCGAGAGCCGGTTTGACTATTATTAATCCGTTGAATCATCCGGGGACAACTGGATTACCTATCACCGTTACCCGGGTTCAATTTCAGGGGCAGTTGACGGTATCGGCTCAGACCTGCACCACGCCGGATGTGAATGTCAATCTTGGGAGCTTCGATATACCGCAATACTTTACTGGCCAGGGCGCGACCACTCCCTGGGTCGATGCTTCAATCACGATGACCAACTGCCCGACCTTCTATGGTTTTTATAACGCTGATAACAGTACGGTAATGTTCGATTACACTACCGGCACCGGGCTCGTTGCCGACTCAACCAGTAACAGCATTGGTGTGAGATTAACCCCGACCACCTCGGTTACAGATGCCGCCAATGGGGTAATGGCCATTGATTCAACAGTTCCTGGTCCCGCTTCGGGCGTGGGGATCCAGCTCGGTTGGGGAGAGAGCGCTCAATCACCGACACTGTTTAATCTTTCAACGGAAAAAACGCTAACGCTGCCAAAAGATGGGCGTTCGTCGATCCGTATTCCTTTGGCTGCACGATATATTCAAACCTCTGGTTCTCCTACGCCAGGGAAAGCGAATGGCAAAGTGGTATTTTTGATTAACTACTACTGATAGCCTTGTGGGTTTGATATATCTCAAAGATTATGGAGGGCCGTCAGTGACGACAACCCGCCGGCCAGAAAAACACTTTTCATTCGACAAGCTCACGTAAGCTTTGCGCTAATTGTATCGGGGTAAGTTCACCCGTAGCGGCCTGGACGGTCAGTTCTTCAAGCGTATTACCCTCATCACGGATTAGCACACCGTTACGCCTTAGAAACGCCATGGTGGTAAAGAATGCCGTTCGCTTGTTGCCATCATTGAAGATACGTCCGCGCGCAATAGCGGTCCAATAGGCAGCAGCCAAGTCAAACACATCATTCACACCTTCGTAGTGAGCAAGATTGTGAACCCGGTGAATAATGGCCTCTGCCCTACCCGCATCTGGCATACCTGCCACACCGGGGTACAGTTGCAAAATTCTGTCATGGAATATGACTATTTCACTGGCGCTAACCCACTTCATCTATCAGTCAAAGCCTCAACGGTACGTCCGTGGCGCTGCATAAGGCTGTCGAACTCGGCATCAAGCTTCGCTTTTTGGTATGCCTCAAACTCGGCCTTGCTGATCACTATGGCGGCAGAGCCATCACGGCGGGTGATTTCAACCGGCTCCCCGCTGGTGGCAGCGTCAAGCACTGCGGAAATATTGGCACGAGCCTGTGTTGATGTGTAAACGATCATAACGCCTCCTCTTTAATGTACAGTTAAAACGTACACTTCAAATGTACTTAACGCAATTTAGAGAGATAGGCGTAGTGTGATGATGAAACAGCCTCCCACAGTCGCACCAGCAATTCAGGGTAAAACCTACTTACCGGCCACCACTTCATGTACCGTTAGTTCAATACCCCCAACGGTGAGTAGATTTCAATACAACTTAGTAGACGTCAGGATAATGAAATTTGATGCAAACGCTTGTGGGTAGTGGTTTGAGTAGACTTTGGGATACTTAGGGAGAAGTGAGTTTGGAGCGGTGAAGGGAGTAGAACAATAAACATAGTATAATGTTTATATTAATTATTTTATTTTTATAAGTTTTATATACCCCCAATTGTACCCCCAAATGTTTTTGTGACCGTCAACATTGCTCATTTTTCACTCGCTCATCGTCAACCATGCCGCCCAGGGTAAAACTGCTTATCCTCATCAACCAACCCCACCCCTGAGATCCGTCATCGTCCATTTGGGTACATATGGGATAATCCCACATCATGCAGCCTAGTGTAACTGCTCCCGTTGCGGCTTGCCCGGTTCCTGTAATCTGCGGCGTGATGATGGCGGGAGGCGTGACGCGATCGAGGTGGAGGTGGTTCGGGTTGAGTGGATACCGCCGCATATTATGGCTGTTATCCGCTGAGTTAGTCATCGTTAACCGCTCGCCTCGCTGGTGGATCATCAATCCCCGCGTCTGCAGGTCAAAGCCGATCACCTGCGCTTTTTTGCGTACCTGCGTACCACTTTGCGTACCGCTCAATCTCCCATCGAAGGGGCTAAAACAACAAAACACAGAGCAACGGGTAATCACCTGCCCGCAAAGCCGCATTCCACCGTTTTGAAAGCACTTTTTTCCCTGATATTTCGCTATATATAAGTAAAAACATGTTGGTTCAGTCGGTTCAGTTGGTTCAATTTGTAAAGATGATTGTTTTATAAGGATTTATTTTCAAAAAGTGAACCAACACAAGGCCATTTTGAACCAACAAAGGGGGGTTTCGTGTTGGTTCAGTGCCGATCGCCATGAGGCACGCATTGCGGTGCTCACCTTAGCATTTCTGTACATCCGGCTTGCGTTGGTCTGTGCGCCTTGGTCGAGACTCGATCCTGCGGGTGCTGGTGGATCATATGGAGGTATTACCGGCGCGGTGCTGGCGGTAAGTGTCAATGAAGTTGTCACTCCAGGTTGATTTATGCGGCCTGTTTTTCCCGCTCTGGATTGAGCGTGGTACTCCCTTGCCATGCCCAGTTTCGCGTCGGCCCTGACCAACGTTTGGGATTCGCTGCTCTCACCGCTTGATACACGTTCTCTCGTTGGGATAACAACACCCTGTCCTCACCTGTATGCCGCTGTAACGGCGTCACATAACCTATGCCACTGTGTCGATGCTCTTCGTTATACCAACCGGTAAACTTATCTACCCAGACTCGCGCCTCCTCCAGCGTCTTAAAGCCCGAAGAAGGCCACTGAGGCACATATTTCAACGTACGGAACAACGACTCCACATACGCATTATCATTGCTCACCCGCGGTCGGCTGTGTGAAGGCGAGATATTCAGCTCTGTCAGCTTCACCTGCAAGGTCTGCGACTTCATCGCCGCACCATTATCCGCATGCAGCACCAGTGGCTGGCGGTAACAGCGCTCACGCAGCACCGTACGTTGTATCAGCGCCGCCGCCAACTCACCACTCTCGGTTTCGTGGACTTCCGCTCCGGTGATTTTACGGCTGAACACATCCTCCACCAGGTACAGATAATACCAACGACCCCGTACGACTGAAGGCAGCCAGGTGATATCCCAGGTCCACACCTGACAAGGCCCGGAAGCCGTGAACGTCGTCGGCGGTTTTACCCGGCTCGACTTGAGACGACGGCCACGATGATGCACTTCTCCATGACGACGCAGCACCCGGTAAAAGGTCGACTCACTCGCCAGATAAACCCCTTTATCCGCCAGTCGTGGCACGATTTGTGACGGTGGCAGGCTGGCATACTCGGGGTGATGGCAGACTGCCCGTATCTGCTGCTCTTCTTCCTCACTCAGACGATTGGCGGGCACGGGGCGTATCGCCGTGGTTCTTCGGTCTTCCGGGGAGGTTTGCCAACGCTGCCAGGTGCGAACACTGAGCTCAACTTCGCGGCAGGCCACCGCCCGGCGTGCACCGGCAGTGACGGCCTCATTTATCCACGCGATAAACTGCTGCCGTTCCTCGTTGGGCGTCAGTCGTCCTCGTCCGTTTCCCCGTAGTAGTCCCTGAGCTTTTTTCTTAACACCAGGATCGCTGCCGCCTCCGCCAGCGCCTTCTCTTTACGCAACAGTTCCTTTTTCAACTGCTTGTTTTCTTTCTGGCTTTGCTTGAGGGCCGCTTTATCATCACCAGAAGGAACCTGCAAAAAAGCCTGTTTCCATTGCGCTATCTGCGCGGGATAGAGCCCCTTTTTACGGCAGTATTCGGCGATTTCTGTTTCACTTAACGTGGCGGTTTCCACGATAACGGCGAGCCGCGCTTCGGCGGGCCACTGTTCACTGTTTTTCTCTGCACCGGGCACTGGTTTCCCCTCTGATTTAGCCTGATTGCGCCAATTATAGAGAGTAGCTTCCGATATCCCTTCCATCTGTGCAACAGCCGCGACGGTCATGTTGTAAGGGGGCAGCAATTTTGCCAAGACCGTGTTTTTACGTTCTGGAGAAATACGTTTCATTTGTCACTCCGTCGCCCTCTGGATCCATTTTTAGAAGGGGGTGACAACTATGCTGACACTGAGGGCTGGCTTCTTCCACTGATAGACGGGTGCGCTCATGCGCTCTCTGTGGCGTTCCTTGGCGGCCGGCGAGGCAGCTACGCTGGTGCGGAGTTCCAACAGGTCTTTGCCGCCCAAGTAGGTAGTAAACACTTACGCCACATAATGCCACTTTACTGGTAAGGCGGATAACACATTACCCAAGATATAGGTAACCTAGTGTAATAATAGATATACACTTTTTTGGCGTGGATGTTCATCTTTTACAACTGATCGCCACTCAAGACTGACCAAGTAACCCTCCGTATTAGTTCACCAATATTGTGACAATCCAGTTGACAAAATCATGGTTCTCGATTGTCTAAAATCTTGCGGAGTTAACCGCAAATACGGAGATATATCTATGAAAGCAGCAATTGGTAAACAACAGCTCATGCAAATAGTACCGCTGTCTTGGTACACCATCAATGCCCTGGAGAAGGCCGGGAAGTTCCCTAAGCGGTTTGCAATCACCGAGGGGCGCGTGGCGTGGAATAGCGATGAGGTTGAAATTTGGCTGGATAGCAGGCAGCAAGACGGCACCGGCAAGCAGCCGGTCAACATGCCGGATGTGCGGCAGCGCAAGACACGCCCGGTACCAGGGTAGTACAACATCAACCAGGTAATGCGAGTCACTGGCCACCAGCACCACTACGCCAATAACCCAGATGAGGTGACTCCCGCGAAGCTGAAGTAATGCGCTACTACATTCTTGGTGTGTGCCAAGCGCATGGCCACCATTGCAACATATGTGGAGTTCATCGAGCAGCAGACGGCAAAGATAGGCTAACCTCATTGTCGCCAGCGCACCTCTGGCGGCAACACACTGATATTAAAAATAATTCTGTACGTATTGCCTATTTTATGGCAATTCAAAACAACCCGTATGAAGTGGCAAGGATTGTAGTGCTCTGTGTCACACACAAGAACTTAATGCACCACTATGGCGTTGCGTATATACTAAACAAGTAGATTACCTTTATGGTGATTTGTTGAAGAATAATGGCACGCAGAGAGGTAGGTATGTTTATGAAATTGATGGTTAGAGAACCGGTTCCTACCGCATCTTGCGGCTGCTTCGGGCTACCTGAAATTAAATTCTTACCTGCCGTGACTAGGATCCCTGAGATTAGCCAGGAAGAACGTCACGCTCTATCGGTAAGGTTGTTTAATGAGCGCCTAAATCGTTCTGTTGAAGAGGATTTTGATGTCGCAGAATGACTACATATAAAGGATTAATTTACCCCGCAAAGGCATTCGCAACTACCACAGCAACTGACCCGTACCTTATAGCTCTAAAGGATGCTTTCATTCAGCATTGGAGGTACGGTCATCATCCCGACTTGGGAAGAGATACTCTGTTCACCAGGCCCGAAGAGATCCGCAGTTACTGCATCAGAAAAGTTCATATAAAAACACATCAATATAGCGCCAGGCATAGCTTTAACGGAACAAAAGAGTGCTGGGATGCGTGGCAATTTGGTCGTTTCGAAAAAAACGGCAAACCTAAAAAGATTCCAACAAGCGACGCATACTTAATTTATGCTGTATCTAGCGAAAGACACGCATCAATTTTAACCTTCTGGGATCCGCCTGCACATAGTAAGGCAGAGGAAATGACCAACATAGGTTTGATAATTGATTCTGCGGCAGATTTCTACCGCAAGAGAGGGTATGTCAGCATGGAGCGCACCGAGGAGCTTTGGAGCTACAGGTGGAGAAAGTAAGTTTTATCCAAGCCCACCTAGCGGGCTTTTTGTTATAAGGATTTCATATGGATAGCACACTTCAAGGGGCGCTGATTGGTGCAGGGGCCACCCTGACTGCTGTGATAATAACAGCAGTAATTAGTTACTTCGCAACTCAGCGACAAGAAAACAAAAGACTGCTTAACCAAAAGAAAGAAGAACTATACATGGCTATTATAAATATGGATAGAACCATGTATTTATATTTAGTATCCATGAGTAGTTCATATTTAAAAGTAGAATTTAACCTATCATCACTGGATGATGATAGAGAGAGGCACCTGGCTATCATTGAATTAATAACAACCATATATTTCAGGGAGCTAAAGATTGATAATGCTACGGATGAGATAGCCAAATTCGGTGTTTCATCGGTATCGCTTTTAAGACCGGAAAGTGATCATTCAATATCTTCTTCTGATTTAGAACAGGCTAGAAAACAATACAAAAAAATTCAGAACGAGTTGATGCTATTGAAGAACGATATCCTAAAGCTCTAGCCCCTTGCGGGGCTTTTTGTCGGATGGTAAGCAACTAATCCACCATGGGGCCAGCGACCGCAAGCAAAGTCAGGACGACTGCAACGGCAAATTGCCCATCATCAATAATCCCTCTTCTTTCCATAATCCCAAGGGCAATAATAAAAATTACCCCCAGACAGAAAAGCACCATTTAGTACTCCTTACTGCGGCAACCTGTCCTGCGGCCGCCACCAGTACGTTTGGTTAAACTCTTTCTTGGATCTCTTCTCCATACGGCGCAGGTATACGCCATGTTTGTTGGGTTTTGGAGTCGGCATAATGCCCATAATGTACTACCAATCTGTACTACCTGCTACAACAGCCGCAGGTTGGGTTATCGATTGGAAACATCACTAAACCAATAAGTTACTGAGCCAGAAAACAAAAACCCCCGCCGAAGCGAGGGTCTGAAATCTTGGAGCGGGTGAAGGGAATCGAACCCTCGTATGCAGCTTGGGAAGCTGCCGTTCTACCATTGAACTACACCCGCATAGGTGTGCGGTTGGCATTATAACCGGTTCTCCGCGCCGGGCAAGCGGAGAAAGCATTTAACTGCTGATGTTTTAAGCGGTTAGCAACAACATAGCTCTTCTACACAGTTCAGACGCAAAAAAACCGGCACAGTTGCCTGCACCGGTTGATTGATTCACGCAATGTTACTTGGTCGGGCGCATGGCCGGGAACAGGATCACATCACGGATAGTGTGGCTGTTGGTCAACAGCATCACCATACGATCGATACCGATGCCCAGGCCTGCGGTTGGTGGCAGGCCGTGCTCCAGAGCGGTCACGTAGTCTTCATCGTAGAACATCGCTTCGTCGTCGCCTGCATCTTTCGCGGCTACCTGGTCAGCAAAACGCTGTGCCTGGTCTTCTGCGTCGTTCAGCTCAGAGAAACCGTTACCGATTTCACGGCCGCCGATAAAGAACTCGAAGCGATCGGTGATTTCCGGGTTCTCGTCGTTACGGCGCGCCAGCGGGGAAACTTCCGCCGGATATTCGGTAATAAAGGTTGGCTGAATCAGATGGCTTTCCGCCGTCTCTTCGAAGATCTCGGTAACCACGCGGCCAAGACCCCAGCTCTTCTCAACCTTGATACCAATGGATTCAGCAATCGCTACCGCTTTGCCCATATCGTTCAGGTCGTTCAGATCGGTTTCAGGGCGATACTTTTTGATCGCCTCTTTCATGGTCAGCTTTTCAAACGGTTTGCCGAAGTCGAACACTTCATCGCCGTACTGCACTTGGGTATTCCCCAGCACATCCTGCGCCAACGTGCGGAACAGCGACTCGGTCAGTTCGATCAGGTCTTTGTAATCCGCATACGCCATATAGAGTTCCATCATGGTGAACTCTGGGTTATGGCGCGGAGAAACGCCTTCGTTGCGGAAGTTACGGTTGATTTCGAACACGCGCTCAAAGCCCCCCACCACCAGGCGCTTCAGATACAGCTCTGGCGCGATACGCAGGTACATATCGATGTCCAGCGCATTATGGTGAGTGACAAACGGGCGAGCAGACGCACCGCCAGGGATCACCTGCATCATTGGGGTTTCGACTTCCATAAAGCCGCGGCCCACCATGAAGTTACGGATCCCCGCCATCACCTGAGAACGGATCTTGAAGGTGTTGCGGGATTCGTCGTTGGCGATCAGATCCAGATAGCGTTGGCGATAACGGGTTTCCTGATCCGCCAGGCCGTGGAACTTGTCCGGCAACGGGCGCAGCGCTTTGGTCAACAGACGCAGTTCGGTACAGTGAACAGACAGCTCGCCGGTCTTGGTTTTGAACAGCTTACCGCGTGCGCCGAGGATATCGCCCAGGTCCCATTTTTTGAACTGCTCGTTGTAGACACCTTCGGCCAGATCGTCGCGTGCCACGTAAAGCTGAATGCGGCCACCCACGTCCTGCAAGGTGACGAACGAGGCTTTGCCCATGATACGGCGGGTCATCATACGGCCAGCTACGGTCACTTCAATGCCCAGAGCCTCCAGCTCTTCGTTGTCTTTGTTGCCGTATTCTGCGTGCAATTTGTCGGATGTGGTATCACGACGGAAATCATTCGGGAACGCAATGCCGTTCTCGCGCAGCGCGACCAGTTTTTCACGGCGTGACTGCAGCTCGTTGTTGAGATCCAACGCCTGCTCGGCGCCTTGTGCTTGTTGCTCAGACATTTCTGTTCCTCATAACCCGGCTTTCAAACTTGCCTCAATGAATTTATCCAGGTCGCCATCCAGTACGGCCTGCGTATTACGCGTTTCTACGCTGGTGCGCAAATCCTTGATACGGGAGTCATCCAGCACGTAAGAACGGATCTGGCTACCCCAACCGATATCGGATTTGCTGTCTTCCAGCATTTGCTTGTCAGCGTTTTTCTTTTGCATCTCATATTCATACAGCTTGGCGCGCAGCTGTTTGAAAGCCTGATCTTTGTTCTTATGCTGAGAGCGATCGTTCTGGCACTGCACCACAATGTTGGTCGGCAGGTGGGTAATACGCACCGCTGACTCGGTTTTGTTAACGTGCTGACCACCCGCGCCAGAAGCACGATACACGTCGATGCGCAGATCGGCCGGGTTGATGTCGATATCGATATCGTCATCCACTTCCGGGTAAATAAACACCGAGCTGAACGAGGTGTGGCGGCGGCCACCGGAATCGAATGGGCTCTTGCGTACCAGGCGATGCACGCCGGTTTCAGTACGCAACCAGCCAAACGCGTAGTCGCCGATAATTTTGATGGTGGCAGACTTCAGGCCCGCGACGTCGCCGTCGGACTCTTCAATCACTTCCGTTTTGAAACCTTTCGACTCGGCCCAACGCAGGTACATGCGCAGCAGCATGCTGGCCCAGTCCTGCGCTTCGGTGCCGCCGGAACCGGCCTGGATATCCAGATAGCAGTCGGCGCTGTCGTATTCGCCAGAGAACATCCGGCGGAATTCCAACTGCTCCAGCTTGGCGGTCAGTTGATCAAGCTCAACCACCGCTTCATTAAAGGTTTCTTCATCTTCCGCTTCGACCGCCAGTTCCAGCAGGCCGGAAACGTCTTCACAGCCTTGCTCCATCAGATCGATGGTTTCAACAATGGCTTCCAGCGCCGAGCGCTCTTTGCCCAGCGCCTGCGCGCGCTCGGGTTCATTCCAGACGTCCGGCTGTTCCAGCTCGGCGTTGACTTCTTCTAGGCGTTCTTTCTTGGCATCATAGTCAAAGATACCCCCTAAGAACGGCCGTCCGCTCGGACAGGTCCTGAATGCGGTTTTTTACCGGATTAATTTCAAACATGATTTTTAGCGTTCTTACGTTGATGTCGTCGATGGCGAAATGCCATTGGAACCAGTAATTCTAGCGGATCGCGCCGCCAGTTTATAGCGAGTTGGTCAGTTTTTGTGGGGAGAGTGGTAGGGGCGCCTAAAGGTACCCCTAGAAAAAGACTAGCGCGGCCAGAGATGTTGGATCAGCAACTGCACATTGCGGTTGCCACGGAATTCGTTGACCTCCAGCTTGTAGGCCAGCTCCGCTTCTTTCACGCTGCTGTCAGGCCACAGCGCCGTATCGATGTTAAAGGCGATGCCATCCAGCAACGGGCCACCGCCGAGCGGCTCCACCATCAGTTTCAGGTGTTTTTCCCCCACCAGCCGCTGTTGCAGAATACGGAATTTGCCATCGAAGGTCGGCTCTGGGAACGCCTGCCCCCATGGCCCGCCCTCGCGCAATAATTCTGCCGTGGTTAACGTCAGTTCCTGCATTGCCAGTTCGCCGTCAGACCAGATCACCCCTTCCAGCATCGCCGGATCGAGCCATTCCCCCACCAGATCGCCAAAGCGCTGGCGGAACTCATCAAACTTGGCTTCTTCGAGCGATAAACCGGCTGCCATCGCGTGGCCGCCAAACTTCAGCATCAGCCCAGGGTTCAGGGTATCGAGCCGCTCCAACGCATCACGCATGTGCAACCCGGCCACCGAACGGCCAGAGCCTTTCAGAATACCGTCACCCGCCGGGGCAAAGGCAATCACCGGGCGGTGGAAACGCTCTTTGATGCGTGAAGCCAGAATGCCGACTACGCCCTGATGCCATTCCGGATGGTACATCGCCAAGCCATAAGGCAGTGCGGTGGTAGAACGCTCCAGCTGATCGCACAGTTGCAGCGCTTCCACCTGCATACCCTGCTCAATTTCACGCCGGGTCTGATTCAGCGCATCGAGATCGTTGGCCAGCATGCGTGCCTGAGCGATGTCGTCGCTCAGCAGCAAAGCCACGCCGATCGACATATCATCCAGCCGCCCGGCCGCGTTGAGCCGTGGGCCAAGGGAAAAACCGAGATCGCTCGCCGCTAGCTGGCGCGCATCACGGTTTGCCACCTCCAGCAAGGCACGGATGCCTGGCCGACATTTCCCGGCGCGAATGCGGTTCAGGCCCTGATGCACCAGAATACGGTTATTGGCATCCAGCGGCACCACGTCCGCCACCGTGCCCAGCGCCACCAGATCCAACAACTCTGCCAGATTAGGCACCGCCAATGTCCGCTGTTCGAACCAGCCGCTGTCGCGCAGCCGAGCACGCAGCGCCAGCATCAGGTAAAACGCCACGCCGACACCGGCTAAGGATTTAGAGGGGAAATTACAGCCACGCAGGTTGGGGTTAACGATCGCTTCCGCCGCAGGCAGCGTTTCACCCGGCAGATGGTGATCGGTAACCAGCACTTTCATCCCCTTGGCGTGCGCCAAGTCAACGCCCGCATGGGAAGAAATGCCGTTATCCACGGTGACGATCAACTCAGCGCCGCGCGCAGCCACCTGTTCCACCACTTCCGGGCTCAGGCCGTAACCATCTTCAAACCGGTTTGGCACCAGATAATCGACTGCACTGCAACCCATGCTGCGCAATGCCAGCACCGTCAGTGCGGTACTGGTGGCACCGTCGGCGTCGAAATCACCCACCACCATAATGCGGTGCTGGTCGATCATCGCCTGCTGAAGGATATCTACCGCAGCGTCAATACCTTCCAGCTGTTGCCAGGGCAACATACCTTTAACGCCACGCTCCAGCTCCTGTTCACCCTTAACCCCACGCAAAGCGTATAGGCGGCGCAGCAACGGCGGCAAACTGGCAGGCAAATGGCTAGCGTCCGCCGCCTCGCGGCGGCGTAATTGGGTTTTAATACTCACTGGCTCTTATTTCTTTGCGGCTGAAGCAGCATGCGCATCCAGCATCGCGGCCATTTCTTTCGGGCCTTGATAGCCTGGGATCATCATGCCATTTTGCAGAACGATAGCGGGGGTACCCTGAATGCCAAACTGTACGCCCAGCTGATAATGCTTGCTGATGTCGGTTTTGCAGGTAGCCGGAGAGATCGCATCGCCTTTCAGAGCCGCGTCGAAGGCTTTGGCCTTATCGGCAGCACACCAGATAGACTGCATGTCTTTCTCAGCCTGCGAGTTCAGGCCCTGACGCGGAAACGCCAGATAACGCACGGTGATCCCCAGTGCGTTGTACTCTTTCATCTGCTCGTGCAGTTTGTGGCAGTAGCCGCAGGTGATATCGGTAAACACGGTGATCACGTGTTTTTCTTTTGCGGCTTTATAGACGATCATCTGATCTTTCAGCGCTTCCAGCTGGGTGAGCAACAGTTGGTTGGTCACGTTCACCGGCTCTGCACCACTGACGTCATACAGCGGCCCTTGCAGCACATGTTTGCCATCTTCCGTGATATACAGCACGCCGTTCTCGGTCAGTACGGTTTTCAGGCCAGCAGCCGGTGAAGGTTGCACGTCGGCCTGCTTGATACCCAGGCTAGCGAGCGCTTTTTGAATCGCCGCGTCGTCAGCATGAACTGCGCCGGTAAATGAAGCCACCAGCATAGAGAGCAGCAATAAACCTTTTTTCATTCTTCCAATCCTTCCTAACCCTGCACGTCAAGCGCGCGGGTGATGCTGTTGATGTAGCTGTTTCAATCGTTCGGTCGCTACATGAGTATAAATTTGCGTGGTCGAGAGGTCACTATGCCCCAATAACATCTGTACGACACGGAGATCGGCACCATGGTTCAGTAAATGGGTGGCGAAAGCATGGCGCAGCACATGCGGAGACAGCCGCTCGCTGTCAATACCGGCTAGGATCGCATAGTGTTTGATGCGATGCCAGAATGTCTGGCGGGTCATTTGCTGGCTACGGTTGCTGGGGAACAGCACATCCAGCGTTTGGCCATTCAACATCCACGGGCGACCATATTCCAGATAATTTTCGATCCAGTACACCGCTTCTTCGCCAAGCGGCACCAATCGCTCTTTATTGCCTTTACCGATCACCCGTACCACCCCTTGCCGCAGGCTGACGTCGCTGATGGTCAACCCTACCAGTTCCGATACGCGCAAGCCCGTGGCGTACAACACCTCCAGCATCGCTTTATCGCGCAACTCCAGCGGCTGATCGACGCAGGGTGCCTGTAGCAGTGCTTCAACCTGCGCTTCGCTCAAATCTTTCGGCAGCCGCTGCGGCAGCTTGGGTGAGGCTAGCAGCGCGGTAGGATCGTCTTCCCGCAGCTTTTCACGGTAAAAATATTGGAATAAACGGCGCATCGCGCTCAACAGGCGGGCGGAGCTGGTGGCCTTATATCCCCCCTCAACCCGCTCGGCGAGAAACGCCTGCAAGTCCAGCGCTTCGGCCTGCAACAGGCTGCTGCTATGGTGCTCAAGCCAGCCTGCCAACGCCTGCAAATCCAGCCGGTAAGAAGCCAGCGTATTCTCCGCCAGATTGCGTTCAAGCCATAGCGCATCCAGGAATTGCTCAATCAGCGCACTTTCTTGCTGTCGCATCGGCTCCTCTCTCTTGTTACGTTTATGCCCCGGCATTATGCCTGAAGCCAGCACAAATCTGGTACACTCCTGGTCATTCTCGCTACGGTTATATAACGGTTTATACATGAAGATTGGTCTGTTTTACGGCTCCAGCACCTGCTACACCGAAATGGCAGCAGAAAAAATCCGTGAGATTCTGGGTGAAGACCTGGTCGACCTGCACAACCTGAAAGACGTTTCCCCCAAGCTGATGGAAGATTACTCCATCCTGATCCTTGGTATTCCTACCTGGGATTTCGGCGAACTGCAAGAAGACTGGGAGGCCATCTGGCCGCAACTGGGCGAACTTGACCTGCAAGGCAAGATTGTTGCCATGTACGGGATGGGCGATCAGTTAGGCTACGGCGAATGGTTCCTCGATGCATTGGGGATGCTGCACGATCGTCTGGCCCCGCTCGGCGTGCAGTTTATCGGTTTCTGGCCGACCGAAGGCTTTGAATTCACCAGCCCGAAACCCCTCAGCGCCGACGGCAAACACTTTGTCGGCCTGGCGCTGGATGAGGTGAATCAGTACGACCTGAGCGAAGATCGCCTGCAACAGTGGTGCGAACAGATCCTGCTGGAGATGGAGCCGCTACTGTAAGATCAATGGGCGCACACTATGCGCCCAGAAGAAACATTACTTCCACAATCTAAAACGACCCTCACCATTGCTGGCCGGTGTTTCGCCAGTTTCTACTGTCGCTTCTGCCGTAACAGCATTCCCTTTCAGCCGCGCCGCATCGGCCACCTGATACCAGTCCAGCTTACGCGTCAGCAGCATGATGCCCGCCAGAACGCCGAACAGCAGTACCGACCCTAACACCAGCGCGTTATCTTCCGACTGCAACAACAGATACAACACGCCATACAGCAGCAACAGGCTGGCGGCAAACAATGCACCGCGCAACTTGCCACGCAGCACGGCGCTGAGGTAGAAGGCAATCAGTCCGCTGCAAGCCAGGCTGGCCAGCAAGTAGGCCACGTTAAAACCAAGGTGCTCCGAGAAGGCCAACAGAATCAGATAGAACAACACCAGCGCCGCCCCCACCAACAGGTATTGAATCGGGTGCACCCGCAGTCCGGTGAGGGTTTCAAACAGGAAGAACGCCATAAACGTCAATCCGAGGAACAACACCGCATACTTCACCGCGCGCTCGGTTAGTTGGTAGTGATCCACCGGTTCGATCAGGCTGGTGGTAAACGTAGGCAATTTATCCTCTTCGATCCCGCCATTATCATAGAGAAACGCACTGTTGATATTGTTGGCAAACCAGGTGCTGCGCCAGCGAGCGGTGAAACCGTTCTCTGTCACTTTGCGCTCATCAGGCAGGAAATTGCCGAGAAAGTTCGGGTGCGGCCAGTTGCTCTGTAATACCAGTTCAGAACTGCGCCCCAGCGGCACCAATGACAGGCTGCTGGTCCCGGCCAGAGTCAGCGTAAAGTCCGCCTCTAACCCATGCTGTTGCAAAGACTCCAGCGCCAACGGGGCATGAATGCCCTGAGAAAGCCCATCCACCATAGTACCCGGTTCAAACGCCGCCTGTTGCTGCGCGCCGTTTAAGGTTGAAATACTCTTGATGCCCCGTGAATCACTCAGTGACACCAGCAGGAATGGCTGGCCGATGGTCACATTGCTGCTTTGCAAATCTTCCAGTTCGGGCTGAGCAAATTTTACCTGGAACTTCAGTGGCCCTTGATACACCTGGGTCTGGTAGATCCCCAACTTGCGGACTTCAACGTTGGGTTTGCCATCCACCAGCAACGACTCCGGCAACACAAAGCGCTGATGGCGGCTCACCTGCACATAGATTTCGCCTTTATCATCTTTCTTCTCTTCCCGCAGGGTATAGGGGATAACGATCAGCGGCCCGAGGATCCGCTGTGCCCGGCTGGTGCTTTCACTCACCTGCCCAACCACGCTTTGGCGATAGCCGCTGCGCTCCTGCACCACATCCATCAGTTGTGCTACGGGGATCATCATCAGGATCATCAATCCTAACAGGGTGGTTATTTTCCAAAACAATACCGATTTAAACATCGCTGCGTGCTCCTTGTAGGTAATGACGCAACGATAAAACCGGCAAGTGAAAACAGAATGTGGCTATGTGAAGGGAAGGTGAAGTCAGACTGATAAAGTGAAAATTGCCGCCACCCCATGCGGTTGCAGGTTGTGCAAACGGATAGTGCCACGGTGCAGGCGCGCCACTTCTTGCACAAAGTTCAGCCCCAGGCCGCTGCTTTTGGGTTTATCTGCGCGTGCCAGCGAATAAAAGCGTTCGAACACCTTATCCAGCGCGTAATCTGGGATACCGCTGCCGGTATCGCTGACGGTGATCTGGTAGTGCTGTTCCAACCGCGCCCCTCGAATGCTGATGGTTCCGCCCGCCGGGGTAAAATCCAGTGCATTATCCAGCAGGTTGCTCAACGCTTGGCTGAGCAGAAAAGCATCGCCAGTCAGAGTGGTTTCGGCCAGTTCCCCAACGCGGAGCGTGACACCGCGCTGTGCGGCCTGTGCCTCTTTGCCAGCAATCACCTGCCACAATAACGGCTCCAGCGCCACCGGTGCCAATTCCAAGCCCGGTCGGCTTTCCAACCGCGCCTGAATCAGCAGTTTGTCGACCAATTGCTGGATGCGCACGCTCTGCTGCTCGATGTTGGTCAGAAAGCGCTTGGCGGTTGCCGGTGGCGGCATTTCCTGCAACAGTTCGGCCGCACCGCGAATCGCCGCCAGCGGGCTTTTCAGCTCATGGGTCAAGGTATGTACGTATTGCTCGATATAAGCTTTGCCTTCCAGCTTCATACGCATGCTTTCCAACGCCTGCGCCAATTGCGTCAACTCAACGCTACCCACCTGCGGCAGCGGAATGGTCTCCCCTTGCGCCACACCGTTGGCGTAGCGTACCAGGCGGTTAATCGAGCGGTTGATCCACCAGACAAACCCCAATCCAATAGCTAGAGCAATCCCCAACAGCACGGCTCCCGCCAGCAGGATCCGCCGCTCGCTACGCCGGATAACCGCCGTCATGCTGCTGTTCGGTTTGCCAACGCTCAACACGCCGATAATCTGCCCCTGCTCGATCACCGGAGCGGCCACGTACATCACCGAGCTGTTTTCATCATCTGCGATCATGCGCGTACTACGGGCACCGTACTGGCCGCGCAGCGTCAGGTAAACATCATTCCAGCGCGAGTAATCCTGCCCCAAAGCCTGGCCGCCAGAATCAAAAATCACCTTGCCGCGGCTATTAGTCAGATAAACGCGGTATTCATTACGATCTTTACGGATGCCGGCAATATTGGCACCAATCGGCCGCTGATTAAGCTGGGCAAACGCCTGCGCCAGTTGGCCATAGGCGGCGTCGCCGCGTTTCATATCCAAGCGTGCGATCTGCGCCAGCAAATTAGCAGTATCCACCAACGTGCCTTCGGTGGCGCGCCGTACCCCCGGCTTCACTTCCTGCACGAAAATGCTCAAGACGAAATAACCGGCCACCGCCACAATCAGGAAATACCCCAACAGCAGGCGCAGGCCGATCCTCATGGTTGGCGACTCACGCTGTAGCCCAGCCCGCGATGGGTGTGGATCGGTGGTTCTCCGGCATCAATCACCCGCAGTTTGGCGCGCAGCGTTTTGATATGGGTATCCACGGTGCGATCCAGGCTCTCTTCCGCCTGCGCCCAAACGCTGTCCATCAGTTGTTGGCGCGAGAATACCCGCCCTGGAGCCAACAGCAAGGTTTTCAGCAGCAGGAATTCGTAGCGGGTCAGCGGCAACGGTTGGTGGTGATAGCTGATAAAAGCGCCCTCTTCATCGAGGGTAAAAGCACCGAACTGATACAAGGCAGGCTGTTGCAAGCGTTGCTGCTTTTGCAACCGCCGCAGGATGGTCCTGACGCGGGCGCTGACTTCGCGCGGGGAAAAGGGTTTGGCAACATAGTCATCGGCACCGATTTCCAAGCCAATCAGGCGATCGACCTCATCGCTGCGCGCGGTAAGAAACAGAATGGGTAAATCTGCCGCCTGCGCCAACAGCCGACGGCAAAGTTCAAAACCATTGATATCGGGCAGACCGACGTCGAGGATCGCCAACGCCGGAGCCCCTTGCTGCAAAGCCAGCAGCGCGGGCTCGCCGCGTTCAAACCAACGCACCTGAAAACCTTCGCTCTCCAGCGTATAAATCAGCGTATCAGCAATGCTGGGCTCATCTTCCACCAGCCAGAGCAGCGGTTTCATTATTCGCTCTCAGCAGATTGTGCAGACAGCAACAACTGACGCAGATGACGCCATTCGGCTTTGCTCAAGCAGTCTGAAGCCAGCCACAGCCGATGGCGTTTCTTGCCGTTAACCTGTTGCAACGTCAGCAGAATACCAAACCCCGGCATCCACGGTTTTTTCAGCATCAACCATTCCTGGCCGTGCCACTCAACCCGCCGCTCCGCCAGCCACCGTAACTCCCCCTGCCTTGATCCAATGCGCTTCTGGCTACGAATGCATTCAAATACCACCAGCGTCAGCAACACCAACCAAACCGGGCCATAGCCTTCTGGCCAAGGCGAGATCAGGATCAGGAGGATCAGTGCGCCATGGGTCAGCAGCGAGAATAGCTGGGTACGCCAGGAAATACGGACATCACAACGCCACTGGGCCACGGTCTTTATTTCGCGTTTGGATCAGGGAGACCATTCTCTGCAGTTCTTTGTCCTGCGGAGCGCCATGATTCATCAGCCAGTTGAATAAATCGGGATCGTCATTCTCTAGCAGGCGGATAAACAGTGCTTTATCTTCGTCGTTCAGCGTGTCGTATTCGTACTCGAAGAACGGCATGATCGAAATGTCCAGCTCACGCATCCCACGGCGACAGGCCCAGTGAATGCGTGCTTTGTTATTAATATCCATGTTGTTATGACTAACCTCTTTTCGGCATGTCTTGCCAACGCAGGGTTCAACCGACACTCTGTAGGCAACACGCGCGCAATATAATTCCATCGGTTCGCGAAGTGTTATCGCTGACCATCAGTATATAGGGTAACAATTTGACATACTCGCCGGAAAGGCAGTTCTCCGATCTAAAGCGCAAAAATGTCAGAAAAAGCACTATGCCATAATAACTGTTTGCAAACAGAGCCACCTCTTTTACCATGCTGTTAACCCTTTCAGGCAATCTGAATATACACTTCACACTTCAAGTTGCTTGGGTGTTGGCTACGCTCTGTCGCCTACAAGCAACTTGGATTATTTTGTGTACATGAAGCAGGAACTCATTATGGCGTTCAATATTCCTTTTCCATCTCGTCAACCTTCCGCCTCCGCCCATCTGCCACTGACGCTGATCTCATTGGAAGATTGGGCGCTGGTGCAGCTTAACGGGCCAGATACGGTGAAGTACCTTCAGGGCCAGGTGACGGCCGATATCGACAAACTGGCAGCCGAGCAACATGTGCTGTGCGGTCATTGCGATGCCAAAGGCAAAATGTGGAGCAACCTGCGTCTGTTCCATTACGGTGAAGGCTTTGCCTACCTGGAACGCCGCAGCGTGCTGGATAGCCAGTTGGCGGAAATCAAGAAATACGCCGTGTTCTCCAAAGTGACCATCGCAGCGGATAATGATGCCGTGCTGCTGGGCGTGGCTGGCTTGCAGGCGCGTGCCGCACTGGCAGAAATGTTCACGACCCTGCCAAATGCAGAGCATCAGGTGGTGCAAGAGGGGGATACCACCTTACTGCACTTTGCCCTGCCGGCAGAGCGTTTTCTGCTGATCACCACGGCAGAAATCGTGGGTCAGCTTAACGCCAAACTCGATGGCCAAGCCGCATTGAACAACAGCCAACAGTGGCTAGCGTTGGATATCGAAGCCGGTTACCCGGTCATTGACGCAGCCAACAGCGCGCAGTTGGTGCCGCAGGCCACCAACCTACAGGCACTGGCAGGCATCAGCTTCAGCAAAGGCTGCTATACCGGGCAGGAAATGGTAGCGCGTGCCAAGTTCCGCGGTGCCAACAAGCGTGCTTTGTATTGGCTGGAAGGCAATGCTGAGCGAGTGCCGCTGGCGGGCGAAGATCTGGAGCTGCAACTGGGCGAAAATTGGCGGCGTACCGGCACCGTTTTAGCGGCAAGCCTGCTGGATAACGGCACGCTGTGGGTGCAGGCGATTTTAAACAACGATCTGGATGCCGATAGCACATTGCGCGTGCGGGATGATGCAGGCAGCCAGTTGGCTATCAAACCGCTGCCGTACTCACTGGCAGAAGAGAAGTAGCTGATTTGGCCGCAGACACAGTGTCTGCGGCCTTAATCATTTAGACATAGAGATAAATCGCCAAAAAGTGGCACAGACTGCCACCGAGCACAAAACCGTGCCAGATGGCGTGGCCGAAGCGAAAACGCTTCGAGGCGTAGAAAATCACCCCCAGCGTATACACCACACCGCCGACGGCCAACAGGGTTACCCCACCGATCGCCAGCCGGGTGGCGAGTTGGTAGATCACGATCAGCGACAGCCAGCCCATGGTCAGATAGGTCACCAGCGACAGCACCTCAAAGCGGTGCGCAAATGCCAGTTTAAAGATCACACCGAACAGCGCCAGCCCCCAGATCACCACCATCAGCCCCTTAGCTAACGGTGAATCCAACCCCACCAGCAGGAAAGGCGTATAGGTTCCGGCAATCAGCAGATAAATGGCGCAGTGGTCGAATTTTTTCAGCCAGTGTTTAGCTTTTTGATGGGGAATAGCGTGATACAGGGTGGAAGCCAGGAACAGCAGAATCATGCTGCCGCCATACAGGCTATAGCTGGTGATGGCGGTCACATCAGCACCGGTATTCACCGCCTGAACCAGCAGCAGCACCAAACCGACAATCCCCAGAACCAACCCAATGCCGTGGCTGATGCTGTTCGCAATCTCTTCAGCCCATGGATAAACCGTGCCAGCAAGCTTATCAGACTCGGTCTTCATTTCATCCGCTTTACCCATAATGCGCAAACCCTCAAAGCAGCCAATATTGTTTGAAATTATCGCAAAAGAGCTTAACTGAGAATAATTTCAGTGTACACGTGTACGCTAAAATAAAACTGTGAACGCTTGTAACACCGCACAAGCGTCGAAATTATCGGCACGCTGAGCTACAATCGACGGGTTTTTCCCGCTACTAACCTCGAGGTTCGCTCCATGTCATCCGCTGTACCCGCCTTAGATTTTGGCTCCATGACTCAAGTCATCCAATTCCTGATGGAAATCGACAAACTGAAAGATGTTCAGCGCCGTACCAAAGTGCTGGGCAGTCAACGGCAGGAAAACTCGGCCGAACACAGTTGGCATTTTGCCATTGCGGCCTTAAGCCTGGCCCCTTATGCCAGTGCAGAGGTCGATATTCAGCGCGTGATCCAGATGGCCCTGCTGCACGATATCGTTGAGATCGATGCCGGTGATGTGATGGTTTACGATCTGGCTGCACGTGCAGCGATCCACGATCAGGAAGTGGCGGCAGCGAAACGCCTGTTCGGCTTACTGCCGGAGCCTCAGCGTGAGTCTTTCACCGCGTTGTGGCAGGAATATGAAGACGGCGAAAGCGCCGATGCCCGCTTTGCGCTGGTGTTGGACCGCAGCCTGCCGATGCTGATGAACCTGCATAATAAAGGCCAAAGCTGGGTAGAGAACGACATCAGTCTGGAACAGGTGCTGGCGCGCAATGCGATGATTGCCGATATCCACCCAGAGCTATGGAAGCATCTGCACCAACATTTACAGGATGCGCAGCGCAAAGGCTGGTTGAAATAATAGACAAGGGCACCGATGGTGCCCTTGCTGATTCAACGCCCGCCGGAGGCCTCGATAAAGCTGCCGGTCACGTAAGAGGCCGCATCGGAAAGCAGCCAGGCAATCGCTTCGGCCACCTCTTCCGGCTGGCCGCCACGCTGCATCGGCAACGCCGTTTTAACGCGATCCACACGCCCCGGCTCACCGCCGCTGGCGTGCATCTCGGTATAGATACAACCCGGCCGCACGCCGTTGACGCGGATCCCCTGCGCCGCCACTTCCAGCGCCAAACCGGTAGTCAGCGTATCCACCGCCCCTTTCGACGCTGCATAGTCGATATACTCCCACGGAGCCCCCAAGCGTGCCGCAGCAGAGGAAACATTGACGATCGCTCCGCCCTGCCCACCATGCCGTAGCGCCATACGTTTTACCGCTTCGCGGCAGCAGAGAAAATAACCGGTAACGTTGGTGGCCAACACTTTATTGATACGCTCGGCGGTGAGTTGCTCAATGCTCGCCTGTTGGAACAGAATACCGGCATTATTCACCAGTGCATCTATAGGGCCTAGCGCATGTTCCAAGGCAGCAAACATCGCCACTACCTCGTCTTCCTCGGCAATATTGGCCTGTAGCGCCAGCGCTTTACCGCCTTGCTCACGGATCTGTGCCACCACCTGCTCCGCCGCAGCGTGATCTCGCAGATAGTTCACGCCGACCGCATAACCTCGCTGGGCCAATAGTAACGCCGTCGCGCGGCCTATGCCGCGGCTGGCACCGGTGACTAATACCACTTTCGTCATACTGTTTCCTTCTGTTCGGGTCAGAAATGATAGCTGGCACTCATTGACCTTGCGACTTTCTTTTCGACGATCGGGCTACCACATCGCCCAACAAAGTATATGGCCAGATTCCCCCCTGAAACGCCACTCACTTTGCCCGTTCATAAAAACATAGACAGCCAAACGTACCGTTATTCGGATGATAACTTTTGCAAACAACGATATATCCTACAAACATTGGCACACGGCCCGTAATAACCCCATTAATAGAAACCCTTAATTATTGTCAAAACCTTAAAGACAGGTAATAATAAAATCCATGAGAAAGGCATAACCACACCACTATTCATCACATTTTTTAATAGCATTTATTTTTAAATTATCAATATTAGCTTTAGCTATGAAATCATTCACAAAAAGAATCATAATGTAGAAATCATATACGTATGAATAAGGATATTTCCCTAGATAATTTTGCAATTAAGTACACAAAACCGTTCAATAAAAACTCTCACCACCATTTAAAGAGATATTTCTTATTAAATTCTTATTTATTACCAATAAGTATATTCATGGGCAATTAATTGCTCAGTTATAAACAACCAACCCAGGAGGTCATTAATTCAAGAGGTAAAGTAGTAGGCTGATAATAATCATTTAGAGAGACTTTCTATTTTTATAAACACAAGGAGTGATAACATGAAAAAAAATTTAATCATGACTCTGGTAGTTTCTGCTTTATCCCTCAGCACGGCCAACGCCGCTCAGGCTCCCGGCACGCTTGAGTTTGTCGGCAAAGTCACTAACCCTAGCTGTTACGTGCAGCTTGACAGTATGATCATACAGATAGGGACAGTATCTGGTGCTGCATTTAACGGTGTTGGTACCATTGCTGGTCAACAAAAATTTGATATTGAACTGGTCAATTGTCCGATTACCGTTAGCCAAGCTAGCGTTACCTTTACGGGCACGAGCGCAAATGCATCAAAAACCATACTGGCCTTGACTGATAGCCCAGATAGCGCCAAAGGCTTGGGTATCGAAATACTCACGGCCAACGATAACCAACCGATTACGCTTGATCAGCCCACACCACAACAAAGCTTAACCCCAGGGCTTAACCGGTTGCCATTCCTAACCCGTTTAATTGCCACAGATAACACTGTAATAGGAGGGGATGTTCACTCTACCGCGATGTTTGCCGTTACCTATAACTAATCAACCTCATCAGCCCCTGGTAACCCCAGGGGTTTGGCTCTTCTCACAATATCTGCTCCGATCTATTTTCGTTCATTATAATCATTGCTTTACCGCAATAAAAAAGGGACACCGCATCACGCAGCGTCCCTCGTTCATTCATTTGACGGACGTGTTATTCGTATTCGTTCATCGGCACGCAAGAGCAGAACAGATTGCGATCGCCATAAACGTCATCAAGACGCTTCACGCTAGGCCAGTACTTGTTCTCACGCACACCGGACACCGGGAATACTGCCAGTTCGCGGCTGTAAGCATGCTGCCAGTCGCTGACCAGTTCGGCCTGAATGTGCGGCGCATTAACCAGTGGGTTATCTTCCAGCGGCCATTCGCCCTTATGCACCCGGTCGATCTCGCTGCGGATCGCTAACATCGCCTCAATAAAGCGATCCAGCTCCACTTTGCTTTCCGACTCGGTCGGCTCCACCATCAGCGTGCCCGCGACCGGGAACGACATAGTTGGCGCATGGAAACCGTAGTCAATCAGGCGTTTGGCGATATCCATTTCGCTGATACCGGTCTGTTCCTTCAGCGGACGGATATCCAGAATGCACTCGTGCGCCACGCGGTGATCGCGGCCGGTATACAGCACCGGATAAGCGTCTTTCAGGCGGGTCGCGATGTAGTTGGCATTCAGGATCGCCACCTGGCTGGCCTGCTTCAGGCCTTCTGCCCCCATCATGCGGATGTACATCCAGCTGATCGGTAGAATCGAGGCACTGCCGAACGGTGCGGCAGAGACTGCGCCCTGCTGCGTGGTCACACCGTCGATCTGCACCACGCTGTGGCCCGGAACGAACGGGGCCAAGTGTGCTTTGACACCGATCGGCCCCATGCCTGGGCCGCCGCCGCCGTGTGGGATACAGAAGGTTTTATGCAGGTTAAGGTGTGAGACATCAGCACCGATATAGCCCGGCGTGGTAATACCCACCTGAGCGTTCATGTTGGCACCGTCGAGATACACCTGGCCGCCGAACTGATGCACAATCTGGCACACTTCGCGGATGGTTTCTTCATACACGCCGTGGGTCGACGGGTAGGTCACCATGATGCAGGAGAGTTCGTCCCCGGCTTGCTCGGCCTTCAGACGCAAATCGTGCAGATCGATGTTGCCGTTCTTGTCACAGGCCACCACCACCACGCTCATGCCCGCCATCTGGGCAGAAGCTGGGTTAGTGCCGTGCGCGGAACTTGGGATCAGGCAGATATGACGGCCCGCTTCGTTACGGCTTGCGTGATAACGGCGGATCGCCAGTAAACCGGCATATTCGCCCTGCGCGCCGGAGTTCGGCTGCATGCATACCGCATCGTAGCCGGTCAGTTGCACCAGCCACTGAGAAAGTTGACCAATCATCTGCTGATAACCGGCTGCCTGCTCTGGCGGGCAGAACGGGTGCAGTTCGGCAAATTCAGGCCAGGTGATCGGGATCATTTCCGCCGCGGCATTCAGCTTCATGGTGCAGGAGCCCAGCGGGATCATCGCCTGATTCAGCGCCAGATCTTTGCGCTCCAGGCGATGCATATAGCGCATCATCTCGGTTTCGCTGTGGTAACGGTTGAATACCGGATGGGTGAGGATCGGATCTTTACGCAGCATCGCCGCCGGAATGGATGAGTTACCGCTGCTGACTGCCGCGTCCAACGCGTCGATATCCAGCCCATGGTTATCCCCCACCAGTACGGCAAACAGCGCCTGCACGTCTTCACGCGAGGTGGCCTCATCCAGCGTGATGCCCACTGCGCCGTGAATATCGGTGCGCAGGTTGATGCCAAAACTCAGCGCGCGATCCAGCAGCGCAGCCTTGTCTTTCACTTCCACGGTCAAGGTATCGAACCAGGTTTTGTGACGCAGTTGCAGACCGGCTTGTTGCAGGCCAGCGGCCAGAATATCGGTCAGGCGATGGATACGCCCGGCGATACGCTGCAAGCCTTGTGGGCCATGGTACACCGCATACAGGCTGGCGATATTGGCCAGCAGCACCTGCGAGGTACAGATATTCGAGTTAGCCTTTTCGCGGCGGATATGTTGCTCGCGGGTCTGCATCGCCATGCGCAGCGCGGTGTTACCGGCAGCGTCACGGGAAACCCCGATGATCCGGCCTGGCATTGAGCGTTTGAATTCGTCACGGCAGGCGAAGAACGCCGCATGTGGGCCACCGTAGCCCATCGGCACACCAAAGCGCTGCGCGGAGCCAAACACCACGTCTGCTCCTTGCTTGCCCGGAGCAGTCAACATTACCAGCGCCATGATATCGGCCGCCATGCTGGTGATGATTTTGCGGTTCTTCAGCTCAGCCAGCAGAGCACTGTAATCATGCAGTTCACCGGTAGTACCCACCTGCTGCAACAGCACGCCAAACACGCCTTGCAGTTCCAGCACTTTCGCCGGTTTGTCGACGATCACTTCAAAACCGAAGGTTTCGGCACGGGTGCGCACCACGTCCAGCGTTTGCGGGTGCACATCGTCAGCGACAAAGAAACGGTTGGCGTCTTTCAGCTTGCTGGCACGTTTGGCCAGCGCCATTGATTCTGCTGCGGCCGTCGCTTCATCCAGCAACGAGGCGGAAGCCAGATCCAGCCCGGTCAGATCGAGCGTCACGGTCTGGAAGTTGAGCAACGCCTCCAGACGGCCCTGCGACACTTCTGGCTGATAAGGGGTATAGGCGGTGTACCAGCCTGGGTTCTCCAGCATATTGCGCAGGATCACCGGCGGTGTCAGCACCGCGCTGTAGCCCATACCAATATAGGATTTGTAGCGCTGATTCTGTGCAGCAATCGCCTTCAACTCGGCCAATGCCTGATGTTCAGTGACCGCATCGCCCACCGGCGGTGGCCCAGGCAGTTGAATGTCTGCTGGCACAATCTGTTGGATAAGCGCGCTGAGCGTGCGTGCGCCCACCGCATCCAGCATCTGCTGCTGTTGCTCTGCAGAAGGGCCGATGTGGCGTTCGATAAACGCTTCGCTGTGTTCAAGTTGGCTAAGTGTCTGGGTCATTGCTACGAATTCCTGAATGCTTGCGGGGTACGGGATAGCGCCTGAACTGCAAAACGCCCCGCAGTGGAGTCACATGCGGGGCGTTAAACTGATTACTCTTCGATGGAGGCTTGATACGCATCTGCATCTAGCAGATCGTCCAGCTCAGCTTCATCAGAAGCCTTGATGCGAAACAGCCAGCCATCGCCATACGGCTCGCTGTTGACCAGCTCTGGAGAGACTTCCAGATCGCCATTGACGGCAATGACTTCACCGCTGATTGGCGCATAAATATCCGAAGCGGCCTTCACGGACTCCGCTACGGCACAATCATCACCGGCAGAAACGGTGGTGCCCACTTCCGGCAAATCGACAAATACCATATCGCCCAGCAGCTCCTGCGCGTGCTCGGTGATCCCGACCACGTATTCGCCGTTACCTTCGTCACGCACCCACTCATGGGATGCGGCGTATTTCAGTTCTGATGGCACATTGCTCATTGACCTACTACTCCTTCGAAAAATAGAAACTAATTGATCAGGGACTTACCGGCGCGCACAAAACCAGGTTTAGTCACTTTTACTGGCATTTCCCGGTTACGGATCTGCACAACCGCCTGCTCACCAATACCGGCAGGCACGCGCGCCAACGCAATACTATAGCCCAAGGTCGGTGAGAAGGAGCCGCTGGTAATCACACCTTCATGTACCTGACCCGTTGCATCGGTGAAACGCACCGGCAACTCATTACGTAATACGCCTTTTTCCGTCATGATCAAACCGACCAGTTGTTCGGTGCCCTGCTCACACTGCTGCTCCAACGCCTCACGGCCAATAAACTGGCGATCCTGCGGTGCCCAGGCGATGGTCCAGCCCATATTGGCGGCCAGCGGTGAAATTCCCTCGTCCATTTCCTGCCCGTACAGGTTCATACCGGCTTCCAGACGCAGAGTGTCACGCGCCCCCAGCCCGGCGGGCTTGACGCCAGCGGCCAGCAGTTGCTGCCAAAAATCGACCGCCCGCTCTTTTGGCAGAGCGATTTCATAACCGGCTTCACCGGTGTAACCGGTGGTGGCGATAAACAGATCCCCGGCTTGTACACCAAAGAAGGGCTTCATGCCTTCCACGGCCTGCTTTTGCTGCGGGGTAAATAAGGTGGCAGCACGCTCTTTGGCCTGCGGGCCTTGCACCGCGATCAGCGCCAGATCGTCACGCACCGTCAGTTCAACGCCGTAGGGTGCAGCATGCTGTTCGATCCAGGCTAAGTCTTTGTCGCGCGTAGCGGAGTTCACCACCAGGCGGAAATAATCTTCGGTGAAGAAGTAAACGATCAGATCGTCAATCACGCCGCCGGACGCATTCAGCATGCCGCTATACAGCGCTTTGCCCGATTGAGTGAGTTTGGCGACATCATTCGCCAACAGATAACGCAGAAATTCGCGAGTACGGGCACCGTGCAGATCCACAATGGTCATGTGGGAAACATCAAACATGCCCGCATCCTGGCGCACCCTGTGGTGCTCATCAAGCTGAGAGCCGTAATGCAGCGGCATCATCCAGCCATGAAAATCGACCATGCGCGCACCGCACGCCACGTGCTGATCGTACAGTGGGGTTTGCTTTGTCATCTTTTCCCTCTTTCCACTCAAAAAGCCGAAGACAGGGTGTTGCTACGCAATGAGGCAGGTGTGGCTGGTGGAACGTCTCACGGGCCTGATCGCGTGGCGCACGCTGACTGCTCAATACACATTGCCGCGCTGACATATGAAGCAAACCAGCACGACGCAAACGATACCTTGGCCTTGAACTTATCACTGAACGAATGCGTTAACCATAAGTTAAAATATACTTAACCTCGTTCAAGGCCAGTAAATTGCCACGCCAGTGTGCAGAGTTTTTCACTGGAAAACTGCGCTTATAAGCACAAAAGACACAATTAAAGCGGTGTAAATCCGAAGTTATGTAACAAAAAATCGATAAGCTGGAGAGTTTTGGCTTTTCAGAATGGAACACAGGATTAGAAAAAGTAATGGTAAAAACCGACTGAAATTAGAATTTCTCAAATGAATAGAAATGATGACCCGCTGAATGAACGGATTTTAATGCGGGAGAAATAAAAGGATAAAACCGAAGAGGCCAGGAATCTGGCCTCGGTACCGAGGTTATGCCAACCACTCAGGCAAATCATTCAGCCCCATCGCCTGGCGCACCAGCTTAGGCTTCACGCCCGGCAGGCTGTCTGCCAAGCGCAGGCCAACGTCGCGCAGCAGTTTTTTGGCTGGGTTATTACCGGCAAACAGCTCGCGGAACCCTTGCATACTGGCCAGCATCACCGCTGCGCCATGTTTGCGGCGGCGCTCATAGCGGCGCAGATACAGGTGCTGGCCGATGTCTTTACCCTGACGTTGCAGGCGCTTGAGCTCGGATATCAGCTCGGCGGCATCCATAAAGCCCAGATTCACCCCTTGCCCGGCCAGCGGATGCACGGTGTGCGCCGCATCCCCCACCAGCGCCAGACGATGGGCGGCAAAGCTGCGGGCATAACGCCCGGTAAGCGGGAAGGTCAGGCGTTCACTTTCCAGCACGCAGTTGCCCAAACGCATATCGAAGGTCATGGCCAGTTCGCGGTTAAACGCTGTTGGTTCAAGCTGCTTTAGCCGTTCCGCTTCTTCTGGTGCTACCGACCAGACAATTGAGCTCAGATGCGGATCGTTAAATGGCAGGAAGGCCAGAATGCCGTCGCCGTGAAAAACCTGGCGCGCCGTGGCCAAATGTGGCTCTTCAGTGCGGATCGTGGCCACCAGAGCGCTGTGGCGGTAATCCCAGAAGGTCAGCGGGATATCGGCATGCTGGCGCAGCCAGGAATTGGCACCATCGGCACCCACCAGCAAGCGGGCGGTCAACATGCGGCCATCTTCCAGCGTGACAAAGGCGTCGTTCTCGCCCCATGCCACCTGTTTCAACGCCGCAGGGGCGATCAGCGTCACGTCGGCCAGCGCTTGCGCCTTGTTCCACAGCGCCTGCTGAATCACCTCATTTTCAATGATATGGCCCAAATGGCTGAAGCCACATTCATCGCCCCGGAAAGCGATTTTGCCAAAACTGTCGCGATCCCAGACTTCCATCGCGTTATACGCGCTGGCGCGCAAATTGCGAATATCATCCCACACGCCGATCTGTTGCAGCAGGCGCTCGCTGGCAGCATTAATGGCGGAGACGCGCAGCGCCGGAAGCTCTTGCAGCGACGATGTTTCCGGCTGTCGCTGTTCCAGCACCGCCACGCGCAGGCCGCTGCCCTGCAAACCGCAGGCCAGCGCCAATCCCACCATACCGCCACCGGCGATAATCACATCAAATGATTGCATGCTGCTTGAATTCCTTAAATTAGCGGATACCCAAAAACGGGATATTTAGCGCTCAACCCAGCCTAAGGTGCGTTTGGCAAAAGCATCACGCACCGCCGGTAACTGCTCCATCGCCATCAGCCCCAGATTACGCCCGGCAACCAGTGGAGCATAGTCGTTGGCAAACAAGCGGATTAAACCGTCGGTCACGCCGATGGTCGCCTGCTGATCCTGCTGCCGCCGCTGCTGATAACGGCTCAATAACGCATAAGCCCCCAGATCTTCACCGGCCTGTGCTGCTTCCGCCAGCGTTTCTGCCAACGACATCACATCGCGCAGGCCCAAGTTGAAACCTTGCCCGGCGATCGGGTGCAGCGTCTGCGCCGCATTCCCCACCAGCGCCAAGCGGTGGCTGACATGCTGATTCGCCATCAACAGACTTAAAGGATAACTGTGGCGCTGGCCCACTTGCAGTATTTTTCCCAACCGCCAGCCGAACGCCTGCTGTAGTTCCCTAAGGAAACGCGCATCGTCCCAGCTATCCACCTGCGCCCGATCTGCTCTGGCATGACACCAGACCAGCGAACTGCGCCCTTGTGACATCGGCAACAGCGCCAGCGGCCCGAAACGGGTAAAGCGTTCAAAGGCCCTCCCCTGTGGGGCTTGTGCGGTGGTGACATTGGCGATGGTCGCGAACTGCGGATAATCACGCTGCTGCCACTGTATATTGCAGGCCTGCGCCAATGCCGAGCGCGAGCCGTCCGCCGCCACCAACAGTTGCCCGCTTAAGCGTTGCCCATTGTCCAACTTCACTTCAGCATGGGTAACGGTACGCAGCACATCGACCACTTTAGCCGGGCAATGCAAGGTAACGCCTGGCGCTTTCGCCAACAGCGCAAACAGCCGCTGCCCGGCGTCGTGCAGTTCAATCACCTGCCCCAGCGCATCAACCTGATAATCTTGCGCATGCAGATTCACAAACCCAGCATGGCCGCGATCGCTAACATGTACGTGGGTAATTGCCGTGGCGCAGCTACGCAACGCGGGCCAGATACCGATGCGCGCTAACTGCTGGCAGGTTCCCTGCGCCAGAGCGATGGCTCGGGCATCAAAACCAGGATGAGCACTATCGTCGGGCCGAGTGGCCTCAACCAGATCGATCGCCACCTTGCCCTGAGTCAGGGATGAAATCGCCAACGCCAGCGTTGCGCCCGCCATCCCGCCGCCAACAATAATAATGCTCATACTATCTTGCCGCCGCCATCAGGGCTTCGATGGCATCAGGATCCTTCACTACGCTGGCGGTGAGGTTTTCATTGCCGTCTTTGGTAATCAGGATGTCATCTTCGATACGGATGCCGATACCACGGTATTCCTGCGGCACGTCGGCATCTGGCGCGATATACAGACCAGGTTCAATCGTCAACACCATTCCCGGCTCCAGAATACGATCGCGGCTCGGGGAACCATAGTGACCGACGTCATGCACATCCAGCCCCAGCCAGTGGCTCAGGCCATGCATAAAGAACGGGCGATGCGCCTGTTCAGCAAACAGCTGATCCACCTCACCTTTCAGCACGCCCAGTTCAACCAGGCCAGCGATCATGATGCGCACCACCTGATCGTTCACCTCGCGGATGCTGATCCCCGGTTTAAACATCTCCAAACCACGGTTGATCGACGCCAGCACGATGTCATACACCGCACGCTGTGGCTTGCTGAACTTACCGTTTACCGGGAAGGTGCGGGTGATATCACCAGCATAACTGCGATATTCACAACCCGCGTCGATCAGCACCAGATCGCCATCGCGCATTTCGCATTCGTTCTCGGTGTAATGCAGGATACATGCATTTTCACCGCTGCCGACGATGGTGTTGTAAGAAGGGTAACGCGCGCCGAGACGGCCGAATTCGTGCAGGATTTCTGCTTCCAGTTGATATTCGAACATCCCCGGGCGGCATTTTTCCATCGCACGGGTATGTGCCAGCGCGCTGATCTCACCGGCGCGGCGCATAGCGGCCACTTCTTCTGGCGATTTGAACAGGCGCATCTCATGCAGCCACGGGCGGTAATCGGTGATGGTCGCCGGGGCTTGCAGGTTCTGGCGGAAACCCTTGCGCAATTTATCCAACGCCGCAAACAGGATGTCATCTGCATAAGCGTATTGCCCCTGTGCGTGATACACCACGTCCAGGCCATTGAGCAACAGGTGCAGTTGGTCATTAATCTCATTGAATGCCAAGGCGCGATCCACGCCCAGTTTTGCTGGCGCGGCCTCTTGCCCTAAACGGCGGCCAAACCAGATTTCTGCCGTCAGATCGCGTACCCGGTTGAACAGGACGCTGTGATTATGGGTTTCATCGCTTTTCACCAGAATCAACACGGCTTCCGGCTCGTTAAAGCCGGTCAGATACCAGAAATCACTGTTCTGACGATAGGGGTATTCAGAATCCGCATTACGTGCCACTTCCGGGGCAGCGAAAACAACCGCTGCGCTGCCCGGAGCCATCTTCGCCAACAGCGCCTGACGGCGGTTGTGAAATTCCTGCTGAGTCATCACCTTCTCCTGAAATCGGTTTACCTGTGCTCATGGGCAGCCACGCTGAACTGCGCAATCAATGTAATGTCGGTTTGTTCATTTCCGGCGCCGTCGGCTTATGACGGGTAAATTCAGTATGGCAAAGGAGCGCAACAACCCGCACATATTCAACCACTTCTTCCAGCGACTGCTCCAACTCTTCCTGGTCTTCGTCTTCGTCGTAACCCAGTTGTGCGATATTGCGCAGATCGTCGATCGCTTCGCCCACTTCGTCTTTCATCTGCGCCAATTTGGGCTGCATCATGCCCAGCCCCAGCAGGAAATGGTTCACCCATCCTGCCAACGCGTCGGCACGCTCAAAAACGCTGACCGTATCGCCTTCCGGCATCAATAACTGGAACATGAACTCGTCGTCTTCCAGCGTATTGCGAGTCGCTTCATGCAGTTGCTGCAACGGCAAACCCAATGCCTGCGGGAAGGCCTCGCCTTCGTTAGTCAGTTCGAACACCAGCGTCCGCCAGCTGGCATCACGGTTGCCGCCGCACAGTAGGCCGCTGATCAAACCGTGCATTTCTGCGGCCGTTAAGGCTACCGCCTGCTGGTTGAGAGCAACGGTCAAAGATTGGTAACTTGGAAATGTATTCTGTATGGACATGCGCATTCGTCGTCGTTGGCAGGATAAGTTCGTGTTATGCTACCACCAAGGTCCGTCGCTATACCAGTTGAGCGCACTACCTCAGTGGCAGGTTACAATCAGAACATCTTGGCATTTCCAACAGACTAAATCGCGGTAAGTATGCATTTTGAAACCCTTTTTTATCTGGTAATGTTAAGCGTCATCGATTAAAACCAGATGCTGAAAAAGTGTTGAATCTTGGTACCGAGGTATATATAGTGGCGCCCGCTTTGAGTTGCACGGCACAGGCTGGCCGGAGCTGGCGCGAAATTTAGGCAGGAAGGTGGCATGTCTGCACAACCGGTAGATATTCAAATTTTTGGCCGTTCGTTAAGAGTTAATTGCCCGCCAGAACAACAAGATGCGTTGAACATGGCAGCAGAAGATCTTAACCAGCGGTTGCAAGATCTTAAAGTTCGCACTAGAGTCACAAATACAGAACAACTTGTTTTCATCGCAGCATTGAACGTCTGTCACGAACTTGCTCAAGAGCGCTTGAAAACCCGTGACTATGCGGCCAATATGGAACAACGAATTCGTATGCTGCAACAGACCATTGAACAGGCATTGCTTGAACAGGGTCGCATCTCTGAACGTCAGGATGCACAATTCGAATAACTTAAGTTGCTGAAGTTGAAGGTTTCGGCAATGAGTAAAAAATTTCTCTGAGATGTTTGCCAGCGGGCCCGTCCCCTGAGCCGATATTTAGTACCAATAGAATGTGATGACTCGTGACCGGTGTGCATGCTCGGCCCGTCCGAGAAGCCTTAAGGTTGCGACATCATGTTCACCTTGAACCATGGGTTCAAGGGTTACAGCCTGCGACGGCATCTCGGAGATTCCCTTCACTCGTGGTTTACCACACAAGCTCGCAACTATGTCTTTTCAACCTCAGTTCGTTCAGCAACGTCAGACACTCCGTAATGAAATCCGCCAACGGCGCCGCGCTTTAACGCCCGCGCAGCAGCATGACTTTGCGCTGCAGATTGCCCTTCGTGTTACACAGCATCCGCGCATTCAAGCAGCACAACGCATTGCGGTGTTTCTCTCTTTTGATGGTGAACTGGATACCCGCCCGCTGATTGAGCAACTATGGCAACAGGGCAAGCAGGTTTACCTGCCGGTATTGCACCCGTTCAGCCCCGGCAATCTGCTGTTTCTGCGTTATACCCCAAATACGCCGCTGGTGCGCAACCGCTTCAATATTCTGGAGCCCGCGCTGGATGTGCGCCACGTGTTACCGGTGTTGCAGCTGGATGTGGTTCTGACGCCGCTGGTGGCGTTCGACGCTGTAGGCCAACGGTTGGGAATGGGCGGCGGATTTTACGATCGCACCTTGCAGAACTGGCAGCATGACGGCCCGTACCCAATGGGATTGGCGCATGATTGCCAGCAGGTAGAGCAACTGCCAGTAGAACACTGGGATATCCCGCTGCCGGAGATCGTCACGCCTTCGCAAATCTGGGCATGGCAAACGGCAAAATAGCAAAAGGCCGGATTGCTCCGGCCTTTAAGATCTCGCACAGCCTTTATCAGAACAACAGGCGTGCGCGGATAGTGCCTTCAATCGCTTTCATACGTTGCAACGCCGCATCAGCGCGCTCGGTTTCTGCTTCGATATCGATCACCACATAGCCGATTTCCGCACCGGTTTGCAGATACTGAGCGGCGATGTTCACGCCTTCTTCTGCGAAAATCTGGTTAATCTGCGTCAGAACGCCTGGGCGGTTTTCATGGATATGCAGCAGGCGGCTGGAGTTCGGGCCATGCATCGGCAGCGAAACTTCCGGGAAGTTAACCGCAGACAGTGTAGAACCGTTGTCGGAGTATTTCGCCAGTTTCCCGGCCACTTCGTCACCGATGTTCTCCTGCGCTTCTTCGGTCGAACCACCGATATGCGGCGTCAGCAGCACGTTGTCAAACTCACACAGCGGCGAATTGAACGGATCGCTGTTGGTCGCAGGCTCTTCTGGGAAGACGTCAATCGCCGCCCCTGAAAGATGATGACTCGCCAACGCATTACACAGCGCAGGAATATCCACCACCGTGCCGCGTGAGGCGTTGATCAGGATCGCCCCCGGCTTCATCAGTGCCAGCTCTTCGGTGCCAATCATATTCTTGGTCGACAGCGTTTCCGGCACGTGCAGCGTGACCACATCACTCATATTGAGCAGATCGGATAAGTGGCGCACCTGCTGAGCGTTACCCAGCGGCAGCTTGTTTTCGATATCGTAGAAGAACACCTTCATACCCAGGCCTTCTGCCAGAATACCGAGCTGAGTACCGATATGGCCGTAGCCGATAATCCCCAGTTTCTTGCCACGCGCTTCATACGAACCCACGGCCAGTTTTTGCCACTGGCCACGGTGCGCCTTGGCGTTAGCCGTTGGGATACCGCGCAGCATCAGCAGCAGTTCGCCCAGCACCATTTCAGCCACGGATCGGGTATTGGAGAATGGCGCGTTAAACACTGGAATACCGCGTTTGGTCGCCGCTTTCAAATCAACCTGGTTGGTGCCGATACAGAAACAACCCACTGCCACCAGTTTCTCTGCGGCAGCAAAAACCTCTTCGGTCAGATTGGTACGCGAACGAATACCAACGAAATGCGCATCGCGGATCGATGCCTTAAGCGCTTCGGTGTCTAACGCACCTTTATGGTATTCAATGTTGGTATATCCGGCCGCACGCAGGCTATCTACCGTGCTTTGATGAACCCCTTCCACCAACAAGAATTTAATCTTGTCTTTTCCTAATGATACTTTTGCCATTTACCCGACCCTATATTCAGACTTCAGAAACGACTGTCATCCCCTTCTTACTTGAAGCCGCAACTCCAAGTACTTTGGGTATATAAAACAGCACATCCCCCCAACATAACAAAAATAACGCGCCCAGCAATACAAACGATTGCTCGCCGATCAGCACAAGGCTCATTGATGCCAGTGGTTTTTGGTGGAAGATGCCATAGTGAAAGAATTTGCTAGGAGCTTAGCGGAGGTTATTGTCATAACGTGACATATATCACTAAATTTGGCGGTTTTAAGATAAGATATTTTTTAGCCGAAAATCTCAAGAAACAGGCAAGCGGCAAATCATCAGGGCGCGATTGGCTGCGCCCCTGCAAGCGTGGTTATCTCACCACTTTTTTAACGCCATCCGGCGTGCCCACCAGCGCAACATCCGCACCACGGTTGGCAAACAGGCCGACGGTCACCACACCCGCAATACCGTTGATCTTATTTTCCAGCTCAACCGCATCGAGAATGTTCAGGTTATGTACGTCCAGGATCACGTTGCCATTATCGGTCAGCACGTTCTGGCGATATTCCGGCAGGCCGCCCAGTTTCACCAGTTCACGCGCCACATAAGAGCGCGCCATCGGGATCACTTCCACCGGCAGCGGGAATTTGCCCAACACATCAACCTGCTTGGTTGAATCGACAATGCAGATAAACTTACGGGCGATCGCGGCAATGATTTTTTCGCGGGTCAGGGCTGCGCCACCGCCTTTGATCATCTGCATATGGCCGTTGATCTCATCCGCGCCGTCAACATAGATATCCAGCGAATCCACTTCGTTGCTGTCAAAAACGTGGATCCCCAGGCTTTTCAGTTTGGCGGTAGAGGCGTCGGAGCTGGACACCGCACCTTCGATCTGATCTTTGATCGAGCCGAGCGCATCGATAAAATGAGCCGCCGTAGAACCGGTGCCGACCCCCACAATGGTGCCTGGTTTCACATATTCCAGCGCCGCCCAACCTACCGCTTTTTTCAGTTCATCCTGAGTCATGATGTGTTTACTGCCTATGTGCGAAAACGTGTGCGTATTATAGGGTAAATCGCCGTTTTGCACTCAGACGGGATCACACTTATTTCACCCGAAAAAGCGTAAAAATGTGGCATAGTGCCGGTATCAATTTCTTTTTATAGGGATATATCTCCGATGAAACGCCCAGACTATCGAACGCTGCAAGCGCTGGACGCGGTGATCCGTGAGCGTGGCTTTGAGCGCGCGGCACAAAAACTCTGTATCACCCAATCGGCCGTATCCCAGCGCATCAAACAGTTGGAAAACCTGTTCGGCCAACCGCTGTTGGTGCGCACCGTACCGCCGCGCCCGACAGAGCAGGGGCAGAAACTGCTGGCGTTGCTGCATCAGGTTGAACTGTTGGAAGAAGAGTGGCTGGGGAATGATAACGGCGTCGATACCCCGTTGCTGCTGTCGCTGGCGGTCAACGCCGACAGCCTGGCCACCTGGCTGTTACCGGCGCTGCAATCCGTCCTGACAGACTCGCCGATCCGCCTGAATTTGCAGGTCGAAGACGAAACCCGCACCCAAGAGCGCCTGCGCCGGGGTGAAGTGGTGGGCGCAGTGAGTATCCAACCGCAGCCGCTGCCGAGCTGCCTGGTGGATCAATTGGGCGCACTGGATTATCTGTTTGTCGCGTCCAAAGGATTTGCCGAGCGCTATTTCCCCAACGGCGTGACCCGCTCCGCCCTGCTGAAAGCCCCTGCGGTAGCCTTTGACCACCTCGACGATATGCATCAGGCATTTTTGCAGCAGAACTTCGATCTTTCACCGGGCAGCGTGCCGTGCCATATCGTTAACTCTTCGGAGGCCTTTGTGCAGTTGGCAAGGCAAGGGACCACCTGCTGTATGATCCCGCATCTGCAAATAGAGAGAGAGCTGGCTTCAGGGGAGTTGATCGACCTGACACCGGGCCTGTTCCAGCGCCGCATGCTGTTCTGGCACCGTTTTGCGCCGGAAAGCCGCATGATGCGCAAGGTCACCGACGCACTGTTGGCTCATGGGCATCAGGTGTTAAGGCAGGATTAGAATAGCAGGGCGCAATGATTGCGCCCTGCTAGCAATTACTGTGCTGCGTTGCGCTGCAACTCAAACACCACATCCACCTGATCGTCAAAGCGAATGCTCTGCTGCTCGTAGGTTTGCGCCGCATCGTTTTCCGGTGCAGCAGCCGCTTTAAACATGCGCGCTACCGGCATCGGTTGAGCGTTGGCGACGTGATAGCGGATGCTGTAAACCGGCCCCAGGGTAACCTTAAAGCCCTTCGCCAGTGAAGCCGCCTGCTGGGTGGCGTCTTCAATCGCTTTCTGGCGCGCCTGTTCGCGATAAACGTCCGGGTTGGCCACACCCAGCTCAACCGAGCGGATCTCATTGAGGCCAGACTTCAGCGCCCCGTCCAGCAGTGCGTTCAGCTTATCCAACTGGCGCAATGTCACCTGCACCTGACGCACCGCACGATAGCCTTTCAGCACCGACTCGCCGGTTTTCAGGTAATCATATTCCGGCTGCGTGCGCAGATTGGCTGCGTTGATGTCTTTCTTTTCAATACCGTTTTTTTGCAGGAAATCGAAATATTGCGCCACGCGCTCGTCGACCTGCGTTTTCGCCTGGGCGGCATCTTTGGAGGTAACGCTGACTTCGATCGCCAACGTGGCGATATCCGGGGTAGCGTCCACGCTGGCGCTACCGGAAGTAACTACGTGCGGCCCTTCGGGTAATTCCGCCGCCTGCAATGCTAAAGGTAACGCCCCAAATCCAATCATTGCGGCCATGGCCAATGCTTTCAGCTTCACGGTGTCTCCTTAAAATGACTCATTACTGAGCCTAAAACCTAACATATCCGGCGGAGATTTAAATTCGGATTAGTGACAAATTCTATAGATTTGCGCCATTCCAGGCTAATTGTAGCGCAATGGCCCACATCACCAGCCCAACCAGAACGTTGATAATCCGTTGTGCGGTCTGAGTTTGCAGCCACGGAGCCAGCCAGGAAGCCAGCAAAGCCAGGGCGAAGAACCAGGCGATCGACGCGCTGGCCGCACCTAAGGCAAACCAGGAGCGGATCTCTGGTGCTAATTGGCTGCCAAGGCTGCCGAGCACCACAAAGGTATCGAGATACACATGCGGGTTCAGCCAGGTGACCGCCAACATGGTGACCACAATGCGCCAGCGGCTTTGCTTCATCTCTTCGGCGGTGGCCAATGCCAAGTGCTGGCTGAACGCGGTGCGGAAAGCGCCCCAGCCGTACCACAGCAGAAACGCCACCCCGCCCCAAGTGACCAACAGTAACAACAGCGGCGAACGGCTCAGCAAGGCGCTGCCGCCGAAAATACCGGCGCAGATCAGGGCGATATCGCTCAACGCACACAGCGAAGCGATCATCAGATGATATTGGCGGCGGATCCCCTGGTTCATCACAAATACGTTTTGCGGCCCCAGCGGCAGGATCATTGCGGCGCTCAAGGCAAAGCCTTGCAAAAAGATGGTTAACATTTTGTTTCCTCTGGCGATAGAATGCAGGGCTTTTGGCGATGCCTCGAAGGCGATAAGGCCAGAAAAGCGGCGCGTGCTGTTCAACACGCGCATCATACGAAGAGATAATTATTAGGGGAAATGGATATTTCTAATCAGGCATCAGTTAGGCTAATGCTCAACCGTGGGTCACAAATCCCAGTTCCTGGGAAATGCGCTGCGCGGTGGCAAGTACCGGTTTCATCAGCGATTTCACTCCAACCTGTTGCAGCTTGGCGGTCGGCAGAGAAACCGACACCGCATAAGGCACCCGTTGCTGAATGTCGAACACTGGCGCAGCAATGCAGGAGACGCCCAGTTCGTTCTCTTCACGGTCCATCGCCACGCCCTGTTTGCGAATATCCGCCAGTTCCTCATACATTTTCGGCAATTGGGTAATGGTATTGCGCGTTAACGGCTGGATCGTCTGCTGATGGGTTTGCCAATAATGATCCGGGTAATCGCTCTTGCCGTAGGCCATGAAAATCTTGCCCATCGCCGAGCAGTAAAGCGGCATGTGCTGGCCGATATAGGCACGGGTGCGCATCATGCCGGTGGTCGGTTCCAGCTTGTAGATCAGGATCACGTGATCGTCTTCGCGGCTGGAGAAGTTCACCGTTTCGCCCACCTCCAGGTTCAACTGCTCCAGATGCGGTGCCGCCACGTGGATGATATTCAGCGAAGAAAGCGCCTTCTGACCAATAGAAATAAATTTGGTGGTCAACCGATAGCTGCCGGGGGACGGTGCCTGGGTGACGTAACCGCTGGCGTGCAGCCCCTGCAACAGGCGGTGTACCGTACTCTTGTTCATCTCTGCCAGTTCGGAGAGGTGAGCCAGCGGGCAGCCATTGGGAAAATTACTCAATATCTCAATCAGTTGCAATCCACGGAACAGGCTTTGGCTGCCCAACGGTTTGTCTTTCTTATCATCTTTTTCATCAACAGCTTTCAGGCTCATAGCGAAATTTCTCCAATGTCGAACCACCCGTCTAGGCTACGGCACGATCAACAGGCTCATTACCGGGGATGTTACTCCAATGGTTGCATCAGGTGAAGATGGAACGCCGTTTCATTGTCAGCAGCAGCGTTAAAACGCGCAACATTCTGGTAACTTACGAAGTGAGTTATAGGTCACAAATTCGCAAAGATAAAAATAACCCATTGTTTATTAATAACAATTAAAAGCCGTCCGGCTTTGCTTTAGCTCAGCGTTCGGCATATCATTTTTGAAATTGAATTTCGCATAATGAAATATACCGTAGATTTAACCACCAGTTATTCACTAACTTGCCGCGTGCAAGTTGCGCGAACCGGACACCAAGGGTGCATCACATGACTCATAGCAATGCGGATCAACCCATTCTGACACTCAGCAACATCGTGAAGCGATTTGGCGGCAACATCGTGAAGCGATTTGGCGGCAACATCGTGAAGCGATTTGGCGGCAACATCGCGGTTAACGATGTCAGCTTGCAGGTGATGCCCGGTGAAGTCTTGGCGCTGCTGGGTGAAAACGGTGCCGGCAAATCGACGTTGATCAAGGTGCTGGCTGGCGTTTACCCGCGCGACGGCGGTGATATTCGCTTTCAGGGCCAGAGTATTGTTTCAGCAGCAGCGCTAAAAAGCGCCAGCCGCCAGCCGATCGCCTTTATCCATCAGGATTTAGGGCTGATTGAATGGATGACGGTGGCAGAAAACATGGCGCTGGTGATGGGCTTCCCGCGCCGTTTCGGGCTGATCGACTGGCGCGCCATCCGCCAACGTGCCAGCGAAGCTTTGCAGGATGTCGGCATTGCGCTGGATCCCGATGCCCGGGTGTTTGAACTTTCCCGCACCGAGAAATCGCTGCTGGCGATCGCGCGGGCGGTGGCGGTGAACGCCGAACTGCTGGTGCTGGATGAACCCACCGCATCGCTGCCCGCTAACGACGTGCGCCATCTGTTTGCGGTGATCAACCGGCTGCGGGCCAAAAAAGTCGGCATGATTTATGTCACCCACCGCTTGGATGAAGTGATAGAGATTGCCGATCGGGTGTGCGTGATGCGCGACGGGCGCTACGTCGCCGGGGGCAATACCGCCGATTATTCCCTGCGCGATCTGGTACAGACGATCGTCGGTGAAGCGATGACGGGCGATCAGCGCGAACCGCTGCCGGAGCAGCAACCGCCGGTGCTACAGCTCAACAACGTGGTGATCGGTGAGATCGGCCCGGTCAGTTTCAGCCTGCAACCGGGTGAAATGCTGGCCTTGGCCGGGCTGCACGGTGCCGGGCAGGAAGAGATCGGCCGCCTGCTGTTCGGCCTGCGCCAGCGCGACGGCGGCGAAATCCAGTTCCGCGATCGGCCTTACGCCGCCACCAGTCCACAGCAGGCGATCGCCTGCGGCGTTTCGCTGGTAGCGGGCGATCGCACCGGCGAAAGCCTGGTGATGTCGATGAGCGTACGCGAAAACCTATTTATCAACCCCTGCGCCAGCGGCCACCAGCTATTAGCGCGCTACAGCCGCCGCGCCGAAACCGCGGCCAGCGAGCAGAAGGTGCAACTGTTCGACGTGCGGCCGAAGGACGTCAATATCGACATCAGCGCCCTGTCCGGCGGCAACCAGCAAAAAGTGGTGATGGCGCGCTGGATGCACCTGGGCGCCCCCTTGCTGATCCTGGAAGATCCTACCGCCGGTGTCGACGTCGGGGCGCGGGCGGAAATTTATCATCTGTTAAATCAATCCCTGGCCGCAGGCGTGGCGATATTGGTGATCTCCAACGATTTCGAGGAGATCGCCCATATCTGTAACCGCGCCTTGGTATTCAACCGGGGAACCGTGGTCGGCGAACTGAAGAACCAACAGGTCTCGTTCGCCAATTTATTGGAGCTGGCCTCTGCCAGCGCCGGGGAAGTTGTGGTGGAGAAACAGCATGTCGAATAAAACATCCGTTAAATCAACGGCATTAGAACAGCGCGTCAGCCTGGCGCAGGACGGCGCTGGCCCGTGGCTGATGCAGATCCTCACCCGCTACGGCCTGCTGTTATTGTGCATCATGCTGGTGATCCTGTTTTCACTCACCACACCGTCGTTTGCCTCAATGCTGACGTTACAGGCGATCCTGTCCAGCAAAGCCAAAATTGCCCTACTGGCGCTGGCGGCCACCATTCCGATGATCGTCGGCAAGATCGATCTCAACGTCGGTTTCGGCATCGTGCTGTGGCACATTCTGGCGATCACCCTACAAGTGGAATACGGCTTCTCCTGGCAGATGGCGGTGTTAACCGTGTTGGTGATTGCCGCGCTGTATGGCCTGCTGAACGGCATTCTGGTGGCGTTGGCGGATATCGACAGCTTCGTCGCCACTCTGGGTTCCGGCACCGTGCTGTATGCGGTGGCCCTGTGGCACTCCGGCGGGCGGCAGATTGTCGGGGACTTGCCCGACGCCTTTATCGCCCTGCATCACACCGAAATTGCCGGTATTCCGATCGTCGCCTTCTATGTGCTGATCGTAGCTATCGTCCTGTGGTTAATCACCGAACACACGCCGCTCGGCCGCTGTATGTATGCGGTAGGCGGCAACCCGGCGGCGGCGCGGCTGAACGGTATTTCCGTCAACCGCTTCACCATTGGCGCTTTTATGGCTTCCAGCGTGCTCACCGGCTTTAGCGGCGTGCTGATCGCTGCGGAGCAAGGCGTCGGGCAGGCCAGCGTCGGCATGGATTACTTGCTACCGGCGCTGGTCGGTGCCTTCCTCGGCAGCACCACTATCCGTCCCGGGCGGGTCAACGTCTGGGGCACGGTGGTCGGCATTGCCATTCTGGCGATCGGCATTGCCGGTATCCAACAGTTTGGCGGCGAATTCTGGGTTGAACCGTTATTCAACGGCGCCACCCTGCTGCTTTCTATCACGCTAGCGGGCTATGCCCAGCGCCGCCGGTTGCTCAATCAAAAAACGGTACAGCACAGCCAAGCGGCTCAAAATAATCAGAAAGCGATCAATCCTTAATGAGGAGTTTACGTATGAAACGTTTTTGGATGTTATCAGGGGTCACCACGTTGCTGTTAGCCACCGCACCGGCATGGGCCGATGCTTATCTCGATCAGGCCACCGCGGCGGTAAATAAGGCTACGACCAGCGCCAGCCAGTGGGATGGCCCCACCAGCGGCCCGCAGTTAGTACCGAACAAGAAAATCATCTTTATTGCTTCCGATATGAAAAACGGCGGCGTGCAAGGTGTGCAGCAAGGGCTGAGCGAAGCGGCCAAAGCGGCAGGCTGGCGGTTGGAAACGCTGGACGGTGGCGGGTCGGTGAAGGATCAGCTGTCATCACTTAATCAGGCGATCGCCCAGAAACCGGACGGCATCGTCATCGGTGGCTGGAACCCTAACGTGGCCAAGATCCCGCTGAAGAAGGCGATCCAGCAGGGCATCGTGCTCACCGCCTGGCACGCAGTGCCGGAACCGGGGCCGATCGCCAAATACGACGTATTCTATAACGTCACCTCCGACTCCAACGAAGTAGCCCGCATCGCGGCACAATACGCGGTGGTGAAATCCGGCGGGCAGGCCAGCGTGCTGATCTTTACCGATTCGCTGTACCAAATCGCGCTGGACAAGGCCAACGTAATGAAAGAAGAGATCGGCAAATGCAGCGACTGCACAGTGGTGGAATTCATCGATACGCCGCTGGCGGACACCGCCAACCGCATGCCCGCCATGACCTTCAGCCTGCTGCAAAAATACGGCGATAAATTCCAGTACGCATTGGCGATCAACGATCTGTACTTCGATTTTATGGCTCCGGCGCTGAAAACCGCCGGTAAAGGCGGCCAACATGCCCCGTATAACATCTCGGCCGGTGACGGTTCTATTTCCGCCTACCAGCGCATCCGCTCGGGCGACAGCCAATCCGCCACCGTGCCGGAGCCGCTGAAGCTGCAAGGCTGGCAGTTGCTGGATGAATTCAACCGCGCCTTTGCCAAACAGCCGCCTTCTGGCTATGTCACTCCGGCACACTTGGTCACCCGTGACAATATCAGTGCCGATAACCTGTATGACCCACAGAACGGCTACCAAGAACATTACAAAGCCATCTGGGGCGTAAAATAAACGGAGGGGCTGGCATGATCGCACAATCATTGGAACGTTTATGCTCGCCCGCCATCTGGGCCGAAGGCCCGGTATGGCTGCCACAACAGGATGCTGTGGTGTTCAGCGATGTGAAAGGCAACCGTATGTTTCGCTGGGCGCGCAACGGGGAACTCAGCCTGTGGCGCTCGCCTTCGCACTACGCCAACGGCAATGCCTGCGATAATCAGGGGCGCGTGATCAGTTGTGAACACGGACGGCGCGCCATCAGCCGCACCGAGCATGACGGCAGCATCACCCTGCTGGTGGAACGCGTTGACGGTAAACGCTTCAACTCCCCCAACGATGTGGTGGTACGCTCCGACGGCACGTTGTGGTTTACCGATCCGCCCTATGGCATCGTCGGCGATGAAGAGGGCTACAAGTCAGAAAGCCAGGTGATCGGCTGCTATCTGTATTGCTTCGATCCCCACGATGGTTCGCTGAACATTGCCGCCAGCGATCTGCAACGGCCAAACGGCCTGGCTTTTTCACCGGACGAACGCCTGTTGTACGTAGCCGATATGTCGATCGTCGATTTCCCCACGCTTGGGCGCAGCGAACTGCGGGTCTACCCGGTAGAAGGGCGCAAACTGGGAGCCAGTAGCCATTTTGCCCATGTTGCGCCCGGCTTTCCGGACGGTTTTTGCCTGGATGCCGCCGGTAATCTGTTTTGTAGCTGTGCCGATGGCATCACTATTTTTAACCCTCAAGGCCAGAAAATCGGCAAGATCGCCGTGCCGGAGCGGGTTTCTAACTGCACCTTCGGCGGGCCAAGCGGCAATGAGCTGTATATCACCGCCACCACTTCGCTATATCGGATCGCCCTGAATACCCACGGGTAACAGGCATTCCGCTTCATACAGGGTGAGTCCGCCTCACCCTGTTTTGTCACGCCTGTAGCACGGTAAATCCCCAAAACGTGCCGCCGATCACAAAATCACCATGCTAATTTAACCCACTGTTTTTAAATATTAATTTTCCATCACCTCACTTTGACTTCGCTCCGATGCGGGTATAGCATTTATTTGAAATGCAATTTCGCATAATGAAATTTAAAGAATGTAAAACGCACAATTCGCCGTAACGGAGAAGCAGCATGAGAGTGAGTTACACCGAACTAAAACAGCAATTCAAGCGTGTGTTGCTGGCACGGGGCGTGGCGGAACAAACGGCAGATGAGTGCGCCGCGATGTTCGCGAAAACTACCGAAAGCGGCGTCTATTCTCATGGCGTAAACCGTTTTCCGCGCTTTATTCAGCAGTTGGAAGCCGGTGACATCGTCCCCGACGCCAAACCGAGCAAGCTGCTGGCGCTGGGCGCTATCGAACAGTGGGATGCCCATCAGGGGATCGGCAACCTGACCGCCCGCCAGATGATGGATCGTGCCATGCAACTGGCGGATCAACACGGCATCGGCCTGGTGGCACTGCGTAATGCCAACCACTGGATGCGCGGCGGCGGCTACGGCTGGCAGGCGGCGGAAAAGGGTTACATCGGCATCTGCTGGACCAACTCAATCGCCGTGATGCCGCCTTGGGGAGCCAAAGAGTGCCGTATCGGCACCAACCCGCTGATCGTCGCCGTGCCGAGTAACCCGATCACCATGGTGGATATGTCGATGTCGATGTTCTCCTACGGCGCACTGGAAATAAATCGCTTGGCAGGCAAAACGCTGCCGGTGGACGGTGGTTTTGATAATGACGGCAACCTGACGCGCGATCCGGCCACCATTGAAGAAAATCGGCGCATTTTGCCAATGGGCTACTGGAAAGGTTCGGCGCTGTCGGTGGTGCTGGATATGATCGCCACCCTGCTTTCCGGCGGCAGTTCCGTAGCCGAAGTGAGCGAAGATCACCGCGACGAATACGGCGTTTCGCAGGTGTTTATCGCCATCGAGATCGAACGCCTGATCGACGGCAAAACCCGCGATGAAAAATTGCAGCGCATCATGGATTACGTTACCAGCGCCGAACGCGATAACCCCGATGTCGCTATTCGCCTGCCGGGCCACAGGTTCCCAGGCGTCCGCGCCGAGAATCAGCGCGACGGTATTCCCATTGACGACCGAGTCTGGGCGCGCATTCAGGCGCTTTAAGGAGAAGACTATGTTCTTTGGCCATATTGCCCATACGGCAGCAGAGCATTATCCCCCGGCGATCGCCAAAGCGGTGGCCTATTTACAGAACACCGACTTCGCCGCCCTGCCCGCCGGGCGTTATGAAGATGCGGAAACCGGTTATCTGGTGCAGGTGCTGGATTTACACACCCAAGATAAAAACCAACTGCGGCCAGAAGTGCACCGCAAAAATATCGACGTGCAGTTTCTGGTGAGTGGCACCGAACTTATCGGCGTCGCTGTGGATAACGGTAATAACCTTATTGAGCAGGAACTATTGGAGCAGCGCGACATTATTTTTTATCAGGATGTGGAGAATGAATCCTGGTTAACCATGCACCCCGGTAATTTCGCGGTATTTTTCCCACAGGATGTTCATCGCCCAGCCTGTATTAATCAACGAGCCTGCGATATTAGAAAGGTGGTGGTGAAAATACCGGTGGCATTAATTTCAGACAGGAAATAAATACTAAATTAATCATTCAATACTAATGAGCTAAGACTATTCAGTTCCCTCTCCTTTGGGGAGAGGGTTAGGGTGAGGGGTATTACACCGAGTTAAAGCCCCTCACCCCGGCCCTCTCCCGCAGGGAGAGGGGGCGTCATATGATATCAAGTGCTACGGGAAATTTATTCGCGCTATACCCAAACGACTTGGAGCTTTCAGCTTCAGGTAATTAAAGGAATGCCATTATTTATATGAAGGTATTGATAATATGAATACAGCCTCTATTTCTGTTGGCCGTAGCCAGGCCATACCTAAATTACGCTGGTTACGAATAGTGCCCCCTATTCTTATTACCTGCATTATTTCTTATATGGACCGCGTTAATATCGCTTTCGCCATGCCCGGCGGTATGGACGAGGAATTAGGCATTACCGCCTCGATGGCCGGATTAGCGGGCGGTATTTTCTTTATTGGTTATCTGTTCCTGCAAGTTCCCGGCGGCAAGTTGGCGGTCAACGGTAACGGCAAAAAATTTATCGGCTGGTCGCTGCTGGCCTGGGCAATTATTTCGGTGCTTACCGGGCTGGTCACCAACCAGTATCAACTGCTGTTCCTGCGTTTTGCCCTCGGCGTTTCCGAAGGCGGTATGTTGCCGGTGGTGCTGACCATGATCAGCAACTGGTTCCCGGACAAAGAACGTGGCCGCGCCAACGCCATTGTGATTATGTTCGTACCGATCGCAGGAATACTGACCGCCCCGCTCTCCGGCTGGATCATCACCGCCTGGGACTGGCGCATGCTGTTCCTGGTGGAAGGTGGGTTGTCGTTGCTGGTAATGGTGCTGTGGTACTTCACCATCAGCAACCGCCCGCAAGAGGCCAAATGGATCTCGCAGGCAGAAAAAGACTACCTGATTAAAATCCTGCACGACGAACAGTTGCTGATCAAAGGCAAAACGGTACGCAATGCGTCGCTGCGGCGCGTACTGGGCGACAAGATCATGTGGCAACTGATCCTGGTTAACTTCTTCTACCAGACCGGCATCTACGGCTACACCCTGTGGCTACCGACCATCCTCAAAGGGCTGACCAACGGCAATATGGAACAGGTTGGGATGCTGGCCATCCTGCCCTATGTCGGCGCGATCTTCGGCATGCTGATCATTTCCACCCTGTCTGACCGCACCGGCAAACGCAAAGTCTTCGTCTCCCTGCCGCTGGCCTGCTTTGCCATCTGCATGGCGCTTTCAGTGCTGCTAAAAGAACACATCTGGTGGTCCTATACCGCACTGGTCGGCTGCGGGGTGTTTATTCAGGCCGCCGCTGGGGTGTTCTGGACCATTCCGCCTAAGCTGTTTAACGCCGAAGTGGCCGGTGGCGCACGTGGTGTGATCAACGCCCTCGGTAATTTGGGCGGGTTCTGTGGGCCGTATATGGTCGGCGTGCTGATCAGCCTGTTCAGTAAAGACGTCGGGGTTTACAGCCTGGCGGTCTCGCTGGCGATTGCCTCGGTGCTGGCGCTGATGCTGCCAAACAGATGCGACCAAAGCGCGGGGAACGCGCCATGAAATATTGGTTAGGGCTGGATTGCGGCGGAACCTTTATTAAAGCCGGGCTGTATGACTTACAGGGCAAGGAACTGGGGATTGCCCGCCGGAATCTGACCATTATCGCGCCACAGCCCGGCTGGGCGGAACGGGATATGCCTACGCTATGGCAGACCGCCGCCGGGGTGATCCGCGAACTGCTCGAGCGCTTCGGCATCGAAGCCGCCGCCGTTCAGGGCGTAGGGATCTCGGCTCAGGGAAAAGGGCTGTTCCTGCTGGATAAACAGGGCCAGCCGCTGGGCAATGCCATGCTCTCTTCCGATCAGCGCGCGCTGCCACTGGTGCAGGCGTGGCAAAAAGCCGGTATTCCGCAGGCGCTGTATGAGCAAACCCGGCAAACGCTGTGGACCGGCCACCCGGTTTCGCTGCTGCGCTGGGTGAAGCAGCATCGGCCAGAACGCTATCGCCAGATCGGCAGCGTGCTGATGGCGCACGATTATCTGCGCTACTGCCTGACCGGCGACCTGGCCTGCGAAGAGACCAATATCTCTGAGTCCAATCTGTATCAGATGGAACAGGGCCGCTATGACCCGGCGCTGGCGCAGTTGCTCGGGATCGGCGAGATCGTGGCCGCTCTGCCGCCGATCGTCGGTTCCGCCGACATTGCAGGACGAGTCAATAGCACCGCTGCTGCCGCAACCGGCCTGCTGGCGGGCACGCCGGTGGTGGGCGGGCTGTTCGACGTGGTCTCCACCGCGCTGTGCGCCGGGTTGCAGGATGAAACCCGGCTGAACGCGGTAATGGGCACCTGGTCGGTAACCAGCGGCATTACCCAAGCGATTGAAACCGGCTTCGATCATCCGTTCGTCTATGGCCGCTATGCCGAAGCGGGCCAATACATCGTGCACGAAGCCAGCCCAACCTCCGCCGCCAATCTGGAATGGTTCTGCCAGCAATGGGGGCTGCACGATTATGAGCAACTCAACCAGTGGGTGGTGGCCTTGCCGAAAGCGGGCAGCCAACTGCTGTTCGCCCCTTTCCTCTACGGCTCTAACGCCGGGCTGGGCCTCTGCGCCAGCTTCTACGGTATGCAGGCCTTCCACCAGCGCGAACATCTGGTGCAGGCGATCTTCGAAGGGGTGGTGTTCTGCCATCTGACCCACCTGAACCGCATGTTGCAACGCTTCCCGCACACCACCGCGCTGCGCGTCACCGGCGGCCCGGCGAAGTCGGCCCCGTGGATGCAGATGCTGGCAGACGTCAGCGGCCTGCCGCTGGAACTGCCGCAGGTGGAAGAAACCGGCTGCCTAGGGGCGGCGATGGCTGCCATGGTCGGCACCGGTGCGTTCCCAGATTTTACCGCTGCCCAGCAGGCGCTGGCCCCGCGCCTGGAAATCGTGCAACCAGACGCACAGGCGCAAGCGGCTTACCAGCACAAATACCAACGTTATCAGGCGCTGATTGGCGCGTTACAAACGCTGCAAACCGGCCACTCCAAGGAGGCTTTATGACCATCAAACCGCGCCTGCAACTGGCGCTCGATCACACCCGGCTGGATGCGGCCCTGCAAACGGTAGAGCGCCTTCATCCGCATGTCGACATTATCGAGGCAGGCACCATCTTGTGCATCAGCGCCGGGATCCAGGCGGTGAGCGCCCTGCGCGAGCGTTGCCCGCAGCATACGCTGGTGGCCGATCTGAAAGTAGCCGATGCCGGTGCCACGTTGGCAGAGCAAGCCTTTGCGCAGGGAGCCAACTGGATGACGGTGATTTGCGCTGCCCCGTTAGCCACCATGGCCAGCGCGCAGGAAGTGGCAGCGCACCATCAGGGGGAAATTCAGATCGAACTGTTTGGCCGCTGGACGTTGGAAGATGCCAAACACTGGCTTGATCTCGGTATCAAGCAGGCGATCTACCACCGGGGGCGCGACGCGCAGGCCAGCGGGCAAACCTGGGGCCAGCAGGATCTGGACACCATGAAGGCGCTGTCTGACTTAGGTATCGAGCTTTCAGTCACCGGCGGTATCACGCCAGCCGATTTACCGCTGTTTAAAGACATCGCCGTTACGGCGTTTATTGCCGGGCGCGCGCTGGCGGAAGCAGCGGATCCGATCGCCGCCGCGCGCCAGTTCCGTAGCGCCATTGATGAGATATGGAGAGTTTAATATGCGTCAGCATCCGTTGGGGATTTATGAAAAAGCGTTGCCGAAGCACCTGAGCTGGCCGGAGCGATTGGCGTTGGCCAAAGCCTGCGGCTTTGATTTTGTCGAGATGTCGGTCGATGAAAGCGATGAACGGCTGGCACGCCTGAACTGGAGCAAAGAACAGCGCCTTTCGCTGGTGAGTACGACACTGGAAACCGGTATCACCATTCCATCCATGTGCCTTTCTGGCCACCGCCGTTTCCCGTTTGGCAGCCATGACGATGCCACGCGCCAACAGGCCTACCGCATCATGGAGCAGGCGATCCAACTGGCGAAAGACGTCGGCATCCGCACCATTCAACTGGCGGGTTACGACGTGTATTACGAACAGCAGGACGCAGGCACCCTCGCCCGCTTCACCGAAGGCCTACAGTGGGCAGTGGAACGTGCCGCTGCCGCGCAGGTGATGCTGGCGGTAGAGATTATGGATACCGCCTTTATGAACTCGATCAGCAAATGGAAAGCCTGGGACACCTGCCTGGCCTCGCCGTGGTTCACGGTTTACCCGGATGTTGGCAACCTCAGCGCCTGGGGCAACGATGTGGCGCAGGAGCTAAAGCTGGGCATCGATCGCATCGCCGCCATTCACCTCAAAGATACCTTCCCGGTCACAGAAAACTCACCGGGGCAGTTCCGCGACGTGCCTTTTGGTGAAGGCTGTGTCGACTTTGTGGCGCTGTTCCGCACGCTGAAGCAGCTCAACTATCGCGGTGCTTTCCTGATTGAGATGTGGACCGAAAAAGCCGCTGAGCCAGTGGCCGAGATCGTGCAAGCGCGCCGCTGGATCGAACAGAAAATGCAGCAAGGGGGAATAACATGCTAACTCTACCACAACTCAAACAGCAGGTGCTGGAAGCCAACCTCGATCTGCCGCGCCACAAGCTGGTGACCTTTACCTGGGGCAACGTCAGCGCGGTCGATCGCGAGCGTGGGCTGGTGGTGATCAAACCCTCCGGCGTGGAATATGAACAAATGAACGTGGACGATATGGTGGTGGTCAATCTCGCCACTGGTCGCACGCTGGAAGGCAGCAAAAAACCCTCTTCGGATACCGCTACCCATCTGGCGCTGTACCGCGAGTTCAGCGAGATCGGCGGGATCGTGCATACCCATTCGCGCCACGCCACCATCTGGGCGCAGGCCGGGCTGGATATTCCCGCCTGGGGCACGACCCATGCCGACTACTTTTACGGCCCGATCCCCTGCACTCGCTTGATGACCGCCGACGAGATTGAGCACGACTATGAACGGGAAACCGGTCAGGTGATTATTGAAACCTTCCACCGGCGCGGCATCAGCCCGAGCGCGATCCCGGCGGTGCTGGTTAACGCCCATGGGCCGTTCGCCTGGGGTAAAGATGCGCATGACGCGGTCCATAACGCGGTGGTGCTGGAAGAGATTGCCTATATGGGGATTTTTTCCCGCCAGCTGACGCCGGGGATTGGCAATATGCAGCAGGTGTTGCTGGATAAACACTACCTGCGCAAGCACGGTAAGAACGCTTATTACGGGCAATAGGGGTTAAATGATGGATTCGGCGTAACCGGTGTGAAATTTTTGGCCGGTACCGCCGACAGCCAAAATCAGCAGGTCTGGTATCACAATGCACAAGGGCAACTTGCCGTTGCCATGATCCTAGCCACCGGGATGTAGCCTTTGCCGCCGCCGATCCATTAGCTGCTTTTATTTGATGGCAGCCAGATGGGACTCCAGAGCGTCCCATCGCCCTCGAGATAATATTACCCCCTCCGCTGGAACCCATTTCCCCTGCCTTGGCATAGCAAACATTAATTCCGTGCATAAGTTCAAATAGTGGCTGGCTTTAGAATGTTAAAATGCCGTTTCAATTTCACCACATTGCTCAATAATGTCATGAGGACATTCAACCTATGAAAACCCCGCCTACGCTTTGGCATAAAACTATAATAAACCGCATAAAATATCCGCTGCTCACCGGCCTCATCTGCGCATTACTGGCTGGCTGTGATTCCAGTTCGACGCAAGATACACCATCTGCCGCCAATAATTCGAGCGAGCCCACAACGCCCGTAGATCCTGTTTCCCCGTTGGATCCTGTGACACCAGAGAACCCCGTTGCTCCTGAGCCCACCACGCTTACCGCTCAGCAGGCCTGCGAACAGCTCAATGGCATCACTTTTCCCGCCTCAGCCTTAACTTTGCCAACCGGAGGGGCGCAAGTGGTGACGGCGACGCTGATCCTCGCGGATGCCAGCGGCAATACCTTGGGTGAATATTGCCAGGTACGCGGCAAGATCTTCCCCTTCAGTAGTGGTGCGCCAGAGATCAATTTTGCCGTTAATCTCCCCACGCAGTGGAACAATAAGGCCATTCACTTTGGCGGCGGCGGCTTTAATGGCAGGCTGATTGATGGCACGGAGAAAGTACGTTTTTCCCTACCGAATAATCCAGCCCCGCTGGCGCAAGGCTATGCCACCTGGGGCGATGATTCCGGTCACCAGAGCGGCAGCATTACCGACGGCAGTTTTGCCATGGATGATGAGGCACTGGCCAACTACGGCGGCGACACGCTGAAAAAGACCCACGACGTGGCGTTACTGCTGTTGCAACAGCGTTATGAGAAAATGCCGCAGCATAGTTACTTCCTCGGTACCTCTACCGGCGGGCGCGATGCACTGGGCTATATCCAGCGCTGGCCGCTTGACTATGATGGAGTGATTGCCAATGAACCGGCGCTGAATTACACCGGTACCCGCCTGTCGAACGTAGCGGTAGGGCGCGCGCTGTACCTTAATGATGGCGCGGGCTGGCTGAACGTCAACAAAACCCTGCTGGTGCAACAGGCGGCAATGGATGCCTGCGATCGACTCGACGGCGTGGCAGACAATATCATCAGTAATGTGGAGGGGTGCCGCGCGGAGAATGCGCAGGTACTGGCCAATCTGCGTTGCGCCGGTGGAGTGGACAGTGGCGATACCTGCCTCTCCGATGCCCAGATTGCCACCGTTAAGGTGATCGAATCACCGTTAAAACTGGACTATCCGCTGGCCAATGGCGTGAACGTGGCCGGGGGTTATAACCTGTTGGAAGGCACGCTGGTTGCTGGCCCCTTTACCACCCGTAATCTGGGGACTCGCCCGGTTCCCGCTAATCCCGCCGCCAAGGCGGATGCCAATATGTATGTTACCGGCGATCAGTGGGTTAAATATTTTGTGACCCGCGATCCCGCGTTCGATGCCCTGACCTTTAATCCTGTTAATCCTGGGGCCTACACCAGCCAGGTGCAGCAGGTTTCTGCGATCACCGATGCCACCAATCCTGACATCTCCGAGTTTCTTGGTCATAACCATCGCCTGATCCTGCTGCATGGTCTGGCCGATGAGGTTATTAGCCCAAACTCCACCATTGCCTGGTATCAGGCGATGAGTGATAACGTTGGGCTGGAGGCGGTCAGCCAAGGGGTGCGCTTTTATACCGTTCCCGGTATGGGGCATGGTACCGGCAGCTTTCTGCCAGCCTGGAATTCATTAACGGCATTGGAAAACTGGGTTGAGCGCGGTGTGGCACCGGGGAATCGCTGGGTGATGGATACCAATGCACAAACCTATGGGCGAACCAGACCGCTATGCCAATATCCCTCCTGGCCAAAGTTTAAAGGTGCAGGCAGCCTGGATGCCGCCATCAACTACAGCTGTACCGATAGCGGCAATGTCATCCCCCAGGCCTGTGCCAATCTGCCCACCGCCACCACCACCTATAAAGGCGGGAATACCTTTGGCGAAGAGTTGACCGTGCAGTTCGATCCCACCACCATGAACTACAGCATTACTGTCGATGCCAGCCTGCAACGCCCTGCTGGTACGGTGCGCAGTGGCACGCTGCTAGCGCACGATGGTTGTACCTTCAGTAGTGACGAGAATGGTGCACAGTTTACCTTCACCGGCGGGGGCGTGCTGTCGGGTGGCGTAGCAAAAGCATCAGGATCGGAGTTCCTGCCACTGGTGGCGTTCCAGAATATCAGCAGTGATTACAAAGCGGTTGCCGATATCTACAATGTCAGCGGTATCCAGCATAGCGTCAGCAACGACAGCGCTACACCGCTGAGCGGTTCGGCACGGCTGCGTTCATCAGCAGCCACCTGGCAAACCTGCCAAGATCCCAGCACGCAAGGCTTTATTACCTATGATGCAAACTGCACGGTGAGCACCAAAGGCTATATCGCCTGGAACAGCAGTCATAATGCCTTTGACTATTTTGTCGGCGGTACCCCCGATAAAAATAATGGCAAGCTAAGCGGCTCGCTGATTAGCGGTATGGTCAATGGCAAACCGGTGCCCTTGGTTCTGACCCGTTCAGAGACGGCCTACGGTATGGGTTTTTATGCACCGCAGCCTTCCGCTCTGCCTCTGGCCACCGGTGCGGCAGATGGTCACTATCGTGTCAGTACCAGCGATGGCAGCCAGTTTGATACCGAATTGAGTGGAACCACGGTTTTTCAGGCTAACAGCTATGGCGTACTCACCTATAACCAGCCGGTGCTTGGTGTGATAACGGCAACGGGAACCATCAGCGGCAGTTACACCACCAATGGTGGCATCCTGTCGATTATTACAGATGACCGTTTTGGGCTGGGGTTGTTGTATTAAAAATAGGTCAGCAGGTTAAGGCCACCCTAACGGTGGCCTTACTGATAAAGTGGGGTTATTCCGGCTGTTCGGCCGATTTGGCTACGTGACGCACATGCACATCCATCTGCGGGCACGGCACGCCAATCTGGTTGATATCCAACTGGCGTTTGAAGTTTTCCATCAGATCAAAGTAAACGTCCCAGAACTGGGCGTTTGTGGTCCAGCAGCGGGTGACAAAATTCAGCGCTGGCGGCGCCATTTCGTTCAGGCGTACGGTCACGCCTTTATCGTGCATAATGCGCTTGTCGGCGGCAATCACGTCTCCCAGCACCTGCTTCACCCGATCGACATCGGCGTTATAGGCCACCGCCACCACGATATCCACGCGGCGATTCGGCTCGCGCGAGAAATTGATGATATTGCCCGAGATGATTTTACCGTTCGGCACCACGATGGTTTTGTTATCTGGAGTTCGCAGAGTGGTCGAGAAAATCTGCACCTGATCAACCGTACCGGCCACGCCACCCAGATCGACGAACTCACCGGCACGCAGCGGACGGAAAGCGACCAACAGCACACCGGCCGCGAAGTTAGACAGCGACCCTTGCAGCGCCAAACCAATGGCCAGACCGGCGGCACCCAAGACGGCAATCACCGAGGTGGTTTGCACGCCAATCCGCCCCAGCACCGCAATCAACGTAAACGCCAGAATGCTGTAACGCACCATCGCCGCCAGGAAATCTGCCACTGTGGCATCGATACCACGCAGTTTCATCACGCGGTTGACCGCGTTGCTGATGATGCGGGCAATAATCGAACCGATGATAAAAATAGCGATCGCAGCAACGATGTTTACCGCGTACTGGATCAACAGATCCTGATGATCAACCAGCCAGCTGCCAGCGCTATTGATGTCCTCAATGATATTGAGATCTTTCATTCTAATACCCTACTTTATTCCCCCAATCGAAGGGGATTCACAACGGTACTGGCTAGGGTAGGCTCTCAATAATCCGAGTAGCAGGAAGGTGGCAAGTTCGCAAGACACAAGGAACATAGATAACTTGTGACTGGATTGAGCGACAAACCTGCGCGAGCAGATTTGAACGCTGCTTGCAGCCGCCCCGGAGGGGCCGAGTAACAAAGCCAACGCACATGCAACTTGAAGTATGACGAGCACACCGCCAGTAAGGAAACCACGCCTTTAAGGGTAACCAACATTATTCCCCAATGCCAACCACTGCAAATAAAATAACCCTCTGTTCTACCTGAGTTATCTGATCTCTCCGCATCGAGCGGCAGCACAGATTCATTAAAACCCCTGTGAGGCCTGTAGCCACATCTGCGGCTGGCCATCCCGTTTACTGTCATTGTCATCGGGGTGATTCACCCGCCATGCCAGTTGTAGCGAAACCTGGCGTTTATCACCAAACCAGCTGGCACCAGTTCCCAACGCACCGCGCCGCTGGTAGTTTTTATCCATCGTCCACGGCGATTTACTGGTTTTCACCCCACCGTAGTCAAAGAAGGTTTTCCACTGCCAGGCCGGGGTTATCGCGTAACGCAACTCCAGATTAGTCAGCCAGCCCTGATCGCCACTGGTATTGCCAGAAGCGTAAGCACGCACGCCGTTAACCCCCCCCAGTGAAAATTGTTCTGAGGAGTCGAGGTTTTTCGACGCCAATTGGCCGCTGAACTGGCCATAGACACTCCAGCGTTCGCTGAGCATCTGTAGGCGTAGTGCGGTCAGATTAAACTTGCTGAAGTTGCCCGCAGTGTGCGCGGTTTTGCTGTCGTTCTGTGCGGTGAGCGGATCGGTAATCTCCAGATGGCCGTTGCTGACGCTGGCAGAAACAAAGTTCAAGCCACCGCCGCCAACGCTATCCTGGCCGTTGGCACTGAGGCTGGCCGTCCACAACTGGCTGTTTTTTTTGGCTTTTACTGTCGAATAAGTCGATATCATCCCGCAGCCGTTTGTCGTCAAACTGCAGTTGGCCGCTGAGAGTCAAAGTTCGGCTTCTGTACAAGGGGTGAGAAACATAGGCACTGGTGGTGCGGGCATTACCGTGTGCGTCCAAGTCGGCAAAGTCTTTGCCCAGCGAGTAATCCATATTGGAGTAAGAGGCCCCCACGCGGGTAAACCAGCGGTTCACCGGAGCATCGTACGACAGAAAGTAATAATGCTGCCGCGCATCGCTGGCCAAACCGCGCAGGCGCAGGCGATCCCCCACCCCCAACGGACTGTTGAGCGACACATCGGCATTCAAGCGGTTTTTGCCGGTATATTTGCCGCCATAGTTATCCAGATCGAGGCTGCCGCTAAACAAAGGGGCAGGTTTGGCCTCCACCAGCAGATCGGCGGCTCCGGCGTTTTTGCTGGTGAGCAGCGTCGAGCGGGCCTGCACGCCGGGAGTGTCGTTCAGCAGCAGTAGGGTTTGCTGCAGTTGACCGGCGTTGATTGCCGAATCCGGCGTGATCCGGCCAATCAGCCGCTTCAGGGTGACAGCGGAAAGGCGTGAACTGTTGTCGGTTTTGATCTCGCCGTAGTGCGCTTCCAGTATCGCGATCTTCACCACACCATTTTCAATTTCCTGCTCCGGCAGATAGGCGCGGTTCAGCACATAGCCGCGCTGTTGGTAATAGCTAGTGATACGCTGCGCCGCTTCATAAAGTTGCGGCAGCGTGAGTTCACGGCCGGTGTATTCCTGCAATTGCGCCAGCAGAATCGCATTGGGAAACAGGGTGTTGCCGCTCAGGGTAAAGGTGTTCACCTTGACAGTCGGCTGTTCAGCGCTGGCGGGCTGAGCCGGTGCCGGTGTGGGCGGAGTGGGTAAACCCAGATCGGGAGCGGTTGAAGGAGCCAGTGTGGGGCGGCGGGTATCGATCTCACGCAGGCTTTGACCAGCATCTGGAATAGTTGGCGTTGCCGCCTGTACGTTGACATTACTAAAGGCCAGCAACAGAGAAAGCATGGGCCAGCTTTCCCGGTATAATAAAAAGGGCTTTTTATTGTTTTTCATGAGATTGATAAATAAATTCCAGGTGCATCGGCGGAATGTGGGTAGTAAAAAGCCTGGCTTGCGCCAGGCTGAATTTTTTGGGGTGCTAGAGGCCGCAGTACAGCATGCCGGTACACTTCTTCCCCTCTACGGTGCCGTAACCGTAGGAGTCGGTGATAGTTGTCCCACTAACAACAAAACCTACGAGTGGGCCAATCTCAGGCCTTGACGCCCCTCCGATTATAGTCACATTACCTGTAGCATAAGAGTTAATAATATTTGCATTGAACGCACCAATGGAACCCACAAGGCCACCAAGCCGCGCATAACGATAAGATCCTGCACCAGAGTTAGCTATTACGTTCCCTGTAGAGTACGAATCACTAATGGTTGAATTTGAAAAACTCCCTACCAACCCCCCTAGATTGACATCATTAACTGCGTTACCAGCTATCACATCACCTGATGAATGGGATTTACTGATGGCTGCACCACTGGCATAACCTACCAACCCCCCAAGATAGTCTTCTCCTGTGACTGTACCTGCAGCATAGCTGTTACTGAGTAACGAGACCCCATCTAACGCCCCAAACAACCCACCCACGTCATAGCGCCCGCTCACATTGCCAGTGGCATAAAGATTGTTGAATACTTCACCGTTAAGGCCATAAGCACGGCCAACCAATCCCCCGATGGAATCATTGGTTCCAACAACATTGCCGGTAGCAAACGAGTTGCTAATATTGGCATTAGTGACTAGCCCAACCAAACCGCCAACGTAAGTTTCACCACTCACATTGACATCAGCATAAGCATTATCAAGTAGAGGACGAAGGTTGTAACCGCCAGCGAGATAGCCTATCAGGCCACCGGTGCCCATTCCACTTTTTGCATAAGCATCGCTTTCTACATAAGCATCGCTTTTTACCGTTCCTGTCGCATAAACATTGCTGATGTTGGCCTCAAAAACCAGCCCGATTAATCCGCCGGTAAAAGTCTTGCGATAGCTGTTGACTATATTACTGACATTGACATTTTCGGCATAAACATCATGAACAAGTCCCCCAGCCTGAAGACCAACCAGGCTACCAGCAATATCTTGTGGAGGGTTTTTTATATAATAGGCATTAGCAGATGTCATTCCGTCAGGGAGACCGGGTACGATACCGCCGGAACTGACATTCGCTCCCACCAATCCGACATTGCGAACTTCACCCGATGATATGCTAAATAACCCCGCATACCGATAGAACCCTCCATATAACCCTCCCGAATCATTATCATACTGCTCGTCATAATAGACACTCCCCTGCTTGATCGTCAGCTGGTTGATGGTCTGCCCGAGCCCTGAAAATACACCGGTAAATGCAAGATCATTTACATAGAAATGACCAGCTTCACCGAGATAGTCTCCACCAATCGGCCTAAACCCTGCCCCCTGCGCCGTTGAACTGGCGTCAATGGTGTTACCCAGCACATAGTAACCGGCCAGATCGTTCTCCATCGCCTGCAATTGGGCCACGTTCTGGATCACGGTATAGCTTTGGCCATTATTGCTGAAGCTGGCACCTTGGCCGGAAAGGGTCACGCTTTTGCCTTTAGCCAGCACATAGTCACCGCCTTCAATAAACGCCAGGCCAGCGTTTTTACCGGTGGCTTTCAGATTGGCATTCAGCACGAGATTATCCTGTGCAGCTAACAGCAACTGGTTGGCATTGTTCCAACTGATGTCGTTCGCCAGCGTCAGATCGCTATTGTTACTGATCAGTTCGACGTTGCTGGTACGCAGGCTGTTGGTGACCGCGCGAGCCGACACCTTATTCTTACTAGTGCTATCATTCACATCGAGTTTGTCCGCCGTCACATTCCAGGTGCCGGTTTGGCCACCGAAGCCACGGGTATCAACATTGTTACTGGCGCTGACATTCACTGACTGACCGCTGGTTTCTATATAGCCACCATTGCCTTGTTCAGCGGCGCTGGCATCCAGAATGCCGTCCACGTTAACCAGCCCCTGCCGCCCGCCGCTCAGAACGATTTTGCCCGATTTATTGCTCAGCGTTTGCGCCTGAATAGTACCGGTGTTGTTCACCACGGTTTGCAACACATTGCTGTTGGCATAGGCGGCGCTCATCACCACCTGGCCGCCGTCCACCTGAATCAGGCCGCTGTTTTCTGCCAAGGCATTGGCCGCAGCACCTGTGACTTGAATATTCACCAACCCATCGCCGCCGAAATCCAGGGTGGTGGCTTTACCGGCCGCCAACTTCACGCTGCCGAGATTGGCCTGAATCTCTCCCTGGTTGCTTACCTGGCCACCCAATAACACCACCGCGCCGCCGTCTTTGGCGGTGATAGTCCCTTGGTTAACTACGCTGGCCGGGCTGTTACCACCGCTGAAGTTGTATTTACCGAGTGAAAAGTTGGTGGTGGTCAAGTCTTGCGTAGAAGCCACCAGCCCGCCGACGTTGACCTGCGCGTTGCTGCCAAACAGTACGCCATTCGGGTTGACCAAAAATACCCGGCCATTGGCATTCAGTTGCCCCATCACTTTAGAACCTTCTGTTCCCACCACCCGGTTCAATGCAATAGAGTTACTATTAGGCTGTTGGAAATTAACCTTGTTGCCTTCGGCAATATTAAAGCTCTGCCATTCGATCGCTAATTTATCGCTGCTTTGGTTGATCTGCATCTGCTGGTTATTAGGCTGGCTGATAGCACCACTGCCAAATTTGACAGAACCACTGGCAGGTAGATCGGCCGCATAACTGGAACTCAACGCCAGACTACCTAGAATAGCTAAAGTAAGTCGATTTAATGAGGTATTCCCTATATTACGCATGAATAACATCTCCATATTAAGAAGTAATAATAATTTAAAGGGTTAATTTATATTTATATAATACAAGCCCCGAAAATCATCACGAGCATTAATAGACGTTAAAACAGTTGGTAAAAATATAAGCACTGGCAGTCTAGAGCAACTATTCTTTTATGTCTATTTTTCATCCCGTCAATTTATTTATAGCTACAAACAAATGGTTATCTAGATAGTGGAGATTAATAACTGTCAGTAAAATTGACCATTTTTATTTTATTTAATCGGTCAATTGCTGATTATTTAAGAGTTTTGCGTCATAGGTAGATTGTAAGTTTTTAACGTTATCAACGCCTTCAGCACGAGAAAAAACAAGCTCAATAATACAACACTTTTTTACTCGAATCGGTTACACAAAGCCTTACATAACAGGGATTGGTGATCTTAGCTCATCTCAGTCATCGATCAAGTACCCCCCTAAAAACCGTCCAATTATCGCTTGCCTACACGGGATATCCATGAGGTATCAAAAAATGCCGCCACCTGATAAAAAACTTTAGTTTAAACACTTCCAGGTCGATATAACTGGCAGCAGATCCTCCATTATTTTTAGAGTGGAATAACTGTAAAAATAGCGCAATTGAGATAAGCATAATATTCATTATCTCAATAAATAATTATATCGTAAATAATTCGAGTAATGGATGAATACAACAGGAGGCGAGTGAGTAACAACTATATACCTGATTAGATCAAAGCCCTGGCTGTAAAGCCAGGGCTTTGTAAGCAATCTGAGGCTCCCAGCAAAAGGAAGCGCTCAGTCTCAGGGACAAGCCCTGTTGAAACAAATATTACAGCACGTTTACAGCGTTCAGATCTTTGAAAGCCTGTTCCAGACGGGTGATCATAGAAGTCTGGGCAGCACGCAGCCATACGCGTGGATCGTAGTATTTCTTGTTCGGCTGATCTGCGCCTTTAGGGTTACCCAACTGGCCTTGCAGATAAGCTTCGTTCTCTTTGTAGTAGTTCAAGATACCTTCCCATGTTGCCCACTGGGTGTCGGTATCGATGTTCATCTTGATCACGCCATAGCTGACGGATTCTTTGATCTCGGCATCGCTGGAACCGGAACCACCATGGAACACGAAGTTCAGGCTGTTGTGCGGCAGGTTGAATTTCTTGGACACGTAGTCCTGAGAATCACGCAGGATGGTTGGGGTCAGCTTCACGTTACCTGGCTTATACACACCGTGTACGTTACCGAAGGACGCCGCGATGGTGAAGTTCGGGCTGATGGCGTTCAGTTTTTCGTACGCGTATGCCACATCTTCTGGCTGGGTGTACAGCGCTGAAGCATCCATATGGCTGTTGTCTACGCCATCTTCTTCACCGCCGGTGCAACCCAGTTCGATTTCCAGCGTCATACCGATCTTCGCCATGCGAGTCAGGTATTTGCCACAAATTTCGATGTTTTCTTCCAGGGACTCTTCAGACAGATCGATCATGTGAGAAGAGAACAGCGGTTTACCGGTGGCGGCAAAGTGTTTCTCACCCGCATCCAGCAGGCCGTCGAGCCATGGCAGCAGTTTCTTTGCACAGTGGTCGGTATGCAGAATCACCGGCACGCCGTAATGTTCAGCCATCTGGTGCACATGGTGTGCGCCAGAGATCGCGCCCAGAATAGCAGCACCCTGTGGGATATCACTCTTCACGCCTTTGCCTGCGATAAACGCCGCGCCGCCGTTAGAGAACTGAACGATAACCGGAGCACGCACCTTCGCGGCTGTTTCCAGCACGGCGTTGATGGAATCGGTACCCACGCAGTTTACCGCTGGCAGAGCAAAGTTGTTCTCTTTAGCAACTGCGAATACTTTCTGAACGTCATCACCGGTGATCACACCAGGTTTTACGAAATCAAATATTTTAGACATGCGACTTTGTCCTGTTTCGTTGGCCGTAATACCCTTCAGTTTCAAGCCATAACACTGCTGGCTACTGCTTGAAATCTTGCGGGTAGGGACTTTTGCATTCCGCTCTGTATTAATCAGGGCGGAATAAAACCGACGGGCAGCTTGCGCCCCCCGTCATCTGAATTACTTCTTAGCGCGCTCTTCCAGCATCACTACTGCTGGCAGTTGTTTCCCTTCCACGAACTCGAGGAAAGCACCGCCGCCGGTAGAGATGTAGGAGATTTTGTCAGCAATACCGAACAGGTCGATCGCTGCCAGAGTGTCGCCGCCGCCTGCAATGGAGAAGGCTTCGCTATCAGCGATAGCGCGGGCGACAATTTCGGTGCCCTTACGGAAATTAGGGAACTCGAATACGCCAACCGGGCCATTCCACAGAATGGTTTTAGCTTCTTTCAGGATTTTAGCCAGACGCTCGGCAGAGACATCGCCCAGATCCAGAATCTGCTCATCGTCTTTGATTTCGCTGGCTGGCTTCAGGGTCGCCACTGCGGTTTCAGAGAACTCGGTCGCTACGCGCACATCGGTAGGCACCGGGATATCACAGGTTTCCAGCAGCTTTTTCGCTTCTGGAATCAAATCAGCTTCGTACAGGGATTTGCCGACGTTGTGGCCTTGAGCCGCCACGAAGGTATTGGCAATGCCGCCGCCAACGATCAGTTGGTCAGCAATCTTGGACAACGAACCCAGCACGGTCAGCTTGGTAGATACTTTAGACCCCCCCACGATCGCCACCATTGGGCGCGCTGGGTTGCCCAGGGCTTTGCCCAGCGCTTCCAGTTCGGCAGACAGCAGCGGGCCCGCACAGGCCACTGGAGCAAATTTGCCCACGCCGTGGGTCGATGCCTGCGCACGGTGTGCGGTGCCGAAGGCGTCCATCACATACACGTCGCACAGCGCCGCATATTTCTTGGACAGGGTTTCGTCGTCTTTCTTCTCGCCTTTGTTGAAGCGAACGTTTTCCAACACGACCAGTTCACCGGCTGCAACTTCCACGCCGTCCAGATAGTCCTTCGCCAGACGCACTGGAGATTTCATATGCTCTTTCAGGTAGTTCACAACGGGCAGCAGGGAGTACTCTTCGTTGTACTCGCCTTCGGTAGGACGGCCCAGGTGCGAAGTCACCATCACGCGGGCGCCTTGCTTCAGCGCAGCTTCAATGGTCGGCAGGGAGGCACGGATACGCGCATCGGAAGTCACTTTACCGTCTTTCACTGGTACGTTCAGATCGGAACGGATCAGAACGCGCTTACCTGCCAGATCCAGATCGGTCATCTTAATTACAGACATGGTGAACCCTCTTTGTTGATTCTCTATAAAGTTGCCTGAACAGCACATCAACACTGCGTTGATAGTGCCTTATTAGAAACCGCTTGCGGCCATTGCCTGTGTTGTATCCAACATCCGGTTGGCAAAGCCCCATTCATTATCGCACCAGACCAAGGTCTTTATCAGGTGCTGCCCACTGACCCGAGTCTGCGTGCCATCAACGATGGCGCTGTGCGGGTCATGGTTAAAATCGATCGAAACTAAGGGTAGCTCGGTGTAGTCAACTATACCACGAAATGATCCCTGTGCGGCCTTTTGCAACAGCTGGTTGACCTCTGTCACCCGCACCTTTGCGCTCACGCTGACGCTGAGATCGATGGCCGTGACGTTGATGGTTGGCACACGCACGGAAATCGCTTCAAAACGATCGCAAAACTGCGGGAAGATGCGGGTAATGCCCGCAGCCAGCTTGGTGTCGACCGGAATAATCGACTGGCTCGCCGCACGGGTACGCCGCAAATCCTGATGATAGGCGTCTATCACCGGCTGATCGTTCATTGAGGAGTGGATGGTGGTCACCGTGCCGGATTCAATGCTATAGGCATCGTCCAGCAGTTTGATAATCGGAATAATGCAGTTGGTGGTACAGGATGCATTGGACACGATACGGTGTTCACCACGCAGCGTCTGGTGGTTAACCCCAAACACGATAGTGGCATCCAGATCGTTGCCCCCCGGATGCGCAAACAGCACCTTCTTGGCACCGGCGGCCAAGTGGGCTTCGCCATCGGCGCGGCTGCCATACACACCGCTGCAATCCAGCACCACATCCACCCCAAGTTCGCCCCAGGGCAGTTGATCCACCGCCGGTTGATGCAGCAACCGGATGCTATCATCCCCCACGCTCAACACGTCAGCTTCCTGGCGGACATCCCAGGCAAAGCGGCCATGGCTGGAGTCGTATTTCAGCAGATGGGCCATCCCTTCGGCGTTCGCCAGTTCGTTGATGGCCACTACGGAAATTTCAGCGCGTCGTCCCGATTCATACAGTGCGCGTAAAACGCTACGGCCGATGCGGCCAAAGCCGTTTATCGCTATGCGGATTGTCATGCTACTCCCTGTCAAAGAGGGCCTTCCCTGCCGGCGTTGTTCCGGCCACAGGTCGGGTTGTCATTATCCGCCTAGAGTACTGTAGCGTACCGCCTGCTGTGAATCGCTGCATTACATTATTCGTCAAACCCTGTTGCTCATTACAACCGCTCACTCAGGTATTTCAGTTGCCTACTGCGTCAACTGAAACGCTTCAGCCGAGAATAAACCAAAGTTTTGCTAAAAGGAACAGGCGTAACCACAAGCCTGTCGAGTAGAGGTGATTTTGCGAAAATAAAATGATCTAGCGCACATTTTTACCCCGCTAACCCCAATAGCATCATCGACACAGGCAGCGAGCGAATAAGCTGCCGTAAAGGGCAAGATACTTAAGATAAATTCAGCATTTATTGAGGGAAACTGTTAGCCTGTAGGGTGCCCCTGAGGGCGGGAAGCAATCCGCTACGTCTTGAAAGACACCGGGTACAAATCAAATCGCTATCTTTTGTGGTCAATGTTGTATAACAAGGAGCAGAAATGAGTGAAGTTAAAGTAGTCGCCCTGATCAAAGCTCAGCCAGAACACCGTGCTGCCGTGGATAAAGCCGTGCGTGCCATGGTTGCCCCAAGCCGCTCTGAGCCAGGCTGCATCCAGTATGATCTGCATGAAGAGCAGGGCCATCCGGGCGCTTTCGTGTTTATCGAGCGTTGGACTTCTGAGCAGGCGCTGAAAGAGCATATGGCGATGTCTTACCATGATGCTTTCCTGGCCGAACTGGAAGGGAAGTTGGTGAGCCTGGAAGTAAAAAGACTGACTCCGCTCTGAGTCGGTAAAAGCCCGGGGAACCGGGCTTTTTGATCGTCGTCTAAAGAACCATAGGAGCCGCACGCAGCTCCCAGCGGATTTATTTCAGCAACGCTTGAGCCTTGGCCACCACGTTATCAACGGTGAAGCCAAACTCTTTGAACAGCAGATCTGCTGGCGCAGACTCACCGAAGGTATGCATCCCCACGATCGCGCCGTTCAGGCCCACGTACTTGTACCAGTAATCCGCAATACCCGCTTCCACCGCCACACGGGCAGTCACGGAAGATGGCAGCACAGATTCGCGGTAGGCCGCATCCTGCTTGTCAAACGCGTCGGTAGACGGCATTGAGACTACGCGCACTTTACGCCCTTCGGCGCTCAGCTTGTCAGCCGCCTGTACGGTAATACCCACTTCGGAACCGGTAGCGATTAGGATCACCTCTGGCGTGCCAGCGCAATCTTTCAGCACATAAGCCCCACGATAAACGTTCGCTAACTGCTCGGCGGTACGTGGCTGCTGGGTCAGGTTCTGGCGAGAGAACACCAGCGTGGTTGGGCCATCGCTGCGCTCGATACCGTACTGCCAGGCAACTGCAGATTCCACTTGGTCACAAGGGCGCCAGGTGCTCATATTCGGGGTCACGCGCAGGCTGGCCAGTTGCTCAACCGGCTGATGCGTCGGGCCGTCTTCGCCCAGACCGATAGAGTCGTGGGTGTAGACAAACACGTTGCGGATTTTCATCAACGCCGCCATACGCACCGCGTTACGGGCGTATTCTACAAACATCAGGAAGGTAGCGGAGTACGGCAGGAAACCACCGTGCAGCGCGATACCGTTGGTGATGGCGGTCATGCCGAACTCGCGCACGCCGTAGTGGATGTAGTTGCCAGCCAGATCATCGCTCAGCGATTTGGAGCCGGACCACAGCGTCAGGTTGCTCGGAGCCAGGTCAGCGGAACCGCCGAGGAACTCCGGCAACACTTTACCGAAGGCTTCCAGTGCGTTCTGTGAAGCTTTACGGCTGGCGATATTGGCCGGGTTAGCCTGCAACTGCTCAACGAATTTCTTCGCTTCTGCTTTCCAGTTGGCTGGCAGTTCACCGTTCACACGGCGTTTGAACTCGGCAGCCAGTTCAGGGAAGGCTTTGGCGTAGGCGGCGAACTTATCGTTCCAGGCCGCTTCTTTCGCCTTGCCTGCTTCTTTGGCATCCCACTGGGCATAGATATCCTGTGGAATTTCGAATGCCGGGTATTTCCAACCCAACTGCACGCGAGCCGCAGCCACTTCGGCTTCACCCAGCGGAGCGCCGTGGGAATCGTGAGTACCGGCCTTATTGGGTGAACCGAAACCGATGATGGTTTTGCACATCAGCAGGGAAGGCTTGTCGGTGACTTTATGGGCTTCTTCGATCGCGGCCTTGATGGCATCGCTATTATGGCCATCAACGCCACGCACCACGTGCCAGCCGTAGGCTTCGAAACGCTGGGCGGTATCGTCGGTAAACCAGCCTTCTACGTGGCCGTCGATGGAGATGCCGTTATCATCATAAAACGCGGTCAGTTTGCCGAGCTTCATGGTGCCAGCCAGCGAACAGGCTTCGTGAGAAATACCTTCCATCATGCAGCCGTCACCCATAAAGGCATAGGTGTGGTGATCGACAACGTCGTGGCCTGGGCGGTTGAACTGCGCGGCCAGCGTGCGTTCGGCAATGGCAAAACCGATGGCGTTGGCAATCCCCTGCCCCAGTGGGCCGGTGGTGGTTTCTACCCCAGGGGTATAACCGTATTCCGGGTGACCCGGCGTTTTGGAGTGCAGTTGGCGGAAGTTTTCCAGCTCGCTCATCGGCAGGTCATAGCCGGTGAGGTGCAGCAGGCTGTAAATCAACATGGAGCCATGACCATTGGACAACACGAAACGGTCACGGTCAGCCCAGTGTGGGTTAGTCGGGTTATGGTTCAGGTAGTCACGCCACAGGACTTCGGCGATATCTGCCATCCCCATAGGGGCCCCAGGGTGGCCGGAATTGGCTTTTTGCACGGCATCCATGCTGAGGGCGCGGATCGCGTTGGCAAGCTCTTTACGAGAGGACATGTTTTACTCCAGGTCGGATTAAAAAAGCAGTCTAGTTTTCTATTTTCTCAGACTCAGCATTAAAACGGCAATCCCTAATGCCAAATGAGAGCGAGTTCACAACTTATTAGCATGTTCGGTCAGTTTTTCGGAATAACACTATTTTCGCCACACTTGACGTACAATAGGCTCGTGCGACAGAAATGACGTCAACAAACAGGGCACAAACCACTACTTATTTTATTTACTATCACGGGAAGATAGCTTATATGAAGATCCGTACTTCTTTGATTGCATTAAGTATTACCACTCTGTTGAGCGGTTGCCAGAACCTGAACACCAATACTCTGATGCAATCTGGGGCGCAAGCCTTCCAGGCTGCCACACTGAGTAATGACGATGTCAAAGCGCTGAGTGATAAATCCTGCGCCGAGATGGACAGCCAGGCGCAAATCGCGCCAGCAGGCAGCACCTATACACAACGCCTGAACAAGATCGCAGCCGCACTGGGTGATAATATCGACGGTACCTCTGCGAACTACAAGGTTTACCTGACAAAAGACGTGAACGCCTGGGCGATGGCCAACGGTTGTATCCGCGTATACAGCGGTCTGATGGACATGATGAACGACAACGAAGTCGAAGGCGTGCTGGGCCACGAAATCGGCCACGTGGCGTTGGGCCATACCCGTAAGGCAATGCAGGTGGCTTACGGCACCGTGGCACTGCGCACCGCCGCCTCTTCGGCGGGCGGCATTGTAGGTTCACTGTCTGAGTCGCAGTTGGCCGATCTGGGCGAAAAACTGGTCAACGCTCAGTTCTCACAGAAACAGGAAAGCGATGCCGATGATTATTCGTTTGATCTGCTGAAGAAGCGCGGTATCAATCCGAACGGATTGGTGACCAGTTTCGAGAAACTGTCACAGATGGAAGGTAGCCGTAAAAGCAGCATGTTTGACGGCCACCCGCCTTCAGAAGCGCGCGCGCAGCATATCCGTGAGCGTATCACAGCGGGGAAATAATTCCCCCCTCACCCTAACCCTCTCCCACAGGGAGAGGGGACTAAGCGTGCTACAAATTAACTTCTGCATCTAACCAAAACACCGCATCCACTCCCGAAGATAGATGGCCAGGGTGAGAGGATAAATCGCTTACCGGATAACCGACAAGACGATATTTATCCCCCAATCAAGCAATCAATACAGCTTCTGCGGTGGCCCAGCGAACGTCAGCGGCCCGACGCTTTTCATGTCCACTTCCACCACCGACGGCCCCGGATAGTTAATCGCCTCCGCCAGCACACCGTTGAATTGCGCAGCATCACTGACTTTCCAGGCTTTCAGCCCCATCGCTTCTGCTACCTGGCAAAATGCCGGAGTATGCAATTCGTTGTAATACTGACGCCCGGCGAAATACTTGTCCTGAATGCCGCGCATCACGCCATAACCACCGTCGTTCATGATCAGCAGCGTGATGTTGGCCTGCTCCTGCGCCATGGTCGCCAGTTCGCCCAATCCCAGCGCCAAGCCGCCGTCCCCCACCAGTCCGACCACTTTGCGCTGCGGGTTGGCAATCGCGGTGCCGATCGCCATCGGCAGCCCCATGCCGATCGCCCCAGCCAAAGAGTGGATATTGCACAGCGGAGAGATCGCCCGGAACAGGCGGCTGCCCCACACGCTGCCAGAAACGGTGATATCGCGCACCAGCAGGCCATCTGCGGGCAGTGCAGCAGCAATTGCATCGTTCAGTTTGGCATATTCACCCGATTGCTGACGTAACGCCGCTTCGGCCTGCTGCACCGCCTGAGCAATCTCGGCATCCCATGCCGCATTGGCCTTCTCGCCGGGAGCCAAGCGGGCTGCTAGCGCACCGAGCAATGCGCCACAGTCGCCATTAACCTGCTCATCCGCCAGATAGTTACGGTTGGCCGCTGCCGGATCGATATCAATCTGCACCAGCGGGCGCGGCAATGGCAGCGTCCAAGTACGGGTTTCGTTACTGCGCAGACGGGAACCAGCCACCAGCGTCAGATCGCACTGCTTGAGGATCGCTTCAACGCTCGGCGAGTTGTGGAAGGCGCGCAGGCTACGCGGGTGGCTGTCTGGCAAAATACCGCGCCCGTGGGTGCTGGACATCACCACCACTCCGGCATCCGCCAAGCGTTTCACCGCATCACGGCAAGCCAGTGCGCCACCGCCAACCCACAGCAGTGGGCGTTTGGCCTGTTTCAACTGCTGGTAAAGGCGTTCAACCGCCGCCTCATCCGCCGCCGGTAACGCTGGCGGCCGTATCGCTTTACCTACCAGGTTGGCTGGCACCAGGCTGTTCTGAATATCGATCGGGATCTCTACCGCTACCGGGCCACAGGGCACGGTTTGCGCTTCCTGAATCGCCCGCTGGATCACCGCTACCGCCTGCTCTGGGGAGTTCACCCGGTAAGCCTGCTTCGAACAGGCACGCAGGAAGCCCAGTTGATCTTTGGTTTCATGGATAAACCCGGCGTCGGCATCCAAATAAGCCTTTTCCACCTGACCGGTAATATGCAGCAGTGGCGTATTGGCATTCAGCGCTTCGATCATCGCCCCCACCGCGTTGCCCGCTCCGGCGCCGGTGCTGGTCAACGCCACGCCCAAGCCGGAGAAACGCCCATGGGCATCGGCCATCGTCACCGCGCCAGCCTCGCCGCGCGCGGGCACAAAGCGGATCGCTCCGCGTTGCCCAATGGCATCGGCAATCGGCAGATTGTGAATCGAGATAATGCCGTACATCGCGGCCACCTCGTACTGTTCCAGAGTTCGGGCTATCGCCTCACCAACCGTTATTTTTTCGCTCATTATCTGCCTTCTTAATTGTCTTATGTCGTAGGGATCGCGAGTTAATCGCTCCAGCGGTTAGCCTGATTGCTAAGGGCCAAATACAGGCTCTTCTGCTGCATATAGGCCTGAATGCCATGCAGGCCTTTTTCACGCCCCAGACCACTTTGTTTAAACCCGCCGAACGGCGTAGAAATCGAGAATGTCTTGTAGGTGTTGATCCACACGGTGCCGGTTTCCAACTGCTCGGCCAGCGCCATGGCGCGGGTAAAATCGCGCGTCCAGATGCCAGCAGCCAAACCATAGACCGAGTCGTTGGCCTGCTCGATCAACTGCTGCTCATCGTCAAACGGCAGCGCCACCAGCACCGGGCCGAAGATCTCCTCCTGGCAGGTACGCGCGCTGTTGCTCAACCCTTCGATAATGGTCGGCAGGTAATAACTGCCCTGCGCCAACTGCGGATCGGCTGGCGCTTCACCGCCAATCACCACTCGGCCCCCTTCCTGCTGGGCTAGCGCGACATAGTCCGCCACGCTCTGCCGGTGCTTTTCGTTAATCAATGGCCCCAGGTGCACCCCTGGTTCAAACGGATTGCCGATACGTAATCCGGCGGTCAGCTCACATAAGCGGGCCAGCAGCGGTTGATACAACGAACGGTGGACAAACAGCCGCGAACCGGCAATGCAGGCCTGCCCGGCAGAGCTGAAAATACCGTAACAGATGCCGCGCGCCGCCTGTTCCAGATCGGCATCGTCCAGCACGATGGTGGGTGACTTGCCGCCCAGTTCCAGCGAAGTCGGGATCAGTTTTTCTGCGGCAATATGCGCCAAATGGCGGCCGGTGCTGGTGCCGCCGGTAAAGGAGATCTTTTTCACCAACGGATGGCGCGCCAACGCCTCACCAATCACCGAACCTTTGCCCGGCAGCACGCTGAGCAACCCGGCAGGTAATCCCGCCTGTTCAAACAGTTCAGCCAGCTTCAGCGCCATAAGCGGCGTGGCTTCCGCCGGTTTGAGGATCACCGCATTACCTGCCGCCAGTGCCGGTGCCACTTTCTGCATTTCACTGGCGATCGGCGAGTTCCACGGCGTGATCGCCGCAATCACCCCCAGTGGTTGATACTGGCTCAACGTCATCACGTCGCGGTTGCGCTGGGTCGGTAACTCCCCTTCCAACACTTCACAGGCCGCAGCAAAATAGCGGGCGGTAGCGGCGGCGCTCATCACCAGACCGCGGGTTTCCGCCAGCGGCTTGCCGTTGTCGCGGGTTTGCAGCTGCGCCAATTCTTCCACCTGTGCGGTAATCAAATCGCTGACGCGGTGCAAAATCGCCGCGCGCTGATGCGGCACCAACCCACGCCACGCCGGATCGCGCCAGGCGCGTTCAGCGGCGTCTACCGCCTCATTAACATCTTCGACGTTGGCTGCGCGCAAACGGGCGTTAATGCTGCCATCGGCCGGAAAAACTGAACTCATCGCTTCGCCGCGCCCTTCACACCAGCGGCCAGCAAGAAAAATCTTTAACGTTTCCATTTATGACTCCTGCCATTCAGGCCATGAAACCGCCATCCACCAGACAGCGACAGGCTTGTACCGCGCTCAGCGCTGCCAGCGTGGAGGTTTTCGGGTTACTCGCCAGCGGGTTACCGCACAGCTCAATCTGGAATTCACCAAACTGGCCGCACACCTGTAGGCGATGAGTATTGCGCTGGGTATGAGGATCCACCTGCAAACGCACCCGCGTGGCATCCATTCCTATACCGTGTAAGGCAATGGTGGCCGCCACATTAGCGTTAGCCGGGAACAGTTGCGCCGCTTCACGCGCCGACCCCTCAAAGAACACCCGCGCTTCGCTGACGGCACTCAGATCGATCAGTTTCTCCGCCATGCTGCCGCGCCAGCTGGCCGGGCTTTTGCTGGACTGATAGGTGACGCTTTCCAGCCCACCTTCCCGCGCCGAAGCCAGCCCGTCCATGCCCGCCACCGCGCCAGACAGCACAATCAATCGCCCATGAAAGCGCACACAAGCCTGTTTCAACCGCAGTTGCAGCGCCGCATCCGCCAGCGCACCGGTAGAAATCACCGCCAATCGCCAGCCGCGCTTGACGATCGCTTCACCAAACTCAGCTACCGCCTGCTGGCTGGCGCACTCCAGCACCAAATCCGGCTGTTCGTTGCACTGTTCAGGGTGCGTCAGCGCTTGTACCCGCCCGGCAAAGGCTGTTTGGATATCGGCATGGTGTTTTTCACGGGCGACAATCCAAGCGGCTTCGACACCTTCCGGCAGGCGCGCCAGCACCTCTTTTGCCATCGCGCCGTAGCCAATCATCATGATCTTTTTCATTTTTTCGGCCCTGATTACAGATGGCGGCTGAAGCCGCCGGAAACATCCAGCGCTGCGCCAGTGGTAAATGATGCCATCGGCGAAGCCAGAAACAGCAAGGCCCGCGCCGGTTCCTGCGGTTTGCCCAAGCGCCCCAGAGGGATACCGCGCCGCGCCGCGATCGCCGCCGTCCACTGCTCCCAGCTTTGTGCTTTATCCTCACGCTCGGCAAAACGCCGCCGCCATTGGCCGGATTCCACCATGCCAAGCAGGATGGAATTAACGCGAATGCCCTTGCCCACCAGCTCTTTCGACAGCGTCAGCGTCATGTTGAGCAGCGCGGCACGAGCGGCAGAGGTGGCGATCATGTGCTCCTCCGGTTGCAACGCCAACAGCGAGTTAACACAGGTGATGGAAGCGATATCCGAACGTTCCAGCGCGGGTAAAAAAGCCTGCACCGGGTTGATCACGCCAAACAGTTTCAACTCTGCTTCGTGCAGCCAGGCGTCACGCGGAGTTTGGTCAAAATGAGCGACAAACCCTTGCCCGGCGTTATTGATCAGCATATCCACAGCACCGAAATGCTGGCTGACCTGCTTGGCAAACTGTGCCACCTGCTCTGCGTCCAGTACATCGCAACGCAGCGCCAGGATCTCCGCCTGCGGGAACTCTTCACGCAGGCTGGCTTCGGCGCTGGCCAGTTTGTCCGGGTTGCGGCCACAAAATGCCACCTTCGCCCCTTCCGTCAGCAGTAGGCGCAGGGTTTCAAAACCGATCCCTGAGGAACCGCCGGTCACCACCGCGACGCGCTGTTCAATCTGAAAATTCATGGTTGGATCACCCCCGTAAAATCCTGCACATAACGGTTGAATTGCACCGGCGCATCGAGATAGCTGGCATGCCCTGCATCGTCAATCAGGCGAAACTGGGCATCCTGCTGTTGCGCCAGCGCCTCAGCCCCCTGCGGTGGCGTGATGCGATCGTCACGCCCGCACCACACCTGCAACGGGCCGTGGTAATGCCGTAGGCAGTGGCTGATATCATCATTCGCCAGCATCCAGGCAGCGCTGATAAAACCCGCCGGATTAAGCTGCTGCATACCACTGCGCACCCAGGCGATATCCTGCGGATCGGCACCGCTACGCAGCAACGCCGCCGCACGCTGTTCACCGTAACCCTGTGGGCCTAGCGTTTCGATCATCTGTTTGCGCTGGCTATACACCTGCTGGCGTTTTTCTACTGGTGCAGTGGCATAACCCTGTGCCGGATCCGCCAGCACTAATCCACTTAATCCCGTTGGATAGGCCGCCGCATAGGCACTGCCGATCAATGCCCCGAGCGAATGCCCGACAATCAGCGGCTGCTCCAACTCCAGCTCGGCGATCAACGCCGCCAGCGCGTTGGCATAGTCGGCGGCCTTTGGCTCAGCCAGTGGCAACGCCGCACTGCCGCCATAGCCTGGTGCATCCCAGGCGATCAGGCGGTGACCGCCGGTCAAGGCAGCATCGCTAAGCTGCTTCACCCAGGATGCGGAACCGGAACTGATACCATGCAGCAGTACCACTGCCCGGCCGTGCCCGGCTTCGCGCCAACCCAGCCAAAAGCCACTACAATCCTCCTGCTGGCGTTCCGGTAATCTGCTCATCAGTAACGTTTCACCTTTGACAGTGGATGATCCGCCGGGTAGGTCGGGGTTTCCGGCTTGGAGGTGCCGAGCATCACGCACATCAGCGCCTCTTCTTCACCGTGATTAAACAGGCCACGGTAAATCCCTGCTGGTACGGAGATCAGATCCCGCTCTTTCAGTTTGGTTTCGTAATATTCTTCACCATCCTGAATCATCAGCGTGATGCTGCCTTTGAGCATAAAAAACACTTCTTCTACGTCGTCATGCAGGTGCAGTGGCCCTTCACATTTGGACGGCAGCACCATGGTGGAGAAGGTAAAATGCTCCGCTGGAACCGTGTTGGTGTCGCTGACTACGCCGGTAGCACCGGTGCCGATATAGCGCATCTGCGCACGGCGGTATTTCGGATCGTAATCAGCCTGGAACTTCAGCGCATTCCAGTCATATTTGCGGCCTTCAAACCGGGCGATACGGGATTCCACCCACTGCGCCATCGACAGATCCTGCGGCTTGATGCCAGTTTTATTATCAACCTGGGACATGTTGTTTCTCCTTCGCTATCAGTATTTTTTCAGCAACGGCAGCAGAATGGTGCTGCCAACCAAGGCCGTCACCACCAGGAACAGCAGGCCGTTATCCATGTTGCCAGTGGCAGCGATCAGCGCCCCCATCAGCACCGGTGCCAAGGCACCGGCAAAATTACCCAATCCGTTAAAAACACCGCCTGCGGTGGCGCTCACCCGGCTGCTGGTGGCCTTCGCTAACAGGGCGAAGATATTCGGCGCACCGGCCCCCCACATAAAGGTGCTGAAAGACATCGCGGCGATCACGCTGTACGTTCCTTCCAGATGCAACACGACACCCAGCCCAAGCCCGGCCCCGCACAGTGAGATAAAGCAGGCTAACGCACGGCGATCCAGTTTGTCCGAAAGCCAGGCTCCCACCACTTCGCCCAGCAGCATGGCGATAAACGGCAGCGATGACAGATAACCGGCATGTTCCAGATGAATACCTTTACCCTTGATCAGGTAGCTGGGCAGCCAACCGTTCATGCCCCACAGGTAGGTCAGAAACGCGATGTTAAACAGGCAGATCATCCAAAAATGCGGAGTGCGGAACAGTTCACGGCGCAGCTGTTTGCGCTCGGCCGCCGCCGGTTGCGTGACGGTGCTTTTCGCCGGGCGAGCTACGTTCAGGTGGCGCAAACCAAACATCACTAGCAGCATCACCGGCAAGGTCAAAAATGCCATAAAGAAGAAGGTGGTTTGCCAGTCAAAACGGCTAAGGATAAACAGCGTAACCGGGAATCCCAGTGCCGCACCGATCGGCGTTCCCAGCAGCCACATCATGGTGGCGCGCGCCTGCAAGCGCTGCGGGAAAGCATGGCGGACGATGGCGTAAGCTATCGCTATCAGCGGGCCTTCGGCGATGCCGAGCAGAATGCGCAGGGTCATCATGGTGTGATAAGAACGTGCCATCCCCATCAGCACCATCAGTATGCCCCACATCACCATCATGCCAATCAGCACGTTGACCGGGTTCAGCCGATCGCCAATGCCGCTCAACAGCATGGAAGAGAAGCCGTAGGAGAATAGAAAGGCGCTCATCAATAACCCCAGCCGGGTGGGATCAAAACCGATGCCCATTGCCTCTTGGAATCCACTATCAGAAAACAGCGCTGCAATGCTGATCTTGTCGAAAAACGCCAACAAGACGCAGGCAAACAGGGCAATCGGCACCGACCAGCGCACACTGGTGGGCTGATTTTCGGCAACAGCATCCCGCGCCCTGCTGCTGTGGGCGTCAATATCTTGCGTAGTCATAAAACGCTCCCTTCAGTCGGACGTTATTTCAACGCCATCAGAGAAAACTCCACGTCCGCCAGTTGCTGCGGATCCAGTACCCGGCCGCTGGCCAGCCAGCGTTTACCCAGCTTGATGGTGCGCGCATCGTTAAACGCCACCATCTGTACCAGTTGCCGATCGGCATTCAGGGTGAAAAATACCTGCGATTGCGGTGTGCGGCGCACCACCTGATACACACCACCGGCCGGAACGCCGAGGATCTGGATATTGGCGTCGTATTGATCCGACCACAGCCAGGCAACGTCATCGTAAGGCGCGGCAAAAGCATCCAGCATCGCGCAGGCGGTGCTGATGGCCTGATTTTGGGCATAAGCCCAGGATTGCAGGCACAGGCCGAGCTTGGGGTGGCGCGCGACGTCGCCGGCAGCAAAAATCGCCGGATGGCTGGTGCGCCCCTGCCCATCCACCACAATGCCCGCCTCAACCCGCAACCCGGCGCTGTGCGCCAGTTCCAGGTTCAGCTCAACGCCAATCCCCACCACCACCAGATCAAACGGCTGTGCTTCACTGATATCGCTGCCGCTCCAAGGCGTGCCCTGACGATCTTCAAGCCGGATATCACCGCAGCCGCAGAGCACCGTGACGCCGTGCTGCTGATGCAATTCCAGCAACGCTTGCGAAACTTCGGCACCGACGCTGCGCATACACAACGCAGGCTGGCGCTCAAACACCGTGACTTCAGCACCCAGTTTGCGTGCCGATGCGGCGATCTCCAGGCCAATCCAACCGCCGCCGACAATCGCCAGCTTTTTGCACTGCTGTAACCCTTGGCGCAGCCGCGTTGCGTCGTCCCAGGAACGTAACGTCATTACCTGCGGGTGATTAGCCCAACTGGCATCCGGCAAGCGCGGCCGCCCGCCGGTGGCGATCAGCAGTTGATCAAACTGCAGTTGGCTACCATTGCTGAGCGTGACGATCTGCTGCTGGCTGTCTATCGCCTCGGCACGTAACGGGCGGTGCCAGTCGATATTCAGCCCGGCAACTACCTCGGCGCTGAACAGGCGGCTGAGCGGCGCATTACTATCCAGCAATGCCGCTTTAGACAGCGGCGGGCGTTCGTAAAAGTCATAGGCTTCATCACTCACCACCGTCAGCTTGCCGCCGTAACCGCGATCGCGCAGCGTCTTGGCAGCCCAACCTCCGGCCTGACCACCGCCGATAATGACAATGCCCGCCTGGATTGGTTGGCTCATGCGGCCCCCGTTTTCTTATGCTGGCGGCGCGTGTCGTGATCGATGCCGCCTTCTACCGCCCATTCGGTAAACGACACCAGCGAATGTTCCAACTCACGCGGCTGCCAGTTTTCCGTCAGGTAGTCGTCATTGGTGTAGTACTCAAACGCGCCGCCGGTCGGGCTGTTGACGTACCAAAAATAGGCTGAGGAGATCGGGTGGCGGCCGGGGCCGATAAAGGTGCTCCAGTTTTCTTTGTTCATCGCAATGCCACCGCCGATCACCTCGTGAATATCACGCACGGTAAAGGCCACATGGTTCAGGCCGCGCGGGCGGTTAGGCAACTTCAGCAGGAACAGGTTGTGATGCCCGCCGCGTACCTGAGTTCGCAGGAAAACCGCGCGATCGATATAGCGATCCGACACCTGAAAACCGAGTTGTTCGCAGTAAAAGCTTTCGGTGGCTTCCAGATCTTCGACGAAGAACACCACGTGCCCAATATTGATCGGCTCAGCCTTGGCATACACCGGGCTGGCTTGATCGATGCGGCGCACATCGCCCCACTGGTTGATCGGGGTAACTGGCAGTTCAACCTCACGCAGGGCTGTGACGCCAAAACGCAGCGTCATGCCGTTTGGATCGCGGCATTCCAGCTCTTCCCCAACCTGGCGGAAACCCGGCATCTTGGCCAGCCGTGGTTGTAACGCCGCCAGCGCTGCCGGGCTATCGACACCCCAGGTCATACGGCGCAGGGTGGAACCGGCTTCAAATGCGGCCGGTAAAACCTCGCTATTTTGTGGATGCAGCACCACGCTTGCACCGCTCAAGGTGGTGAACTCGCGGCTTGGTTCCCCCCAGTGTTGACATGTAGATTGCAAACCAAAGTCCTGCATAAATTTTTCGCACGTTGGCAGATCTTCAACGCCAAATTCCAGCTTTTCGATTCCGGTTATGCTCATTATTGTGCCTCACGTTTTCGCTGAATGCGTTTTTCAGGCATGATCAAACCCTAACCCATGATTGCTATGAGTCTTATCCCTGCCTGAGTCAAAAATTCAGTCTGGCTGGCGGAGATGCCTAGCCGACTTTCGCCTGCGGCGTTGCGCCTAAAAATCCGGAGATTTTCTCCGCCGCGTCTCGTACTTCCATGCGCAACCGTTCGCGATCCGCTTTGGGGATCTCGTCGGACGGCACCATGATGCTGACCACCGCTTCTACCCGCTGTTCGCGGTTAAAGATCGGATAGACGATCGAAGAAATACCGTGACGGAAGAAAGATTCGCCGATCACGTAGCCGCGCGCCTTATCCTGCTGCACCATCTGCCACAGCGCTTCGCGGTTGGCCGGAGTACCCAGTGCCGCATCCGGCAATGTTTCATCGGGGAACAGCCGTTCGAACTCTTCGCGGCTGGTGCTGGTCAGCAGCATGCGGCCAAGAGAAGTACGGTGTACCGGTAAACGGGTGCCGACGCTGACCTGATTGATCTGTGAACCGGCGGCGCTGACGCGGGCGATGTAGATCACATCGCACCCATCGCGGATCGCCAAGTGGCTGCTGCATTGGCTGCGATCGCGCAGTTGTTCGATCACCGGCTGGCCCGCCTGGGCGACATCCAGCGAAGCGATATATTCAAAACCTAGTCGCAACACCTTGATCCCCAGCCCGAAGGTGTTGGTACGCGGGTTGCGCTCCAAAAATCCCAGATGCTCCAGCGTTTGCACCACGCGGTAGGCTGTCGCCTTCGGCATATCGACCAGGCGATGTAATTCTGCAAAGGTCATTTCCTTGTGTTGCTCACTGAATGCCAGCAGCAGTTGTAAGCCGCGATCCAGACCTGGGATCAGATATTTACACTCTTGATCTTCTGCCATGTGGTGCTCCTTTAACCTATCGGTCGGGCAATCAGTTAAACACGAAACCGCCGTTGACCGGCAATAGCTGGCCCGTCACGAAGTTCGCCAGCGGCGACAGCAGATACAGCACGCTGCCGTTCACGTCGTCAGGGTGCTGCGCCCCTGCCAGCGCCCGTCCTTGTTCATACAGCTGGTGGCGTTCGGCAGGCACATATTCGGTGGCTTCAACCCGCGTCAGGCCCGGTGCAATGGCGTTGACGCAGATCCCCTGCGGCCCCAGTTCACGCGCCATGGAGCGGGTCATCGAAATGATCGCCCCTTTGCTCGCCACATAGGCCATCAGCCTTGGGGCCCCCCACAGAGCGGTATCCGAAGCAACATTGACGATCTTGGCGTGCGGCGTTTGTGCCAACAACGGCACCGCCGCCTGGCTCACCAACCAGGTACCCCGCACATTGACCTGCATTACTTTGTCCCACAGGTCGATGTCGTATTCCATCATGGTTTTGCCACCGACCCCGGTCGCCAGTGCCGCATTATTTACCAGCCCGTCGATCGCGCCACCTTTGGCAATAGCACTGAACGCCTCGGTGATCGACTGCGGCGACGCCAAATCGATCACCTGCGCTTCCACCTGCGCCCCCTGCTCACGCAGGCTGGCGGCGCTGTCCTGCAACTCTTGCGCCAGAATATCGCACATCACCACGCGGCCACCCGCCTGGGCGATCGCCGTCGCAAAGCTGCGCCCCAGGCCGCGCGCCGCGCCGGTCACTACCACGCGTTTGCCCGCCAGCAAGCCACTCACTGTGCTGCCTCCAACTCATTGAGGATCGCCAGCTGTTTCTGTGCTTCTTTCTGCATCATGCGGCGCAGACGAGAAAGACCAACGTCATGCTGATAGAGGTATTCCTGACCGCGCGCGTTCGGTGCCATGTTCTCCAGCACGATGCGATCCTGCTCCAGTACGTCCCAGTGCAGTTGCTCCAAACGGTTGCGGTACATAAAGCGCCACATATCGCGCTGCCAGTCTTTCACCTGACGAATACGCCAGAAGAACACGCGGCAATGATCTTTATCTTCTGGCACCACCATGCCGATGATCCAGAAGTGGCCGCCTGGTCCAAAGCGTTTTTTGTACGGGATCGACAGGCGCATCCAGTAGGCACCGCTGCTGCCAAATTCAACCCAGTCAAAGTTCACGCCGATCTGGCCGTTCTTTTTAAAGATAAAACCGCTGTCGGTAGGTTCCAATGCCATATCGGCCTTGCGATCCCCTTCCGCCATCGAGTGCGATGAGGAGTGCAAATAGGTGCCGTGCATCGGGTCCATCACGTTTTCTAATGCATATTGATAGTTACAGTCCCAACTGGCGGTACACAGGAAGTTGCTGTAGCTGGCTTCGTCCGCCAGTTCTTTCGGGAAGGTCAGTTCGGCAGGTTCTTCGTCGGCGGTAATGCCGAAGTACAGGAACACGGCACCGTAGGCTTCTTTGGCCGGGTACGAACGCAGGCACTTTTGCCCCACCAGCGGGCAGCGATCCACTGCCGGAACGTCTTTTACCTCACCATCACCGCCCACTTCAACGCCGTGATACCAGCAGGCAATGCGATCGCCCAGGTTCCAACCCATTGAAAGGCGCGCGCCACGGTGCGGGCAGCGGTCTTCCAGCGCATGGATGGCACCATCTTTATCACGCCACAATACGATCTGCTGCTCAAGACGGGTGATCCCCACCGGGTTGTTGCCCACTTCCCAACTGGCTAACACCGGATACCAGATGCCGCGTAATCCCTGATCAAGATAGTTCTGCAATGTCTGTGTGGAGGATGCTGTATTTGCGGTCATGGTCTTCTCCCTGTGCGGCTCAGAAACCGTTAACGTGAAGGAATTCGCGGAACGCGGCTTCATTCCAAGGCTGGCCGCTGCGATCAAACAGGCGGCGCTGATTCAACGCGCTGACGATCTGATCCAGCTCTTCCGCCCCCTGATCGAAGATCTCTTCCAACGCTGCCACCAACGCGGTTTCAAAACCGTCCGGAACTCGCGCACGGGTTTGCCAGATAACGTTCTGGTATTGACCTGGTTGATGGATCTGACCATTGCCGCCCTCACGCGCCGGAGCCACCTGCTGAGTGTCCGGCAGCCAAGGATTGATATCGGTAATGTGCTGCATGCTTATTCCTCCGCAATAAAGGTGATTTGGATTTGGTTGTCGATCACCCGGGTTGGATAGATTTGCAGGTCGCGGCCACCCGGTTCGCGCAGGCATTGGCCGGTGCGCACATCGAACAAGGCTTCGTGCAGCGGGCACTCCACCTTACCGTCGTCAACAAATCCCTGGCTGAGCAAGGCATAGGCGTGCGGGCAAACGTCTTCCAGCGCGTAATATTGACCGTCGATCAAATACACACCGACCTCTTTTCCTTCCACATTGGCGGAGAAAGGAAAATCCTCTTTCACCTGAGACACTTCACACACGTTCTTCCAGCTCATCGCTTCTTGTCTCCTATCTGATTGTTTCATATATGAAACTAAGTTTCTTATTTAATACATTCAATATAAGTCTGGTGAATTTCTCGTCAAGTCAGCAATGGGGGAAATGTTAATGAATAGTTGTTTAAAAGTTGCAAATGCGGAGTGGATCACGAAAGTAAGTGCTGAAATGAAAAGTGAGAAATATATATTCAATTCAGAGCAGATTGATAAACTCCATAAACTTCACATGCAGCCAAAGCGTTGCTGCACAGGAGACTTGGAAGTCCCATTTTGATCCAGTATCCAGAGGCTATCCGTATGATATTTAATGCAATAAACCTAGATACCTTCAAAGAGTATGCCGCAGAAAGCCAAGCTCTTCGTCGGCATATTCACCAACACCCTGAGTTAGGCTATGAGGAACAGCAAACCGCCGATCTGGTGGCAGAAAAACTGGCAGCCTGGGGGTATCAGGTCACGCGCGGGCTGGGTGTCACTGGCGTTGTCGGCACGTTGAAAAAGGGAGACAGCCAACGTGCGATCGGCATTCGGGCCGACATGGACGCGCTACCGATTGTCGAGAATACCGGTTTACCTTATTGCAGCGTGCACCACGGCATCATGCACGCCTGTGGACATGATGGCCATACCGCCATGTTACTCGGTGCAGCACATTATCTGGCCGATCATCCCTCCTTCAATGGCACGTTAAATGTCATTTTTCAGCCCGCAGAGGAAGGCTTGGCAGGCGCACAAAAGATGATGGATGATGGCTTATTTGAACAATTCCCCTGCGATGCCATCTTTGCCATGCATAACATGCCGGGATTCCCTGAAGGGCAGTTTGTGTTCGGCGAAGGGGCATTTATGGCATCCAGCGATAATGTCACCATCAGGATCCATGGCAAAGGCGGGCATGGTGCCATGCCCAAAGGCACCATCGATGCCGTGGTAGTCGGTTCCAGCATCGTTATGGCATTACAGACCATCGTTGCACGTAATTTGAGTGCGCAAGAATCAGGGGTGATTACGGTCGGTTCATTTCAAGGCGGCATTGCCAATAATGTGATCGCCGATTCGGCGGTATTAAAACTCAGCGTGCGCGCGCTGAACCCAGCAATAAGGGATCTGCTGGAAGAGCGGATTAAAACGCTGGTCAACGCTCAGGCCGCAGCCTTTGGCGCCACCGTCAGCATTGATTATGTTCGCTCCTATCCGGTATTAGTCAATAACCCTGAAATGACGCAGTTTGCCAAACAAGTGGCAGTGGATATGTTGGGCGAACAGCACGGCGATCAAGTTATCGATATCCCGGAGCCATTAATGGGCAGCGAAGATTTTGCCTTTATGCTGCAACAGCGGCCAGGCAGTTATTTATTATTGGGAAATGGTGCGGGCGAAAAGAGCTGTATGGTACACAACCCTGGATATGATTTTAATGATGCGATTATTACTCGTGGCATTGCTTATTGGAGTGCGTTAACCCAGGCGTTTCTAAAATAAAGGACAGACTATGGACAGTGCCAAGAAAAAGATTTCACCGGCAAAAGCAATTTTAGCCACCACATTAGGGAATGGACTGGAGTTTTTTGATCTGGTGCTGTACGCCTTTTTCGCCACTTACATCGCCAAAGCCTATTTCCCCGCGTCAGATCCGTTAGTCAGCCTGATGACCTCGTTCATGATCTTTGGCATGGGCTATCTCGCCAGGCCGATCGGCGCGCTGGTAATTGGCCACTATGCGGATAAAAAAGGGCGTAAGCCCGCCATGACGCTCACTTTCTTACTGATGGGCCTCAGTACCATGGTGATTGGTATCACCCCCTCTTATCAAAGTATTGGTATTGCTGCCCCGATCATTATTACGCTGGCCAGATTGGTACAAGGTTTTTCTGCTGGTGGTGAATTAGGCGCATCTACCACGTTATTAGTGGAGTATGCCAAACCCCACAATCGTGGCTTCTATGGTGGCTGGCAGGTGTCCAGCCAGGGTGCCGGTAACCTGTTTGCCGCCATGACGCTGGTGATCCTGGTCAACGTGATGCCCGCAGAGAGCGTTCAAGACTGGGGTTGGCGTATTCCCTTCCTGTTTGGGGTGATTATTGCGCCTATCGGTTTGTATATCCGTTCCAAATTGGAGGAAACCGCCACCCACACATTGCAGGCTACGGAAGAGAAAGCCGCTAAAATCCCGTTAATTGAAGTCATCACTACTTATTATAAAGAAACCTTATCCGGTATTTTATTAACCATTGGGGGAACCATCCCTCATATGATTATTATGTTTTATCTCCCCAACTATGCCATCAGTATTTTAAAGCTGGATACCGGCTATAGCATGCTGATCGGTGCCATCGGCGGATTAATCACGCTGATTGGTGGCCCGCTGGCGGGAATGTGGTCTGATAAGATCGGCAGACGCCCGCTGATTGCCGGTTCCAGGATCGTCCTTATCCTATTAATTTACCCAGCCTTTTATCTGTTAAGCAGTTACCCCAGCGTGCATCTTATGTTTGCCATTATGATCGTGCTGAGCACAATTAATATTATTGGTGCTTCGCCTTCTATTACCATTTTGCCTGAAATATACCCGCGCCATGTCAGAACCACCGGGCTATCTCTGGTTTACAGTGTCGCAGTGGGTATTTTCGGTGGTTTTTCACTCTCTATTGCTACCTATCTGATCAAAATCACCGGTAATGCGGCAGCACCGGCCTTTTATGTCATTGTCGGTTGCAGCCTATCGCTATTGGCCTTCACTTTTATTAAAGAAACCAGTAAAGAGCGGTTAAATTAATACAGCGCGGAATCGCAACGGGCAGCCCCTTCGCCCATTGCAATCCGCGCCTTAATTCAGATCAGCGCCCTTTCTTTTTGCGCCCAGGCTGGGCAAAACGCTTGCGCGCAGCCGTGTTACTGCTTGGTTTCTCGGCGCTTTTCGGCCCACTGCCCGCCGGTTTTTTTACCGCTGGTGCAGGTTTGGCTTTCTTCGCCGGTTTAGCCTCTGAGGAAGAGCCTTCAATCAATTTAAACAGATCGACCAACTCATCGTCGGTTAAATCACGCCATTCCCCCAACGGGAGCCCGGCCAGGCCAACGTTCATGATGCGCGTGCGTTCCAGCTTGGTGACCTCATAGCCAAAATGCTCACACATGCGGCGGATCTGACGGTTAAGCCCCTGCACCAGTACGATACGAAACACAAACGGCGCTTCTTTCTTCACCTTGCACTTTTTGGTCACCGTTCCCAGCATAGGTACACCGGCACCCAAACCACGAATAAAGTCATCGGTCACCGGTTTGTTGACCGTGACCAGATACTCTTTCTCATGGTCGTTGCCCGCCCGCAGGATCTTGTTCACCAGATCGCCGTGGTTGGTGAGGAAGATCAGCCCTTGAGAGTCTTTATCCAACCGCCCGATGGGGAAAATGCGGGTGCTGTGGTTGACGAAATCGACAATATTGTCTTTCTCGCCGTCTTCGGTGGTGCTGACGATGCCAACCGGTTTGTTGAGCGCAATAAAGATCAGGTTGTCTTCGTTACGCGGCTCAATCAGTTGACCATTAACCTTGACGACGTCGCCAGCAAACACCCGATCGCCCAGCCCGACCCGCTTGCCATTGATAAAAACATTGCCTTGCTCGATGTAACGATCGGCCTCGCGGCGCGAACAGATACCGCTCTCGCTGATATATTTATTCAGGCGTGTAGATGGTTTAGTCAGCACGGTTCCTCCATATTATTTTCACGGCAAACAGCTGCCGGCTCCATGGTGCCGGGCATTACCCCTGCTTTTTAGCCGCTTGCAGATACAGCATTTCCAGGCCCAGCGTGGCGGCGGCCAGTGCGGTAATCTCCGACTGATCGTAGGCAGGTGCCACTTCTACCACGTCCATCCCGACAATGTTCAATGATTGCATGCCGCGCACCAGCTTCAACGCACGATCGGAAGTCAGGCCGCCGATCACCGGGGTGCCGGTGCCTGGCGCAAAGGCCGGATCCAGGCAGTCGATATCGAAGGTCAGGTACACCGGCATATCACCGACGATCTGTTTGATCTGAGTCAGCAGATCGTCCACGCCGCGATCGTTAACCTGCGCCGCATCCAGTACGGTAAAACCGTTGTCGCGATCGAACTCGGTACGAATACCAATCTGCACCGAACGATGCGGGTCGATCAGGCCTTCGTTCGGTGCATGGAAGAACATGGTGCCATGGTCAAACTTGCTGCCGTTAGCATAGGTGTCGGTGTGAGCATCAAAATGTACCAGCGCCATTTTGCCAAAGTGCTTGGCATGTGCGCGCAGCAGCGGCAGCGTGACGAAGTGGTCACCGCCGAAAGAGAGCATGCGCTTACCGGCTTGCAGCAGTTTTTCTGCGTGCGCCTGCAATTTGTCGCTCATATCCTGCGCATCGCCAAAATTGAACACGATGTCACCACAATCGACGACGTTCAGGTGATCGCGCAGCTCAAAACCCCACGGCCAACGTGCACCTTCCCAGGCCAGATTGGTTGATACCTGGCGGATTGCCGCCGGGCCATGACGGCCACCGGCGCGACCAGAGGTGGCCATATCGAATGGAATACCGGTGATGACCCACTCTGCATCGCTGCTGTAAGGCATAAAGTTCAGCGGAAAGCGTAGGAAACCAAAGGCGTTGGACACTAAAGAATTATCGGGCTGATGGCCTAAGGTGCTCATAGTAAATCCTCATATTTCAACGGTTCGCCCGCAATCAATCGCTCAGGCGGTAGCAAAAAAAAATCCCTCCCGCGTCGTTAGCCCGACGAGAAAGGGATTGATTCAATGTCTGTATCAGTACTGCCGATAGGAGCGGATTATCGCCGCATTTCGCTTGCGCTTCAAGACACTCGTCGCCACCAAGTATAGAAGAAACGCCCCCAGATTCAGTTAACCAGCACCGGATCCTGGCGATATTGTTGTGGGAAAAGTTGCTGGAGCTGTTTTACCTTCGGCAGATCGTTGATCACGATATAGGGGTAATCAGGATTGTCGTTTAAAAAATTCTGGTGGTAAGCCTCGGCAGGGTAAAAATGTCCATTGTTTTCAATGCGGGTTGCCAAAGGCTTGGTAAAGCTATGGCTGGCATCCAACTGCGCAATATAGGCTTCGGCCACCTGCCGTTGTGACTCGGTCAGGGGGAAAATAGCGGAGCGATATTGCGTGCCGCTGTCCGGCCCTTGGCGGTTAAGCTCGGTCGGGTTGTGAGCCACCGAAAAATAGATTTGCAGCAGTTGGCCATAAGAAACCTGCGTAGGATCGAAGGTGACCTGCACCGATTCCGCATGCCCGGTATTGCCCCCGCTAACGGTATCGTAATTGGCGGTTTGTGCCGTGCCACCGGCATAGCCCGACACCGCGTTGGTCACGCCTTTAACATGCTGAAAGACGCCCTGCACACCCCAGAAACAGCCACCGGCAAAGATCGCGGTTTCACTGTGTGACGTGGCCGGTGCTTCATCCTTGAGCGGTGCGGGAACTGCCACTGCGGTTTCAGGGCCGTCAAACGCCCCCGCCAGACTCTGAAAACCCAGCATCATCGCCAGCAGCAACGCTCCCCAGACTCCGTAAGAACGCAGCAATAAAACCAATCTGTTTCCACTTTTCATCTTATTCCTCACTTATCTGGCTATGCCGATTGCGGCGTGAACACCATCGCTAAACCGTTCATGCAGTAGCGCAACCCGGTTGGCGGCGGCCCATCGTCGAACACATGCCCCAAATGGCCACCGCAGCGCCGGCAGTGGACTTCGTCACGGATCATGCCGAATGAGCCGTCCTGACGCGTGGCCACGGCATGGTCAAGCGGCTGATAGAAACTCGGCCAACCGGTGTGGCTGTCAAATTTGGTCTGGGAAGAGAAAAGTGGCAGATTGCAGCCTGCACAGGAGAATATCCCGTTGCGGTGTTCGTCATTGAGCGGGCTGCTGTAAGGCGGCTCTGTGCCCTCCTCACGCAACACTTCGTACTGCGCCGGGCTCAACCGCTGCTGCCATTGCTCATCGCTGTAGCTGATTTCAAACTGTTCTTTGCTGGCGGCCCGTGACAAAAACGTGGGCAACAACCCCACTGCGAAAGCGGCAGATAGCGCACCACCACCCAAAATAAAGTGCCGTCTGTTGATCATCGTCGTTACCTCAGTGAATAACCGATGATGACAATTTACGCGGAAAACCTAGACCAAATCCTCACGGAGAGTTAACTAATTTGTGATAACTCGGGATGATTGAAAATGATAAATCAGAGGGAGGCGTGAGAGGATAAACCGGCTGAGCGCAGAGACAACGCCCAGCCGTTGATGACTATTTATTCGTCTTCAAGGTACGTATAACCATACAAACCGGCTTCAAACTCTTCCACAAACTGCGCCTGCAACTCGCTGTCCAGATCGGTTTCCTTCACCTGATCGCGGAAACGGGCCAGCAGCACCTTCGGATCGAGTTGTACGTATTCCAACATATCGGCGACGCTATCGCCTTCGTCAGACAGTTCGGTTTCCACGCTGCCATCAGGGAATACGTAAACATCCACTGATGCCGTATCACCAAACAGATTATGCATATTGCCGAGGATCTCCTGATAAGCTCCCACCATAAAGAAGCCTAGCGCAGGTGGGTTTTCGGGATCATACGGCGGCATTGGCATGGTGGTTGCCACGCCGTCGCCATCGACATAGTGATCGATGGTGCCGTCAGAATCACAGGTGATATCCAGCAGCACGGCGCGGCCTTCTGGTGGCTTATCCAACCCTTCCAGCGGCAATACCGGGAACAATTGATCGATACCCCAGGCATCCGGCATGGATTGGAACAACGAGAAGTTAACGTAGAACTTATCCGCCATCCGCTCCTGTAATTCATCAATGATCGGGCGGTGCGCACGGTTGCTAGGATCAAGCTGCTGCTGGATCTTGTTACAGATGTTCAGATACAACTGTTCGGCCCAGGCGCGTTGGGTCAGATCCAGCATGCCGTGAGCGTACTGGGTATGGACGTCGTGCAGATCCATCTGGCTATCGTGCAACCATTCGCGCAGTGAGCGGCGGTTTTCCGGTTCGTTCAACTCCTGCCAGGTTTCCCACATGCTTTCCAGCGCACGCGGCGCATCGTCCGCCGGTGGAACCGGATCGCAAAATTCATTGCGCTCAACGCCAATCACGTTGGAAACCAGCACCGTGTGGTGAGCGGTCACGGCGCGGCCAGATTCGGTGATCACCGTCGGGTGCGGCAGGCCGTGTTCATTACAGGCATCACCGATCCCCCAGATCACGTTGTTGGCATATTCGTTCAGGCCATAGTTCACCGAACAATCGGACTGTGAACGGGTGCCCTCGTAATCAACACCCAGACCACCGCCGACGTCGAAGCATTGAATGTTGACGCCCAGTTTGTGCAGTTCCACATAGAAACGCGCAGATTCACGCACACCGGTGGCGATATCACGAATGTTGGCTAACTGCGAACCCAGGTGGAAGTGCAGCAGTTGCAGACTTTCGAGGCGGTCCGCTGCGCGCAGGGTTTCCACCAGTTTCAACACCTGAACCGCCGCCAGACCGAACTTGGATTTCTCTCCGCCGCTCGACTGCCACTTGCCCGACCCCTGTGAGGCCAAGCGCGCACGCACGCCCAGGCGCGGGATCACATTCAAACGCTCGGCTTCCTCCAGCACCAGCTGGATTTCCGACATCTTCTCGATCACCAGGTAGACTTTGTGCCCCAGTTTTTCACCGATCAGCGCCAGACGGATATATTCACGGTCTTTATAGCCGTTACAGACGATCACCGAACGGGTCATACCGGCATGGGCCAGCACGGCCATCAGTTCAGCCTTGGACCCCGCCTCCAACCCCAGCGGCTCGCCGGAATTGACCAGGGATTCAATTACCCGGCGGTGCTGATTAACCTTGATCGGGTAAACCAGGAAGTAGCCACCTTCATAACCAAAAGATTCACGCGCGCGCTTGAACGCGGCGTTAATTGAACGCAAGCGGTGCTGTAAAATCTGCGGGAAACAGAACAGGGCTGGCAGACGCTGGCCGTCTTTGCGCCGTTCTTTCACCAGTTCAGCGAGATCGACACGCGCATGCGGGACGTCTGGATCCGGGCACACGCTGATGTGGCCCAATTCGTTGACGTCATAATAATTGTTGCCCCAGTAGGCGACGTTATAAGTACGCAGCATCTTGCTGGCATTAAGATCATTCATGGCAACCTCCTGCATGGAGCGCAAAGATAAATTTTCATCCGCTACTGACGGATGGTGAATCAACAGATCATCAGACATTACTCGCCTCATATCGCGCACTGGCGATACAGTCAGCCACTATCGCAGCTAAAATCCGTGAGAACAACCCAGTAAATCGCTACTCTGGCAGTGAATTAATCTGCCGTTCGTAATTCACGATCGGTTGATACCCAATAGATTTATTGTAAGACACCCTATTCAAACCTCGTGAATCGGGTCAAAAAAGATCCCACAGGAAAGGTTCTTCAGATGACCGTTAGCCGGCCCGAGAGTCCTGAGTAGCGCCCATATGGGTATAACATCGGGTAGATGGTGTGGAGACAAGACGGGAAATAACAGAAGAATATGCGCCAGAACGGCACTGCTGTTGAGAGCCAACAACCGGTAGACAACGGATCATTAATCCAACCACCTCCACGCACGTCGCTCGCAATGAACGACTAAGCCTCTAATGTAGTGTAAGAACGTTAACGTTCAGTGAAGCGGCGGCACCGTTATCGGTGCCTACGGCAGGTAATGATGCGGCGATCCGGGATTTAACCAAAACCGCGCTGTGCACCAAATGAACCGCGCGCAGTTTATACCGAACCCCTGGGTAAAATGCAAAATGAAAATTTGCCAGAAACTGTTTCAAGCGATGAAAATGGCGCCTGAGGCCGAATGTAAAAGAACGCTATGGCAAAAAATTGCTGGCAATCCGGCCGAATGCTGGCCTAAAATAGACGTCCAGATGTTAATCCATCTATACTGTTTGACTGATAAACTGCTTAACGGCTTTGCCTGAGGGGCGTTGCAGGATACATCTCGCCATCAGCGGAAGACCCTTCGCTTTGATGCCCGGATCTCCAGCGCTGTGCAGTAATTTCTAACCCGTCTTATGCAAGGTAAAGAACACAATGGCTAAACACCTCTTCACGTCCGAATCTGTCTCCGAAGGGCATCCGGATAAAATTGCCGACCAGATCTCTGATGCGGTTCTTGACGCCATCCTGGAACAAGATCCGAAAGCACGCGTAGCCTGTGAAACCTACGTGAAAACCGGCATGGTTTTGGTTGGCGGTGAGATCACTACCAGCGCCTGGGTTGATATTGAAGAGATCACCCGCAAAACCGTGCGCGAAATTGGCTATGTCCATTCCGATATGGGTTTTGATGCCAACTCTTGCGCCGTGCTGAGCGCCATCGGTAAACAATCGCCGGATATCAATCAGGGCGTTGACCGTTCCGATCCGCTGGAACAGGGTGCCGGCGATCAGGGCCTGATGTTTGGCTATGCCACCAACGAAACCGACGTGCTGATGCCTGCACCCATCACTTATGCACACCGCTTGGTTCAGCGCCAAGCCGAAGTGCGTAAAAATGGCACGCTGTCTTGGCTGCGCCCAGATGCCAAAAGCCAGGTCACCTTCCAATACGATGATGGCAAAATCGTGGGTATCGACGCGGTGGTTCTTTCCACCCAGCATTCCGACGATATCGCACTGAAAGATCTGCAAGAAGCGGTGATGGAAGAGATCATCAAACCGGTTCTGCCAGCAGAATGGCTCAGCGCCAGCACCAAATATCACATCAACCCAACCGGCCGTTTTGTGATTGGTGGCCCAATGGGCGACTGTGGGCTGACCGGGCGTAAAATCATCGTGGATACCTACGGTGGTATGGCACGTCATGGTGGCGGCGCATTTTCCGGTAAAGATCCTTCCAAAGTTGACCGCTCAGCCGCCTATGCTGCACGTTATGTCGCCAAAAACATCGTTGCTGCTGGCTTGGCCGATCGCTGTGAGATCCAGGTTTCCTACGCTATCGGCGTGGCAGAACCGACTTCCATCATGGTGGAAACCTTTGGGACCGAGAAAGTCTCTACCGAGCGGTTGACCCTGCTGGTGCGTGAGTTCTTTGACCTGCGCCCATACGGCCTGATCCAGATGATGGACCTGTTGCAGCCGATCTACCGCGAAACCGCGGCTTACGGCCACTTTGGCCGCGAGCACTTCCCGTGGGAAGCAACAGACAAAGCCGCTCAGTTGCGCGAAGCGGCTGGCCTGAAGTAAGTTTGTATTGCGGAAGTAACAACGGCGAGCCAGTGGCTCGCCGTTGTTGTTTTAGTGATTAGGTGCACATCGGTCAATGCGCTGCCAGTTCACGAAAGAAAGCAGGGTTAGCCTGAATGGTTGCCAGCACTTTCGCCGCCAGGCCGGTTGGGTTGCGCCGCTTAGCCTCCCAGCTTTTGATCGTATCAACGCTGGTTCCCAACGCCTTTGCCATTTCAGCCTGTGAAACATTAAGCTGTTCTCTGATAGCCCTGACATCCGCTATCTCATAACGGGTAACATTAGCTGGCGCTTTGATACCGTTCTTGATGTCTACAGCTTCTTCCAGAGATGTTTTCAGGTCATCAAAAAAACTCATCTCACACCTCATCTTTCAGTAATTTTGTTAGTTTCTTCAACTCAGTTTTTTCCGCATCGGTCAGGCTGTCTTTGGTGCTCTTCGGGTAGGCCATAACGAGATAGATAACCTCCTCGGTTGCGAGGAAGTAGATGACTCTGGCGCTGCCACTCTTTCCCTGAGAACCTGTCGCCATCCTGATTTTTCGCAGTCCACCCGTTTTCTGAATCAACTCGCCTTTATCAGGGGATGCAATAAGCGCTTTCTGAAGATCTTTGAGCTCATCGTCAGTGGCGATCTGCTTTATCTGTCGGGTAAACATAGGGGTCTCGATAAACTCTATCGCATGACTCACTGAACATTCGCCTTATGCAGGTACATAGTACACCAAAAGAGTACTATGTACACCATGAAAAATGGATGGATGCTCACATGACCGATTTCACTGAGTGTCATGATTATCCACGTTAGCAAAGGGGCTCTCCTATCACGGAGTCAGAGCTTTTTGGGTTCAATGTAGGTTGACGTTATCGACTCGGGGCTTTTCTCTTTGTACCTTTCGCTCAGGCTCCAGATACAAAGATCCAGAGCACCCGCGCGCAGTATATTCATCTCTCCGGCCTGACTAATGACCGTTTTATCGGTAAATGCCAACGTTGCGCAGCGCCGCGCAAAAACAAGAAAAAAGCCCGCAACAAAAAGTCACGGGCTTGATAGCATAAATCAGCTTAACTACTGGCCAAACATATCCTTAATCCAGCCCGCAACGCCATTGGCATCTTTCTGCTCGCCTGATGGTTGTTGTTGCTGCTGTTCAGCCACCTGACTAGCCTGGCATAACCGCTGAGGATCTTCAGTCCAGACCGGAATGGTGCGCGAACTGCCGCCGCCACAGATAAAGTTACCGGCAGAATCGATCCCCATCTGGCTGATCCCTTCCGGCTGTTGCAGCATCAGCGGCAACGGCGTCTGGTTTTCCAGATAACGGCGATACAGGGTCAAGGCACCGTTAGCGCCAGTCAGCTTGGCCGGGCCGTTGTTGTCGCGCCCGACCCAGGCAATCGCCACTTCTTTGCCATCGATACCGGCAAACCAGCTGTCACGCAGATCGTTGGTGGTACCGGTTTTTGCGGCCAGATTGTAGTTCGGGAATTTCACCGACAGCGAACGGGAAGTCCCGCGCGCCACACCCTGCTGCATCGCATACAGCGTCAGATACGCTGCCTGAGCGGGCACCATGCGTTCAGCCTGCGGGAAGCTCTGATACAGCACCGAGCCGTCTTCCGCGATCACCGAGCGCACCGCTGACAGCGGCGCACGGTTGCCACCGCTGGCGATGGTCTGATATTCCTGCGCCACTTCCATCGGCGTCAGGCCGATCGCACCCAATAGCATAGAAGGCACCGGAGTAATCGCCGTTTTAGGTATGCCCAAGTGCTGCAAGGTGGTGCTGATTTGCCCCAACCCGACCGACATACCCAGATTCACCGTGGGTATGTTGAGTGAGTTCGCCAACGCATCCACCAGCATCACCCGGCCACGGAACTGGCGATCGTAGTTGTTCGGCTGCCACAGGCTGCCGTTCGGCAGTTTGATCGACAACGGCTGATCCGCCAGCCAGGTATTGAGGCGATATTTATCCGGCTCTGACAACGCCGCCAGATAGGTTGGCGGCTTAGCCAGCGACCCCACCAGACGGCGGGCCTGAAGCGCCCGGTTAAAACCGGCAAACTGCGGGTCAGCCCCGCCCACCATGGCACGAACTTCACCGGTAAAGCGATCGACGATCACCATCGCCGCTTCCAAGTCGTCAAGGTGACGCGCGGCACGCAGCGCGGGAATCCCGTCCTCCACGGCCTTTTCAGCCGCATCTTGTGAAACCGGGTCCTGCGTGGTGAAAATCTTCACGCCGGAAAGATCGTTAACCTTGTCGCCCAGCTTATTCTGCAGTTCCTGACGCACCAGTTGCATAAACGCTGGCTGCGGTGAAATCACCCCACCCTTCGGCTGCACGCCCAACGGGCGCGCACTCAACATGTTATACAGCTCAGCGTCGATCATTCCCTGGTTTTGCAACAGCTTGAGCACCACATTGCGACGTTCCAGAGCCAACTGCGGGTTGCGCCACGGGTTATACAGCGACGCCCCTTTCACCATGCCCACCAGCAGCGCCTGCTGATCCAGGCTCAGTTCATCCACCGGGCGGCCGAAGTAATACAGGCTGGCCAATGGGAAACCACGGATCTGATCGCTACCGCTCTGGCCGAGATACACCTCGTTCAGGTACAGCTCAAGAATGCGGTCTTTGCTGTAACGGTAATCCATCAGCAACGCCATATAGGCTTCATTGAGCTTACGCGCCAATGAACGTTCGTTGGTCAGGAACAGGTTCTTCACCAACTGCTGGGTCAAGGTGCTCCCCCCCTGCACCGCACGCCCGGCGGTCAGGTTGGCCAGCACCGCACGACCAATAGAATAAGGGCTGACGCCATCATGTTCGTAGAAACGGCGATCTTCGGTCGCCAGCAGCGTATCCACCAGCAGATCGGGGAAACCCGCACGCGGAACGAACAGCCGTTGTTCGCCATTCGGCGACTGCAACATGGTGATCAGGCGAGGATCGAGGCGGAAAAAGCCAAAGCTGCGCTGGTTTTCCATGTTAACGATTTTTGCCAAACCGTTATTCTGGAAATCAAGCCGTGCGTGGATCTGGCCTTCTTTACCATCCGGGAAATCAAACGGACGGCGCAGCATCTCAATACTATTGCCCTGCACGGTGAATTCGCCCGGGCGCGTCATCCGGCTCACCTGGCGATATTGCATCCCTTCCAGCAGGCTGATCATCTCCTGTTTGCTGTAGGGCATGCCGGGTTCCAGGTTGACCATGCGGCCATATACCGCCGCCGGTAACTGCCAGACCTTGCCATCGATACGGCTGCGGATCTGGGAATCCAGATAAATACCGTAGATCGCCAACAGCACCGCAACCACCAGGAACAGTTTGATCAGCAGGCCAAGCCAGCGGCGCTTTTTGCGTGGAGGACGCGCTTTTACCTTACGTGGCATGCGTTCCTCTTCGTCATCATATTCATCATCGTCATACTCATCCTGATACTCGTCGTCTTCGTAATCATCATAATCGTCATCGCGACGACGGCGCGCCGGTTTGCGCGGCACGTTACGTTTTGGTTGTTTCCCTTTGCGCCCGATAGGCTCACGGTCATCCCCAGCCATTGCTGTCGCTCTCCACGCTTACGGCCCTGGTAGCCGATATTGGTCGCTTAATCTGTTCTTACGCCTCTAGGCTGAACAGAAGAAACATCTGAATTGTTTTACCGGTGCTTTTTAGTGCGCCTGGCGGGCATCGTGTTGGCCAGCTCAGCCAACCAACCCTGTCAGGCATTATTTAATTAAAATCAATGCAATATGTCATTTATTCGATACACACATTGATACGCTTCCCACCTCGCACAAGAGTGACAGAATAGCACTAAACCCTGGCCTCCTTAACAGGGATTTTACTACCGACCCACGCGGCTAAAGTCACAATCACATTGTGAATCAATAAAATGCATTTTATACCGCCTACCGTCGCAAAGCAGGTGAATACCCACCCTAGAGGGTGTTACCCATCATTCTCATTTCTACAAACATAATCAGCTAGCCATTAGGCTGGTTAGGAATAATCCCAAAATCAGGCAAGATGGAAATATTAGCGATGAAAATAGATATGACTCAAGGAATTTTATATTTAACTCTGGCAAGGTAAAAATGAAAATTAATAACGCTAGTTTAATAGTTCCAGAAAATGCTTTGGTAGTCATAAATCCTTACAAGGTATTTGACATAGATAAATAGAAGGATTTTAATAATGTAACATTAACAGCATGGATTAATTTACCAGTATGACTTTAACCCAGAAAAACCCGAGCCAAGAGATGATTTCATAATGCTATCATTCATGATTTTTAATTATTAAAAACAATAAAAACCCGTAATACATCAGCTTTTTTATGCATAATTTACATTTTTTAAAAGCAGAGTATCTGCAAACAAATCGTTTGACGTGAGTTTTTAAAATCAGGCCATGATGTTGATTTGTAATTGTTTTTATCTAGTGCTGAATTTGTCATCACAGATTCTGTGCGGTAGCCATGCCTAAAGGATAAGGATATTCAATGAACAGAGTCATCTTGGCACACACTCCATTAGCTGATGATGCCTTGTTATTTAAGTCACTCATTGGAAATGAAAAAATCTCCGAACTCTATTCATTTGAAATCGAACTCTTAAGTGTCAATAGCAGTATTAATCTTAGAGATTTATTAGGAAAAACCCTAACCATAGAATTACGTTCAAACTCATCTTCCACCCGCTACTTAAATGGCTATATCACTCGTATGACGCTCGTCGGTAGAGAGTCTGGCGGTGATCGCTATTATGTTTACCGTGCAACTGTTCAACCAGGCTTATGGTATTTGACACAAAACAGGGATTTCCGCATTTGGCAGGAAAAGTCCATTCCTGAAATTATTTCCAGCATCCTTTCCAACTATCAAATCCAACTAGAGAACAAACTCACCAGCCGCTATCGCCAGTGGGGCTATTGCGTCCAGTATCAGGAGAGTGACTTCAACTTCATTAGTCGGTTAATGGAACACGAAGGGATTTATTACTACTTCCGTCACGACATGGGCAGCCATACGATGGTGCTTGCAGACGCGCCGCAATCGCACCAAAAACTGGAAGGTTATGAAATTATTCCCTACCAACTGACAGATACCGGGGTAAGTACCACTCTCAATGGTATCCAAAGTTGGAGTGTTTCCGATGCAATCACCCCAAGCCTGTATAGCCTGGATGATTATGATTTCCGTAAACCTCGTGCCTCTCTGCTAGAAACCCGCCAAAACCCAACCTCTTTTGCTGGTGATAAAGCAGAAGTGTTCGACTGGCCAGGGCATTTTACCGATCACGACCATGGCCAATTCTACGCACGCGTTCGCCAGCAGGAATTTGAAGCCCAACACGAAAGGATGACTGGCACGGGTTCGACTCTGGGTATTGCTCCCGGCAATACCTTTACCCTTTCCAACGCCCCACGGGTTGAAGATCAGCGCGAATACCTGACGATTGAGGCTCACTATTTCCTGACCGAAAGCAGTTATTCCAGCGACGATGTGAGCAGCGCTGAGCACCGTACCGAATTTACCGTCGTACCTAGCAATGTAAATTGGCGCCCTGCCCGCATGACTCCCTGGCCAAAAACGCATGGCCCTCAAACCGCAGAGGTTGTTGGGCCAGAAGGCCAACCTATCTGGACGGATAAATATGGCCGCGTGAAATTAAAGTTCCGCTGGGATCGGCATGGTAAAGGTGACGAGAGCGGTTCCTGTTGGGTACGTGTTTCCAGTTCCTGGGCTGGCTGGAAATATGGTGGCGTACAAATTCCCCGAGTGGGTGAAGAAGTCGTGGTGGATTTCATCAACGGCGATCCTGACCGCCCGCTGATCACCGGCCGCGTCTATAACGAAGACAGCATGCCACCTTGGGATCTACCGAACGACGCCACCAAAATGGGCTTTATGTCACGTAGCACCAATGGCAGCGCAGACAATGCCAGCTATTTATTCTTTGAAGATGCCCCAGGTCGTGAATCCCTTGATATGCATGCCGAAGACAAAATGAATATCTCCGTCGAAGGCGATCAAAATATTACCATTGATGGCACCAGAACAACGCATATCGGTGGGCAGCAGTTCGATACTGTGATGGGTGATGCCATTTTTGCCTATAATTCAAAACGTGATATCACCGTTAAAGAACTTGAGAAGAACACTTTCAATAATAAACAGCAGGTTGAGATCGCCAGCGGTCGAGAGTTTACTATCAAAAGCGGTGGGGATATTGTTAACATTACGGGTGATATTACCAGGACGTTTAATGGCAATATTACAGAAAATACCACAGGGAATGTTAACCAGACGACCAAAGGAGATGTTACTCAGACAACCAACGGTGATATAACCCAAACAACAACTGGAAATATCACCCAAACCATAACTGGGGATATCAAACAGGTAACAACCGGTGACATAGCTGAAACCACCACTGGCAATATAACGGAAACAGTTACCGGCAATATGACCAATACCGTTACTGGTAACATTTCTTACAATGTTACAGGCAGTTGGACAGCAGAATTTTCAGGCGATGTCTTTATTCATACGCCTGGACTGATCACACTAAAAAGTGACTCTAAGGTTTTTATTGATTCTCCAGAGTTTGAGCATAATGATGTGAAGAAGACGAGCTTTGCACAAGATGCTTATGATTTTCTATTCAATGGTTCTCATTTTAAAGTATTCAATTTATCTCACACAACATTTAGTGTTACTCATACTCCTTTTTTAATAAATAAAACCAATGTGAAGTTCTCTAATGACCCTATGAGCATTCAGGAGTGCGGAGCCTTGATTACTAACGGTGCGTTACGGTATAGCTCAAAAGCCTTGGCAATTTTTTTATAGGTGTGACATGACAAAATTTAAAACTATCATTACTGTAGTCAGTCTTATTGTTATAGCCCCATTTGTGAGCATTGTTGGTTTTCTCAAATTTATCACCGTTGATTTTTTTAGTTATATAAAAAACATCAAGACATCGATTAGTGTATTACGCGAAGGTAAATCAGCCGTTGGCGAGATTATCTCTCTATCTCAAACAAACGCATGGGATGGTAACAGACCTATCTGTGAGTTATATATCAAATTTATCGACAACCAAAATACCGAAAGAATGGCCATTACAAAGACAGCAATCAAGATAGTAGACATTCAAAATTACCAAAAAGGAAGTTTTATTGACATAAAATACAACCCAAATAACTTAAGCGAAATCGCAGTTAACGATAAGAATATTTTTCTTTAAGCTATTGTAATAAATCTATGAGAAAGGTGATAAGCCTATTTCATTTTAATTCTATTACACGGATGTAGAAAAACAATGAAAGTCATCAAACCACTACGGCTAAGTATCCTGAATCGCCCCTATCGATGGCAGGAAAAAAACTATCTCGGCGTTTCCGTGCTGGCGTTAGCCGATATGGGGAGTACCCCACGTCTGCGCCCTGAACCAGAACTGTGGCAGCTTGCCGAAAAGGAGCTGCAAGCCAGCGGCAGCATTGTCGATCTCGCGATCCCCAAAGCCTGTGCCGAGTTCCTCGCCACGGGTTATGCCTATACCCACCATCAGGAAGATAAAACCGCCTGTGCGGTAAGGATCCAGGTAGAACAACGCGAAAAAACGCTGGTTGCGTTTGGCGAACGCCACTGGGTTAACAATACCCCTTCTTCACCTCTCCCTTTTCAACAAATGCGTCTGGACTGGAGCCGTGCATTCGGTGGGCCAGAACACCCCGACAATCCCCATGGGATCGGAGCCAGTCCAGAACCATTTGAAAACACACAGATTCATCGTCTGCCAAATGTCGAACCTTTGCACCACCGCCTTACCTCACCGCACCAGCAACCAGAGCCAGTAGGCTTTAGTTCGTTGGATCTGACATGGCCACGCCGGTTTTCCCGTATTGGCAAAAAGTATGATGCCCACTGGTTACAACATGAGTTCCCTGGCTTCGCGCGTGATATCGACTGGCGCTTATTTAATGCCGCACCGCAGGATCAGTGGTGGGAAAATCTCGATGAGCTTCCGCCCGAAGCACCATGGCACATCTGGAATATGCATCCGGAAAAACCGCTGCAAGAAGGCCGCCTCCCTGCGTGGCGCTCCCGCTGTTTTATCAATCGATTACGGGGTGACGAAGAGATATTTGAGGAAATTGCCCTGCGTAATACCACGGTATGGTTTTTCCCACATCTTGAACAGATGCTGCTGATCTGGCATGGCAGCGCCCGGATCAATGAAGACGATGCCGCTGACGTTTTACAGCTCATGCCCGCGCTGGAGCAGAGCGGTTCACCGCGCTCAATAAACCATTACCGCAAGGTGCTGCGCCAACGTCTGGATAAAAAGAGAGGGGTTCTATTTTCGTTCCGTGAAAAAGATCTGCTCCCCGAAAACGCTATCGGCCCCTGGCTGGATACCGAACTCCCTGTCAGTGAGAGTCCGATGCGCAGCAATATGCAAAACCGTGAGCAACGCCTGCGTGAAGAACATCGCGAGCGCATGGAACAACGGGGGCAGGATATTCATACGGTTATCCCCGCTTTCGAAGCCACAAAGATGCCTGCTTTGGCCGATCTCCCGGAATTCGTCGAAAAGATAGAGCAGCAAGTCGAAAAGATACGCGAAGAAGCCAAGGCCAAAGCCCTAGCACATGGTGTCGATCTTGATACCCCCCCCGCGCAGGCCAACACACCCAAGGGCCCAGAAAGTCTGCACCGCATGCTGGATATAATTCATCGCAATAAACACGGTATGTCAGATAAAAAACTGGCACAAACTGAACATTCGCTGCACCAAATGTATTTGATGTCGGTACAGGCGCAGAGCCCGGCCCAAAAATTGAAAGGCGATATCGCCCAGATTATCCGCAATCGCGCACAACTAACGATGAGCCGCGGCGGCAATTTCAGCGGGTTGGATTTTACCGGTGCCGATCTCTCCGGGATGGATCTGCGCGGCGCGGATTTCTCCAAAGCGCTGCTGGAAAGTGCCAACCTCAGCCACTGCCAGTTGGATGGTGCCAACTTCAGTGACGCCATGCTGGCACGGGCAGATATCACTCAGGCCTCCCTGTGCGAGGTGATTTTGGACAATGCCAGCCTGTCGCTGGCGCAATGTCGTGATAGCAACTTCACCGGTGCCAGTCTAAAGAACGTACAGCTACAGCAAACGCTGCTGGAAAACTGCATCTTTGATAACGCCACGCTCGGGGAGTTGATGCTGTATCAGACCTATCTCTCCCGCTGTCGTTTCCATCAGGCCCGGATTGAAAACACCCTTTTTCTGGAACTGACCGCGCCCGCGCTGGATTTCTCACATGCCCATCTGATCAAGGTGGCTTTTATCAAATGCACTCTGGAACAGGCTACCTTCGACCATGCCATATTGGACAGTTGTTCCTGGGTTGATACCTCGGTAACAGACAGCCGTTTTCAGGGAGCCAAGCTGCTGACCTGTGCCTTCGCTGCGCAGACCATCCTCACCGGCGCGGATTTCCGTGATGCAACGCTAACCCAGTGCAATCTGCGCCTTATGCCATTGAGCGGAGCCTCTTTCCATAAGGCAAAACTGGATAACAGCGATCTGAGTGAGGCTAACTGCCAACAGGCCGATATGAGCAAAATGAATGCCATCGGTAGCCTGTTTATACGCACGGATTTGCGTGGCGCCACACTGAACGACAGCAATTTAATGGGCGCACTGATGCAAAAATGCAATTTCAGCGGTGCAGATTTACGCGGGGCCAACCTGTTTCGCACGGACATGTCGCAATCAACCATCGATGCCACCAGCAAGATTGATGGCGCTTACACCCAGCGCACCAAAACGCTGCCAAAGCGTGACAAGGAACTGATATGAAAACGCTGACGCCCACGGAACTACAACAAAAAATCAAACAGGGTGAACCGGTACAGAACGTTTCCGTTGCCGGTCAATCGTTGGCAGGGCTGGATTTCTCTGGTGGCATTATCAGCGAAGCGGATTTCAGTGGCGCGGATTTCAGCGGCGCCAATCTGCATGAAACGGTATTCAATGAATGCCAACTGACCGCTGCCAAATTCGTGCAAGCCAGGTTAAAACAGACGGTGTTCAATCAGTGCGAGATGACTAACAGCCAGTTTAATCAAACCGCCCTGAGTGACAGCACGTTCAACCAATGCCCGTTGGATAACGCCAACTTCAGCCACAGCCAGCATGATAAAACGCAGTTTATGCAGGGATCGTTACAGGCCGCCAGCTTCAGCCATGCCCATTTGGATCGCGTCACCTTCTACCAATCGGCGCTAACGCAGGCAAAACTGGATAATATCGACAGCGTCTTGACCACCTTTTTCCGTCTTGATCTGCGCGAAACCGATTTCAGCGCCAGCCAGTTTGATCGGGCAGCGTTCTTCGAATGCGATCAACGCGGCAAAAACTATCAGCACCAGCATTTTCGCGGCTGTCAGTTCACTGATAACCAATTGGATGACGCTGATTTTTCCCATTGCCAGCTTATCCAGTGCAATTTCAAAGGCGCTTCACTGCAACGCGCGCGGCTTCAGGGAATCAACGCCAGTCAGGCCCTGTTTCTTAGCGCTAATCTGGCTGAAGCGCAGTGCCAACACAGCCTGTTCGATCAGGCCATTTTTGTCTCGGCCTGCCTGGATCGCGCGGATTTCTCCCATTGCCGGCTCTTTCAAACGGTATTACAGCAGGTTCGCGCAGAGAGTACGTCCTTCAAGAGCAGCGATCTGACCTATGCCGATTTCTCTTACGCTGACCTCAGGGCCGCAGATTTTCGTCATGCCCATTTTATGCGCAGCCGTTTTCATCGCGCTCACCAAATGGGCTCTCACTTTTCCGATCGCCATGGAATTCTGGAGAGTGATCCAGAATTGCTGCACGCAGAAATCTGGAGCGCCCAGCGCCAGAGCCGAATCTAATAAGGAAGACCATGACCCCTGCAATCACCCCCTACACGCTTCCCGTAACGCCGCCGCAACAAGCCGCCGGGCAAGTCGTTAACCTGCTCAGCGACGGTACGCTGATGGTTGAAAGCGAAGGCCGCGGCTGGCACTGCCACCGGGCCGCCAGTTGTCTGCTGACACCAGAGTTCGGCGATCGCGTCCTGATCGCCAGCGCGGATGGGCAGCTATGGCTTCTGGCCGTGTTAGCACGGGCAGGAAGCCAGCAGCCCGCCGTGCTCAGCGTCGAAGGCGATTTACAGATTGCCCCCCAGGGCAATCTCAGTCTGGATAGCCAGGCGTTGAACATCACGGCAAAAACCAGTGATTGCCATATTGAGGCGATGAATTACAGCGGTGAGTCGCTCACCGCCTGGCTCAGCCTGTCTCGCATCGTGGGCAGGCAGTGTGAATCCGTCTGGCAAGCCGTCACCCAAATCAGCCACCGACTCTTGCGCAGAACCACACAAATGGAGCAGGTTCGCGCGGGCCAGTTGGATATGCAGGCCGAGGATTACCTGCGCATGCACGCGCAGAACACCATTATTACCTCCAAAGCCATCACTAAAATCGATTCAGAACAGATCCATATGGGGTAACACCATGTTTGCCAATTGCCAATTACAGGGCCTCGACCTGGCATTTCCCGACGTTTGCGTAACACCTACGCCAACACCAACTCCTGTCCCTTATCCAGACATGGCCACAGGGCAAACCGCTATCCCTAATGCCTTCAACATTCTGTTTATGGGGATGCCAGCCCATAACATGACCACGGTTATCCCCCTCACCAATGGGGATAACGTTGGCATCGCAACGGGCGTAGCGTCTGGCACAGTCATGGGGCCATCACGCCACACTACCGGTGCGTTTACCATGTTAGTGAAAGGGACACCAGCAACGCGTTTAACCAGTATCAGCCTGCAAAATTCAACCAATATGGCCGGCATGCGCACCATACCCAGCCAGTTTAAAATTATGATACTTGCGTCCTAACCCTTAACTGAGTGAGTTATTGCAACTCCAAAAGAGACCAAGAGGCACTTGTGAAAATACGGATTTCGCTACTACTGCTTTCGCTGCTGCTTACCGCTTGTGCTAAACGCACAGAGCCTGCGATCGTTGCCGATGCTTTGGTCAGCCATCAGGTGGATGGCGTGACATTGACACACCGCACCACCATTTCCCCACCAGCACAGTTCAAACCGATCAATAAAAAGTATCGCAGCCTGTACAGCGCCAGCCTGATGAGCGAGCCGAGATACAACGGCCAAGTGCTCGGCAGGCTGAAAAATGCCACCCCTTTCTTCGCTTTGGGCGAAGTAGAAAATAAATGGTTGGCCATCTCGCAGGAGCCAGGAGGGGAACTGATGGGTTATATCCAGGGCAATGCCGGGGTTGCTGAAAGCCAATACCGGGCGGAGATCCGTAAAGATCGCCCCCGAACCCACCATGCTAGCGCCACAAAGGGGGCTGAAAACTGCGTGACCCTGGGTAAGAACAGCAAAGCCTGTCAAGACACCAAGTCAGCCACTTGGATCCTTGAATAATCCACCGTTGATGATGAGAGACATCATGATCAAATCACAATCCATCCAGCGCTGTTGGCCTCTGCTGTTATTGATTTTCACCGTATCTCTGCTCAGCGGCTGTATGTCCTCCGCGAAAAGCGTGCCATCACGCTACAGCCTGATGTTTGATGCCGATTCGCAGATCAACGCGGGCGACGGCCAAGCTTCGGCCCCCGTCAAAGTTCGCGTGTTGCTGCTACGTTCTGATGCTGAATTTATGGAAACCGACTTCTTTACCCTGCAAGGCGATGTGAAAAGCGTACTCGGTAACAGCCTGATTGAAAGCGATCAATTCTTCCTGGCTCCAGGGCAAAAAGGCAAAACCCTGGCTGGGCAAAGTACGCTGGATGCGCGTTATATCGGCATTATTGCCGAATACCGCGAGTTGGACGGTAAAACCTGGCGCCTTTCATTGCCGCTGCCCAAACCCACCGAAACTAACTTCTACAAGATATGGCAATTATCCCCTGATGAACTGACCGCTCATATCGTGGTTACGGCCAGCGGCCTGCAAGCCCCCCATGGTCAGGACCGATAATTTATGACTCAAGCCACCCAATGGGATAACCCACTGATCCTCACCGCTAACCCACTGTTGAACGCAATTTTGCAGATCCGCCAGTCGGCAACCCATGCCGATCCGGCGCAGCTTCGCCAGCAGTTGATTGATGAAGTACGCCACTTCGAGGTACGCGCCAAAAGGGAAAACCTGACCTATGAAGTGATCATCGGGGCTCGCTATTGCCTGTGTACGGCGCTGGATGAAGCGGCGGCCTTAACGCCTTGGGGCAGTAACAGCGTCTGGTCCGGTAGTGGCTTGTTGGTGACGTTCCATAATGAAACCTGGGGCGGCGAAAAGTTTTTCCAACTGCTGGCCAAGCTTTCACAGAACCCACGCGAACATATTCAACTGCTGGAACTGATCAACTACTGCCTGCTGCTGGGTTTTGAAGGCCGTTATCGGGTGATCGAAAACGGCCGTTCCCAGTTAGAAACCATCAAACAGCGCCTGTTACAGATGATACGTTCGGTGCGGGGCAGTTATGCCACCGCACTCTCGCCCAATGCGCGGGATCTCCCTGTATTGCAAAAACACTGGCGTCCCTTGGTGCCGCTTTGGGCCTGCGCGGCGCTGACGGGGTTTATTGCCTCATTGCTCTTTATTGTTCTCAACTGGCGCCTGGGCGAAACGACCTCTCCCGTGCTGGCCTCCATTTATCAGGCCAATCTGCCGCAAATGACCATCAGCAATCCGGCACCCACGCCGCCACCGATGCTGGATCTGAAAGGTTTTCTGCATCAGGAGATTACCGAAGGTTTGGTCGCGGTGCGTGATGAGGCGCAGCAAAGCGTGGTGATCCTCAAGGGCGATGGGCTATTTGACTCTGCGGCGACCACGGTACGTACGGAATATATTCCGGTCATTGATCGGATCGCCAGCGCCATGAATGGCGTCAGCGGCAAAATTCTGGTAACGGGATACAGCGATAACCTGCCGATCCGCAGTGCCCGCTTTGCCTCTAACTGGGAGCTTTCGCTGGCGCGTGCCGCGTCCGTCACCGCACAACTGCAAAAACACCTGGATGATCCACTGCGGGTTAAAACGGAAGGCCGCGGCGAGAGCAATCCGGTCGCGGAAAATAGCAGCGAAGAGCACCGGGCCTTAAACCGCCGGGTCGAAATTACCCTGTTGGTTGCACCAGGAAACACACAGGCAGAACTCAACCGATCGCAGCAAGGGAACGGACAGTAATGTTCAGAACGTTATTCTCCATTATCACCAGTCGCCTGCTCTGGGGGGCGATAGGCATTACCGCATTGGCATTTATTATCTGGGTGATAGGCCCACTGCTCGCCATCGGCGACTATCGGCCCCTTGAGCCAGAATTGAACCGGCAGATCGCTATCGGCATTATTTATCTGCTCTGGGCTTTGTTACGCATCATTCCGCGTATTTACAGTATCTGGTTCAACAGCAAGCTGCTGAGCAACCTACGGGCTACCCAGGAAATCCCCAAGGGGCAGGCCAAAGCCGTGCCTCAGCAGGATCCCCTGCTGTCCCAGCGGTTTGATGAAGCGGTGCAACTGTTAAAAAAAGCCCGCTTCGCCCCAGGGCAAGGGGGCAAATACCCTTGGCTGAACCGCTTTAATCACCAGTATCTCTATCAACTGCCCTGGTATGTCATCATCGGGGCACCCGGTGCCGGGAAGACCACCGCGCTGAGCAACTCGGGGCTGCACTTTCCACTGGCGGAAAGCTTTGGCCAATCCGCCCTGCGCGGCGTCGGTGGCACACGTAACTGCGACTGGTGGTTTACCAATGAGGCGATTTTGCTGGATACCGCCGGGCGCTACACCACGCAGGAAAGCCAGCGTCTAGAAGACGCCGAAGAGTGGAAAAGCTTCGTCGAACTGTTAAAAAAATACCGCGCCCGTCAGCCTATTAACGGGGTGATCATCACCATTAGCGTGGCCGATTTGCTGAGCGAAAGCAGTGAAGCGCTCGCCAAGCAGGCAGATGCCCTACGCAAAAGGCTGATCGAACTGCATCAGCAGTTAGGTATTCGCTTTCCGGTGTATGTGATGGTCACCAAAACCGACTTACTGAACGGTTTCATGGCTTATTTCAGCCAGTTCGATAAAGCACAGCGCGAGCAAATCTGGGGATTTACCTTCCCTTACGAACAGTCTCGCCAGGCTGATTTTGACCTCAATCAGGCTTTCGAATCACAGTATGCCCTGTTACAGCAACGGCTGAACGCGGCCCTGCCAGAGACCATTTTACTCGAGCATGATGTTCGGCAACGCGCTGGATGTTACCTGTTCCCGCAGGAATTTGCGGCTTTGCGCCCCTTGCTGCACCACTATCTGGAGCGGGTTTTCAGCCGCTCCAACTTTGAAAGCTGTTTCACTCCCCGTGGCATCTATTTCACCAGTGGCACCCAGGAAGGTTTGCCCTTTGACCGCGTGATGGGGGAGTTGAATCGCTATTTACAACTGTCCACCGCTCCATCAGCAGAAACGGCGCACTCCCATTGGAACAGCCTCAGTCATGAAGCGCCGATCCCCGCGGCCAAAGGCCAAAGTTTTTTCCTCAAGGATATGCTGGAAACGGTGATCTTTCAGGAAGCGGGCCTGGCGGGGAGCAATCGCTGGTGGGAATACCGTAACCGTGCTTTGCACTGGGCTGGTTATCTCTCTCTGGTGAGCCTGCTGGTCATTCTGGCAAGCGGCTGGTTTATCAGCTATGGCAATAACAAAGAGTACCTGACAGAAATAGCGGCTAAAGTGCCGCAGTTGGAGCACCAAGGGCAAGGGCTGACTCAGCTGGATTTTGGCGATATGTTGCCCCTGCTCCCGTTCCTTAACGGCATTCTGAATTTACCCGAAAGACGGCATTTTTCACTGCAAGATCCCCCCCTCTCTTACCGTATGGGATTGTACCGGGGCGAGCAGCTCAGCTATGCCAGCAATGCGCTCTACCAAAAGGCGCTCAAAGAGCTGCTGCTGCCACAGGTAGCGCAGCAGATCATCCTCACGCTGCGCCAGGACAATCACAGCGATGCAGATTTCAGCTATGAAGCGTTAAAAGCGTATCAAATGCTCTATCTGCCAAAACAATATGATGGAAAATTTCTGCGTGCCTGGGTGATGCTTAACCTGCGGCGCCATCTGCACCAGGGCGTCACGCAACAACAGTTAGAGCGGTTGGAGTGGCATTTAGCCCAATTGCTTGACGATCAAATCCAGTCCTCACCTTATGCCAAAGATGAGTCGCTTGTGGCACAGGCGCAATCTCTCCTCGGGCGTTCGTCTCTCCCCCAGCGGGTCTATAGCCGTTTGAAGCGTTTACTGTTGCAGCAAACCGAGATCAAGCCGGTCAGCCTGGTGGATTTAGCCGGGCCACAGGCAGAGTTGGCTTTTACGCGCAAAAGTGGCAAACCCGTGACCGAAAGCATACCTGGGCTTTTTACTTCGCAAGGCTACTGGAAAGCGTTTGATAACAACATCAGCCAAGTCACGGAAACGCTGCGTCAGGAAGATAGCTGGGTGCTGAATGCTCGCACGGCGTCGGAACAAAAAAGTGCCGACCTGACAAAAACGGTACGCCAACTCTATATGCAGGATTTTATCGCCGTTTGGGATGCGCTGCTGGCGGATATACAGCTGGCGAATATCAGTGAGCTAAGCCAGCGCATCAGCAGCGCGCGTTTGCTTTCTGGCAACCCTTCCCCTATGCGCAACCTGTTGGTGAACCTAAGGCAATACGTCACCCTGCGTGACGAGAAGAGTGACGCCGATCGGCGCTCGTTGCTGGGGAAAGCCGAAGACAAGCTGAATCAGGGGGCTAATCACACGCTGGAGACGCTCTTTGCTACGCGCCCGGTCAACGCTGATGGGGATGTCTCCGCACAGCCGGAACAGGTGGTCATGGCACACTTTGCACCTTTGCTGGAGCTGGCACAGAGTCAGGGAGAAGACGACAAAACCATCCCATTTGATGCCGTACTCAAGCAGGTTGATGACCTCTACAATTACCTGACAGCGGTTCAGGGCGCGGCCAACAGCGGTATGACCGTTCCCCCCAGCGATATTATTCCACGTTTACAGGCAGAGTCTGGGCGCTTACCTATTCCGTTCAAACAAATGCTGTTGTCGCTGGCTATTGGTGCCAGCAGCGATACCCAAAGCAAAGAGATGGAGAATATCAAAAAGCGCATCAGCGTTGAGGTTGGCAGCTTCTGCCGCCAGGCGATTGCGGGCCGTTATCCGCTTAACCCTCGATCGCAGCAGGATGTGACGCCGGACGATTTGGCGCGGATGTTTGCCCCCAATAGCGGCCTGATGGACAGTTTTTTTCGTGACAACCTACAAGGGAAAGTCGATACCACCCGCCCTATCTGGCGTTTTACGCCGGGCGTCGATGGCAAAACCCTGCCCGGAGGAGAGGGCATTCTGCCCTCATTCCAGCAGGCCCAACGCATTCGGGATGCCTTCTTTGCCAACGGCACTGCGGTGCCCTCTTACCGGGTCACCATACGGCCAGTACGCATGGATAACGCGATCCTGAACCTGACGCTGGACATCGACGGCCAGTTGTTCAAGTACAGTCACGGCCCGCAAGTCCCGCTGGTGGTGAGTTGGCCGGGCACCCGCAATACCAATCAGGTGCACTTGCAATTGTCCTTGGCGAACGGCACCACCGCCAGCATGGTGACCACGGGGCCATGGGCGCTTAACCGCCTGGTCGATCGGGCAAAATCGTCTGATAACGGCAGTACGCTGGGCCGACAGGCGACCTTTAATCTGGATGGGCAAAGTGTGACGTTGGAGTTTACCCCCAACAGCATTCGCAATCCTTTCCAGCTACCTGCATTTTCCTGCCCGTAGCCCGAGAGGTGATGATGATGGTTCACAACCCAAACCTAACCACGCAAATTGGCTGGTATGGCAAAGTGCCTGCTGAGGGGGATTTTCTCCAGCGCCGTCTGCCCCAGGCGGTCGTTAACCGCTGGGCCGATTGGTTTCACAGCGGCTTACTGAATCTGCAACAGGAATGGCCTGGCAACAGCACACATCCCTTCGAGCAGGCTCCGGTCTGGAACTTTGTCATACCCGCCCCGCTGGGCAATCAGTATGTACAAATGGGCTGCGTGCTCCCCGCCCGTGACCGCGTAGGCCGTTACTACCCCGTTTGTGCGATGCGCCTGTGGAACCTGAATGACTGGCACCAGCGACAGTTGCATACCGCGGCCCAGTGGTATCACCAACTCGGCCAGACGCTCTTGAATGGCGTACGTAACGGTTGCTCCGCCGCGCAAATTGACCAGGCGCTGCTCGCCCTGCCAGAGTTGCCGATTCCCACCGCTACAGGGGAGTCAGAGATTCTCTCAATTATCGGTTTACCTCATCAGCCAGAGAACAGACTGGTGTGGCAGCAAGCCGCTGATAGCTTTGAGCCCGCGCAATACATCAGCTTTTGGTGGCCCCATCAAGCCGATGTTCGCCCATTCTCGCCCCATGCACACAGCGGCAATCTTACCGTGCAGTTGTTCTCGTTACTGTTTAATCCCGAGGGTTGTTCAAGCGCTGGCCGTGGCGGTCAGTACCCACAACTATTTGATTAAATTAATTTTTCAAAGGTAATCCCGTTGCCGCCTACCTGTATCACATATTTTGGGTATGCGCCTTAATCAGCAGGAATGACTTATGCGATTTGCTATTGTAAAAAACAAAAATGGTCAGGTTCCCCCACAAACCAGCTGTGACTTCCTGCCGCCAGGCGGAACCATAGGCCGCAGCGTGGATAATAATCTGGTGTTGCCAGATGAAGAGCGAGCCATCTCTCGCCTGCAAGCCATCGTACATATTTCGGTTGATGGTGGATGCCGTATTACCAACCGTGGCAATGTCACCAACGTGCAGCTCAATAATATTCCGCTAGAACGTGGCCGCCAGGTTGAATTGCAGGACGGCGATATGCTGGGTATTGATGATTATCAGATTCAGGTCAGCAGTCTACAGCCAGCGTCTGTACCGGCCCCCACCACGGCCAGCAGCGTCAATATTGAGCCGGTGGTTACACCCAACACGGTGTCGGTGCCCAATGAGATCTGGGATAGCCTGATACAGGAATTCCCCCCAGGAGAGATCTCCCCAGCGCCGGCCAGTTACCACGATAATCACCATCCGTTACTGGCGGAACCCCGCGTCGAGCTGAACCCTAACGACCCACTGGAACAGCTGACCGGCAATATCGATCTACAGCATTTGCAAACCAGACCGATCGACCCGGCCACGTTATTCAACGCTGATACCCCCTTTGACCAGGTGCATATTCTGGCTGATACCACGCCAAGCACCTTGCTGGCAGAGAGCCATATGCCTGAACCTGTTCCCTCAATGGAAAACCACGCCAGCGCGCAAGAGCTGGATCCCCTGGCTCTGTTTGGCACCTCATCCGCTCCAGCAGCCGTGTCGGATAGCCAAAACGGTGAGGATCCGCTCGGCCTGCAACTCAGCAGTGCCGTACCATCGGCAACCCCCCCATTACCCCTCTCGCCGGAAACACCGATCCTGGCGGCCATGACCCAGCCCGAACCGCCAAAGGTTCAGCCCCAGACTGCACCGGCAAAACCGAGGAGCCGCCCAGGAAACCGTTTAGGGATCGATCCTGTTGCCGACTCAATCGATCAACCGCCAAGCCTGCCCGCTTCTAACGGCGAAACGCTGGAAGGACCATTACTGAGGGCCCTACTGCAAGGACTCGGGCTGTATGACCTGCAACCTGCGCCCCACTTTGACGAACAGCAGTTACGCCAGGTGGGGCGTTTGTTGAGCCTGTTTTCACAGGGAACGGTGGCGTTACTCTCTTCCCGCTCGATCCTCAAGCGTGGCGTCAAAGCAGAAATGACCATGATCCTCGATGAAGCCAACAACCCCTTCAAGCTGTTGCCCTCAGGCAAAACCGTGCTGATGCAAATGTTTGGCAGCAAAATGCCGGGTTTTATCCCACCTGAGCAATCAGTGCGTGATGCGCTGATCGACTTACAGGCTCATCAACTCGGCATGATCGCCGGTATTCGGGCCATTATCGCCGCCATGTTGCAATCCTTTAATCCGGAACTTCTGGAAGAGGCAGCGCGCCAGGAGGGTACGGTACCCCGGCTGGCATTACCTTCCAGCCGCAAGGCCGCGCTGTGGGATTACTTCGTTAAAAGTTACCGAAAAACCTCCGGTGAGCTTGAGGATGATTTCCATACGCTGTTTGGTGAAGCCTTCCTGCATGCCTATGCCGTAGAAGCCAACCAATACAAAGATTCACAGATTAAACCGGAGGCATCATGAATATCACCATCGCCTCTACCTCCAATCAGGGGGAACGCATGACCAATCAGGATCAGATCGGCGAGGTGATCGGCAACCGCTCCGCTTGTTTTGTGGTCTGTGATGGCATTGCCGGTCTACCGGGGGGAGAGATTGCGGCCAAAGTGGCGCGAGACACCATCCTGCGCAATTTTGATGGCGAAAAGCACATGGATGCCCAAAGCATCCGCCAGTACATTTCGCAGGCCAACCAGGCCATTCAGCGGCAACAGCAGCTATCGGCACAGTACAGCAAGATGGGAACCACGCTGGTGAGCCTGTTTGTCGATCGTGACTACCAGCTCGCCTACTGGGCGCACGCCGGCGACAGCCGCCTGTATCTGTTTCGCCGGGGCTATTTGCACGCGATCACTCACGATCACAGCCTGGTGCAGCAAATGGCCGATGCTGGCTATCAGACCAGCGGGATCAACAGCAATCTCCTGTACTTCGCCTTAGGGCTCAATGAGGATCGCGATGCCAGCTATGGCGATGTGCTGCAACTGGAGGACGGTGACGTTTTCCTGCTGTGTACCGACGGTTTCTGGCACAACTTTACTCACAATGAGCTGGAACAGGCGCTGCACATGGTGAATTCACCCGGCGAATGGCTCTCTCTGCTGCAACAAGCCTGGGATAACAATGGCCAAGGTGCCAATTCTGATAACTACAGCGCGATTGCCGTTTGGATTGGCTCGCCGCAAGAAACCACCTTGTTGCACTCACTTGCCGATGCTGAACGTTTTCTTTCCCACAATTAATGCGAACTACGTCCAAGGCCGACTATGAAATATTGGATACCCAGGATACTTGCTCTGCTGATAATCCCTGCTGCACAGGCGGCAAATTATCAGTTGGTACACTCCCCAAGCCTGAAACTTGAAGTTTTTATCGATAATGTCAAAAACAGCTCCCCCGCAAGCTGGTGTGCCAACAGCATTCCACTGCGCATTACTTCAGCGCAAAAAACCGATGCCCAAGTGCTGACTGATTTCCTGCCGCGGGTGGGGATTCTATTAGAAAAACAGTGCCCTAAGGTGACACAACTCCCCTGGCTGCTGACCGACACACAGGGCAATGAGATCGCCTCGGGCAGCGCGAAAAAAAGCCAACGCTGGCAGCCAATAATCCAACCGCCCAAGGCAAAAAGCCCGTCTGGCCCCACGATTCCCGCCGCGGTTGCGGTGACGTCGCCTTTAGCCACGCAAGATACGATTTCATCTTTTGAGTTGCCATCCGGCTGCCAGTTCCGTACCTCTTGGAACGGCGAGGCCGGTGACAGCACCCTATCGGTGCCCGGCACTGACAAGCTGCGTTGTGATAGCCACGGCTTCTTGAACGGCCTTGGCACGATAGTTCTTCAGCAGGGAGGCATTCCACAAACCTACAACATCACTTTTTATCAAGGGTATCCGCTGCTCAAGATTGCCCCAGACGATCGCCCGCTGAATGTGGTCAGTGCGAATGCCCAACGCCTGATCCTGAGCGCTGCGGACAGTGCCCTGGTGCTGCCCTTTAACCCACAGCTACACGCCTGGGCATTTCAGGGGGAAGTGATTATTGAAATGCCGCGCGAACAAGCGGCCACCCAGGCAGAAGTCGACCAGAAAGTCGCCTCCGCCCGCGAGACCTGGCGGCCCTTGATCAACGCACGAGGAATGTCTCTCACGTTCCGTCTGGTGGAAACTCTGGCCGTTGAGCGCGCCGATCCTGCCAGCGGCAGTTATCTGTCCGTTAAGGACGATGCTCATTGATATTTCAGTGCAGAACCACGGGGTTAACTGCCCATTTCAGGCATAACATCAGCCAGCCTTGATTACAGAGAATCGTTATTATGTCAGGACACGAAACAATAAAACCCAATTCAAACAGCTTGCCCATCGGTTATCGTTTCAATGAATTTGAGATCAAGGAAGTCATTGGTGAAGGCGGTTTTGGCATCGTGTATCGAGCCTACGATCACCAGCTAGAACGCATTGTCGCCATCAAGGAGTACATCCCCTCGACGTTGGTTACACGCAATGAAGATCTCACGCTCAGCCTGCGCAGTGAGCGCTTTAGCCACACTTTTCAAGCCGGGCTGAACAGCTTTATTCAAGAAGCGCGCTTGCTCGCGCGTTTTTCACATCCGGCCCTGCTCCACGTTCTGCGTTTCTGGGAGGCAAATGGCACCGCCTACATCGGCACACAGTTTTATACCGGAACCACGCTGAAAAAATTCAAGGCTCAGTATCCAGAGAAGATCAACGAAACCTGGATCCGCAATTTGCTGCCCAGCTTGCTCAGTGCGATCAACACGATCCACCAGGAAGGTTATCTGCACTGCGATATCTCGCTGGACAATATCCAGATCCAGGAAAATCAGTTGCCGGTATTGCTGGATTTCGGTTCTGCCCGCAAAGAGATCGGTAACCTGTCGGATCAAACCGAGATCATGCTCAAACCCGGCTTTGCCCCGATTGAGCAATACACTGAAAATAGCGATGGCGAACAGGGGCCGTGGTCCGATATCTATGCCCTCGGTGCAGTTCTGCATACCTTGATCGTGGATGCGCCTCCTCCCGTCAGCGTGGTGCGCAGCATCGAAGATCACTACCAACCGCTGACTGAGCGCCGTCCGAAAGGGTACTCGTTAGATCTGCTGGATGCGATCGATCGGGCATTGCTGTTAAAGCCCGAAGATCGGCCGCAAACCATTGGTGAAATGGCGGAACGCTTGCACCTGTCGATCGCCAGCGAGAATGAGATCATCAGCACCCAAGCTGCCGCAGCCAGCCCGATGCCCGTAGCCAAAGTGCAAACGGCAGTTACCGCTCACTCTCCCCGCAGCAGCAAACGCTTTCGCCCAATGATGGTCGGCGCAGCTGTGGTTGTCGTGTTACTCGCCGGGCTCACCCTCTGGTTGAGGAGTGATCCATCCACGGCTCCCATAACGGTAGCAACTCCTACACCAGCCACCCCCATTGCAGAACCACAGCCGCCAGCCCCTACAGCGCCTGAACCTGTCGCACCGGCATGGACTGCCGTGGTGTATTTCAAACTGCAACCGGATGAACAACTTAGCATTAATGGCAAACAGCAGAAGGTGATGCCGAACGAAAACGGCCTCGTTTATCTGAAGCTAGCCGCTGGCCAATACCAGGCAGAAGTTCGTACCGCGCAATATCAGTATCAGAAACCGTTTACTATTGACCAGGCAGGAACATGGCTAATTAACACCAAAGATGGCGCTGCGGTGCATTAACGGAGACAGGCAGCCTGGGTTGATGGCGTTAACACGCTCCAAAAACCCAGGACGATTCACTTTTTAGTCGGTGGGGTAGCCAAAGGATCAACAGGCCATGAGTGCTTGGGGTAACGCCCTTTCATCTCTTTTTGTACTTCGCGGTAGGCACCTTGCCAGAAGGCCGCCAGATCGCCGGTGATCTGCAACGGCCGACGCGCAGGCGAGAGTAACTCCAGCACCACCGCAATGCGGCCTTCTGCCAGCATCGGGCTGCGCTGTTCACCAAACATCTCCTGTAAACGCACCGCCAGAGCCGGAGGATTGTCGGCATCATAGCGGATCGGCAGGCGACTGCCGGTCGGCACGGTGTAATGCGTGGGTAACGCCTGATCCAGTCGCTGTTTTTGCTGCCAGTTCAGCAAGCGGCCCAGCGCTTCGGCGATATTGACCTGCTTCAGCCCACGCAGATCGCGCACACCATTCAGCGAAGGCAACAACCAGGTTTCCAGCGCATCAAGCAAGGATTCATCATCCACCGCAGGCCATGCGGCCTCTGGCAGCCAACGCTGTGCGCATTGCAGGCGCAACCGCAACTGTTCGGCGGCAAGGCTCCAGTTCAGCACAGCCAAACCCTGCGCCCGTACCCAGTTAATCAGCGCCTGTTGCAACTCCTCATCGGCCGGTTTCGCCAAGGGTTGAGCACGCAGCGTCAAGCGGCCAATCTGCTGGCGCTTCCAGGCGCGCAGTGAACCTTTCTCCTCATCCCATTCCACCGCCGTCTGGCTGCTGACTATCGCGGGGAGTTGGGCTACCAGCGCGTCAATCTCAATCGGCAGCGCCAGCAGGATACGGGCATCCGGGCTGTTATGGCCCTGCAACAGGCTGGGGATAATCAACCAGGGGGTTCTTGACAGCGCTTCGTCCTGATTCATCGCGGCTCCCATCCCATTGGCCAGCAGATAGCGGCCATCCTGCCCGCGCCGCTGAGCAATGCGATCGGCAAACGCCTGCGCTAACAGTGGGGCCGCCAGATCGGCATCAATCTGCCCCGCTTTTTGTGGTAAGCGCTTACTAAGTTGGGTAGCACGGCGTTGCCAGTGCGGCTGCGGGCGGCTCAGCCAATAGCTGATGTCCATCTGCCCATTACGCGGCGGCTCTTCCAGCAGAGCGGCCAGCATCGCCGCCGTCGCTAGACCATCGGCACCCAAGGCAGCACCGGCGCACAGCATCGCCGCCAAGCGTGGCTCACAGCCCAACCCGGCCATCTGACGGCCTTTGCTGGTTAACTTTTCGGCGTCGTCGATGGCACCAAGGGTTTGCAGCAAACGGCGGGCCGTCGCCAGCGCTATGGCAGGTGGCCGATCGAGCCAGGTCAGCTGTTCGGCATCCACGCAGCCCCACTGCAACAGTTCGAGCCAAAAGCTGGCGAGATCGCTTTGCAGTATCTCCGGTTGAGCGTGCTCCGCTGCGCGTTCCGCCTGCTCTTTGGCAAACAGGTGCCAACAGATGCCCGGCTCCAAGCGCCCGGCACGCCCGGCGCGTTGGATCATCGACGCCTGACTGATGCGCTGCGTCACCAGCCGGGTCAAACCGTTACGCACGTCATAACGCGCCACACGCTCCAGGCCGCTGTCGACCACCAGCCGGATGCCTTCGATCGTCAGGCTGGTTTCAGCAATATTGGTTGCCAGCACCACTTTACGCCGCCCGCTGATGGCCGGTTGGATCGCTTTTTGCTGCTGCGCCAGCGGCAGTGCGCCATACAACGGGCAGAGATCGGTATCGGCTGCCACCTCCCCGGTGAGCCGCTCCAGCACGCGGTTGATCTCCACGACGCCGGGCAGGAACAGCAGCAACGAGCCGGATTGTTCGGCCAACAAACGTTTCACCGCCGTGGCAACGCCATCTTCCAACCGTTGATGGCTGGCCAGCGGTTGATACTGCCGTTCGACCGGGTAGCTGCGCCCTTCGGATACCACCACCGGTGCCTCCGGCAGCAGTTGGGATAGGCGCGCGTTATCCAGCGTTGCCGACATGATCAGCAATTTCAGATCGTCACGCAGCCCTTGCTGCACATCGAGCAGCAGCGCCAAGGCCAGATCGGCTTGCAGGCTACGTTCATGGAATTCATCGAGAATGACCAGCGAAACACCTTGCAGCTCAGCATCCTGCTGCAACATGCGGGTGAGAATGCCCTCGGTCACCACTTCCAGCCGGGTATGCGGCCCGCTTTTACTCTCGGCACGCATGCGGTAACCCACGGTCTGGCCGGGTTCTTCACCAAGCTGTTGTGCCAGGCGATAAGCGACGTTTTTGGCCGCCAGCCGCCGTGGTTCCAGCATAATGATGCGCCCCGGCAGCCCGGCTTTGGCCAGGATCTGTAACGGCAGCCAGGTTGATTTACCTGCGCCGGTTGGGGCATGCAATAGCACCTGCGGGGCGGATTGCAATGCAGCGAGTAACTCATCAAGAACCGCGCTGACGGGCAGTGAAGACACAAAACTCTCCATGGGGTAGTTAATGGACGGCGCACATTGTAGCATTACGGCCAGCGTTTCATTTATTTACCGGAGATTCATGTCCACTTCGCGCCGCCTGTTTTTTGCCCTATCGTTACCCGATGCCTTGCAGCAACAGGTGATCCGCTGGCGCGCCGACGCTTTTCAACCCGAAGATGGCCGCCCGGTTGCCGCCGCTAATCTGCATCTGACGTTGGCGTTTCTCGGCGATGTCAGCACGCAGAAAGAACGGGCGCTGCAAACGCTGGCCGGGCGCATCAGGCAAACCGGCTTTAACGTCTGCCTTGACGATCTCGGCCACTGGCCGCGCCCCGGCGTGGTGTGGCTCGGCACCAAGCGTGCGCCACGCGCGCTGCTGCAACTGGCAGAGTTGCTGCGCTCGCAGGCAGCACGCAGCGGTTGCTATCAAAGCCCGCTACCGTTTCACCCGCATATCACCTTATTGCGTGCCGCGACCCAGCCAGTTGCCATTCCGCCAGCCACGCCAGGTTGGATCTTCAGCGCCGACCATTTTTCTTTGTACCAGTCAACCGTTGAGCATGGCCGCACCCGCTACCATCAGTTGGCGCAGTGGTCGCTTAATAATCAGGATAATCCATGATCTTCACACCGCCCCTGAAGCCCGCCACGCTGATTAAGCGCTACAAGCGTTTTCTGGCCGATGCCATCACCCCCGAGGGCGAAACCTTTACCCTGCACTGCGCCAATACCGGGGCCATGACCGGCTGTGCCACACCGGGCGACACCCTCTGGTACTCCACCTCGGATAATGCCAAGCGCAAATATGCCCACAGTTGGGAGCTCACACAGACTCAGCAAGGGGACTGGATCTGTGTGAATACCCTGCGAGCCAATACCTTGGTACGCGAGGCGATCGAGCAGAATATAATCAGTGAATTATCCGGTTACAGTAAAATCAGCAGCGAAGTTAAATACGGTAGCGAAAACAGCCGTATCGATTTGTTATTACAGGCAGAAAACCGGGTTAACTGCTATATTGAGGTGAAATCAGTCACACTATTGCAACATCAACGTGGTTACTTCCCTGATGCCGTAACGCTGAGAGGGCAGAAGCATTTACGGGAGTTGCAAAGCGTGGTTGGAAACGGCCAGCGGGCGATATTGTTCTTTGCTGTGTTGCACACGGGTATCGATCAGGTCGCTCCGGCACATCACATAGATGCACGTTATGCGGCACTACTAGCGCAGGTTCAGCAGGCAGGAGTGGAAGTAATTTGTTATGGGGCAACATTATCGCCTGACGGTATCTCTCTTTGCGGGAAATTACCGTTTTTTATCGATTAGCGGTTCCAGGTAGTCATCAATTGATCGCTGGATATTGCGTCGCAAATACGCCTGCCTTCACACCCTTGTCAAGCAGGTGACAGGAATAATTGCCATCCCCCTTCCCTTCTGTTATTTATAGCGGCCTGTTTTTCCCCCGTATTGGGGATTCGACATACCCTATAGCATTTGAGATGCAGGTAGGCGGCAACTGAACGAATCCCTGGCAGCTTAGTTCACTAAGTCACCAGGGAGAAAGAAGGCAGCCACACTCCTGCACCTTGATCGATGATGGGTATAGTGCGTGTGTATGTAGGAGAAGCAATATGCAAGAAGGGCAAACCCGTAAAACCTCGTCCTTGAGCATTCTCGCCATCGCTGGGGTAGAGCCGTACCAAGAGAAGCCGGGCGAAGAGTATATGAACGCCGCTCAGCTGACGCATTTCAGGCGCATTCTTGAAGCATGGCGCAACCAGCTCAGGGACGAAGTAGATCGTACCGTTTCGCATATGCAAGACGAAGCTGCCAACTTCCCAGACCCGGTCGATCGTGCCGCGCAGGAAGAAGAGTTCAGCCTCGAATTGCGTAACCGCGACCGTGAACGCAAACTGATCAAAAAGATCGAGAAAACGCTGAAGAAAGTAGAAGACGAAGATTTCGGCTACTGCGAATCTTGTGGCGTGGAGATCGGTATTCGCCGCCTTGAAGCGCGTCCGACTGCCGATTTGTGCATCGACTGCAAGACGCTGGCCGAAATCCGCGAAAAGCAGATGGCCGGCTAAGCAGTTATTATCGTTCGCGGCGCGTGCCAATATACCCGAGGATTTCAAGTTGCAGCTAGGCGGCAAGAACATGAATCCCCAGGAGCTTATACATAATAAGTGACTGGGGTGAATGTACGTAGCCAACAACGCTGCGGATTGAAAGACGATGGATATACGCGCCGCACAGAACCAAGGGAACCACTCCCTTCTGATATGTTAGAAAGTCATTATGTGGGGCGTTTTGCCCCATCGCCTTCTGGGGATCTGCACTTCGGTTCGCTGATTGCCGCTCTGGGAAGCTACCTCCAGGCTCGTGCCCAACGCGGGCAATGGCTGGTACGCATTGAAGATATCGATCCTCCGCGTGAAGTCGCCGGAGCCGCCGCCCGTATTTTATCTGCCTTAGAACACTATGGCCTCCACTGGGACGGCCAGGTCATCTACCAATCCCAACGCCAAGAAGCCTACCGCGCAACGCTTGACTGGCTACAACAGCAGGATCTCAGCTATTACTGCACCTGTACCCGCAGCCGTATCCAGCAGATCGGCGGTTTGTATGACGGCCACTGCCGCAGTTTGCAGCTGGGCCCGCAGGGTGCGGCGATCCGCTTACGCCAATCGGCGCCGGTATTTGCGTTTCACGATCGGTTGCAGGGTGAATTGCGGGCAGATCCGGCGTTGGCACAGGAAGATTTTATCATCCGCCGCCGCGATGGCCTGTTTGCCTATAATTTAGCGGTGGTGATCGACGATCATTTCCAGGGCGTGACCGAGATCGTGCGCGGGGCCGATCTGATCGAACCCACCGTGCGCCAGATCGCGCTTTATCATCAGTTACAAGCGCCGGTTCCGGCTTATCTCCATTTACCGCTGGCGCTGGGCGCGAATGGGGTTAAGCTATCGAAGCAAAACCACGCCCCGGCGCTGCCCAGTGGCGATCCGCGTCCAACATTGGTTGAAGCACTGAAATTTCTGCACCAGCCCCTGCCGGAAAGCTGGCAAGATCTTGATCTGTCGTTATTATTGAGCTGGGCAATCCAACACTGGCAATGGGAGAATGTGCCGCGCCGGTTAGCCATTCCCCTGCACGAAAACACAACAGCATTCTCAAAGGAGCCATGGTGAGCTATGATTAGCCGCTATTTTTTTGTTAGCACCATTTTGATCCGTCACTATCGAGGTGTACCATTTTTACCCGAGTAGCCAATTTCTGCCGTAAGGTACTAATCCGCGATGACAAGTTGACCCGCGATGATGCGCCGGACAACGATAAAAACCCAGTCCGCGAAGAAAGTGCCCCCGCAGAGCAGCAGCAAGCCGCGCCACAGCGCACTGCCGATAACGGTAGAGAGACTTCTGCTCGCCGCCCGGCGGCGCACAAACGCCCGCCATTGCCTGCCGCTGAGGGAACGCGCTCAATGGCCGTGATCCCACGCGCACAACATTCGATCTCACGTAAAGACATCAGCGAGAACGCGCTGAAAGTGCTGTATCGCCTGAATAAATCCGGTTATGAAGCCTATCTGGTCGGCGGCGGCGTACGCGATCTGTTGCTCGGCAAAAAACCGAAAGATTTCGATATCACTACCAACGCCACGCCGGAGCAGGTGCGTAAGCTGTTTCGCAACTGCCGTTTGGTTGGCCGTCGTTTCCGCTTGGCGCACGTGATGTTCGGCCCGGAAATTATCGAAGTTGCCACTTTCCGTGGCCATCACGAACAAACCCCGGAATCAGACAAAAACTCATCACAGCAGGCCCAGAACGGCATGCTGCTGCGCGATAACATCTTCGGTTCGATCGAAGAAGATGCCCAGCGCCGCGATTTCACCATCAATAGCCTGTATTACGGCGTAGCGGACTTCACCCTGCGTGACTACGTAGGCGGTCTGAACGATCTGCAACAGGGCGTGATCCGCCTGATCGGCGATCCGGAAACCCGTTATCGCGAAGATCCGGTGCGCATGCTGCGTGCCATTCGTTTCGCTGCCAAGCTGGATATGACCCTCAGCGCTGAAACTGCCGAGCCGATCCCGCGTTTAGCCTCGCTGTTGCACGAGATCCCGCCTGCGCGCCTGTTTGAAGAGTCGCTGAAACTGTTGCAGTCCGGTTTTGGTTACCCTACTTACCTCAAACTGTGTGAATACCAGCTGTTCCAACCGCTATTCCCGCTGATCGCACGGCACTTTACGCCGAATCACGATACGCCGATGGAGCGCATTCTGGTGCAGGTACTGAAAAATACCGATCACCGTCTGCAGAACGACATGCGCGTCAACCCGGCGTTCCTGTTTGCCGCCATGCTGTGGTATCCGTTGTTGGAGCACGCGCAGAAACTGGCCCAGGAAAGTGGCTTGGCCTACTACGACGCGTTTGCGCTGGCCATGAACGATGTGCTGGACGAAGAGTGCCGTTCACTGGCTATCCCTAAGCGCATCACGACGATGGTGCGCGATATCTGGCAATTGCAGCTGCGCCTTTCCCGCCGCCAGGGTAAACGTGCGCACAAGCTGATGGAACACCCTAAATTCCGTGCGGCTTACGATCTGCTGGCGCTGCGCGCGCAAGTAGAGAACAACCCAGAAATGCTGCGCCTCGCTGAATGGTGGGATGAATTCCAGGATGCCACTGCGGCAGTGCAGAAAAACATGTTGAGCACATTAGGCGACGATCCCGCACCACGCCGGACACGTACGCGCCGCCCGCGCCGCAGGGCTCCAAGTAGTAAAGACGGGGCATGATGATCCGCGTTTATATCGCGCTGGGCAGCAATCTGGCACAACCACTGCAACAGGTGAGTACTGCGCTGGAGGCGTTGGAGCATCTTCCTCGTAGCCGATTGATCGTTTGTTCGTCGTTTTACCGCACCAAGCCGCTGGGGCCACAAAACCAGCCGGACTTCCTCAACGCGGTGGTGGTACTGGATACCCTGTTGCCACCGGAACAACTGCTCGATGAAACCCAGGCGATAGAACGCAATCAGGGCCGCGTGCGTAAAGCTCAGCGTTGGGGCCCGCGCACGCTGGATCTGGATATTATGCTGTATGGCGATCGGGTGATTAATACCGATCGTCTGACGGTGCCCCATTACGGCCTGAAAGAGCGCGAATTTATGCTCTACCCGCTGGCCGAAATAGCGCCTGACTTGGTTTTCCCTGACGGGGAAACCTTGGCCGATTGCCTTAAACGAGTGCCAAGCAACGGCATGGAGCTGTGGCATCGATAGCCTGGCATCTCTAGAACATTACCGTTACAGAAAATCCCCCTTCAGTCCGATTAGCAAAACTCACCCGCAGGCCATGCAGGCTGGCAATACGTTGCACGATTGATAGCCCAAGCCCGCTGCCGATCTGTTCCTGCCCCGGCGGGCGATAAAAGCGCTCCCCCAGCCGCGCCAGATGTTCCACCGTTACGCCTGGGCCATTATCTTCCACCTGTAACTGCTGTGAACCGAGCGTGACGCTGACCGTGCCGCCTGCGGGCGTATAGCGCACGGCGTTATCCACCAGATTGCGCACCAGCAGTGACAGCAGCAGCGATTGGCCTGGCAACGGCTGCGGTATCCCTTGCTGCTGATAACGCAGCGTGACGCCTGCCGCATGAGCGTAACGGTCCTGTTCTGCCAGCACCATCGGCACCAGTTGCTGCCAATCAACCTGCTCCAACTCACCCAGATCGGAAAGCGAATCCAGCCGCGACAGCGTCAGCAGTTGATCCACCAGCCGCGTGGCACGATCGATACCGATCGTCAGGTTTTCCACCGCATGTTGCCGCATCTGCTCATCGTCACCCGCCAACTGCACCACTTCCGTCTGCACCCGCAGCGCGGCCAGCGGGCTGCGCAGTTCATGGGCGGCATCTGAGGTAAAACGCCGCTCACGCACCAGCATGGCGCTAATGCGCGCAAACAGCGCGTTAAGCGCCTCCACCAGCGGGCGGACTTCGGTCGGCACCTGCTGGCCATCCAGCGCGCTGGCATCATCTGGAGCCCGCTGGCGCAGGCTGGCGGCCACGGTTTTCAACGGCCGCAGCTCGCGCCCAACCATCAGGGCAATCAGCAGCATCAGCAGCGGCAACGTCACCAGCCAGGGGATCAATTGCCCCGTGACCATCCCCAGCGCCATCTCATGCCGATAATCCCACTCCTGGCCGACGACAATGCGGTAGCGTCCATCAGGGCTGCTCAGCCACAACAAGCGCCAATTGTCATCGTCGCCCTTACGTTGGCCATCGATAAAACCTTGATGCTCGCCATCAAACAGAAAATCTTCGCCGTTTTCGCCATCGTTGAGCAGCATTCTGCCCTCGCGGGAGAAGATAGCGAACGCCAGAGCGTCGTCTTCCTGTTCACCACGTTTGCCATGACGGAGGATTTTTTTGGTCTTCGGCAGGCTGCGTGCATCCTGATTGGCCAGCAGATCGCCCAGATTGGTCGTGACCAATCGTTTGGCAAATAACATCTGTTGGGTATCAAACACTTCGTTAATCTTGTTGCGCGTCATCATCCACGCTACCACGCTGGCAGAACACCAGGTGAATAACGCCAACAGGCTGAAAATCAGGATCAGGCGCAATCGCAGGCTCAAGCGTTTCACTCCGCATCCCCCAGCGTATAGCCCACACCATGCACGGTGCGGATAAAACCGTTGCCCAGCTTGCGCCGCAAATGATGTATATGCACTTCAACCGCGTTGCTGCTCACGTCATCGTCCCAGTTATACAGTTTTTCCTGAATCAATGGCCGTGCCAGCACGCGCCCTTTGTTGTTAAGAAACAGTTCAAGCACTGCTAATTCACGTGGAGTCAGCGTCACAACCTCACCGTTGCGCCTCACCGCGCGGGCCGCCACGTCGAATATGACATTGCCGTGAACCAGTTGCGGGGTCAGTTGGCCATGGCGACGGCGGATCAACGCCTGTAAACGCGCCGCCACTTCCGCCAGGGCAAAGGGTTTGCACAGGTAATCATCGGCACCGCTCTGCAAGCCGGTAACCCGCTGTTCCAGGGCGTCGCGCGCCGTCAGAATCAATACCGGTACGTCCTGCCCGGCCTGGCGCCACTGGCGTAGCAGATCGAGCCCGTCAAGGCCCGGCAGGCTGAGATCGAGGATCACCGCATCATAGGGGGCACTTTCCAGCGCATTTTTGCCGATCGCTCCATCGGTGAACCAGTCCAGGTTAAACCCCAGCTTGGTTAACCCGGCTTTGATGCCATCGCCAATCAGTTTATCGTCTTCAATCAGCAGAATTCTCATGCGCTCCCCTTTTAGCTTTCACTGTTCATTACATCACAAGGTTCTTAAGAACCCCTTAAGCATCATGATCGGTGCTACCCACCTCGGAAGGGTTACAGTAGAATGTCAGCACTTTGTACCCGTACCGCAGCCCTGTGCTGCGCGGCTATTCTCAGGAGACGTTGTGATGAAACCCACCACCGTGAGCCATTTACGCCAGTGGAAACAGGAGCAACGCAAGTTTGCTACCATTACCGCCTACGATGCCAGCTTTGCTCGGCTGTTTGAAGAGCAAGGAATCAAAGTGATGCTGGTTGGCGATTCGCTGGGCATGACGTTGCAGGGCCACGACTCCACGTTGCCCGTGACCGTCGCCGACGTCGCCTATCACACCCGTGCCGTGCGCCGTGGTGCACCAGCCTGCCTGCTGCTGGCCGATCTCCCCTTCATGAGTTATGCCACCCCGGAACAGGCGTTTGCCAGTTCGGCCGAGCTGATGCGAGCCGGTGCGAACATGGTCAAGCTGGAAGGTGGCAGTTGGCTGTACGAAACGGTGAAAATGCTCACCGAACGTGCGGTGCCGGTTTGTGGCCACCTCGGTCTAACCCCTCAGTCGGTCAACGTTTTCGGCGGCTATAAGGTTCAGGGCCGTGATGAACTGGCGGCTAAACAGCTGCTGGAAGACGCGCAAAATCTGGAGCTGGCCGGTATGCAACTGCTGGTGCTGGAATGCGTTCCTGCCGCTCTGGCACGCCAAATCACCGAAGCGCTGTCGATCCCGGTGATCGGTATCGGTGCGGGTAATGGCACCGACGGCCAGATTCTGGTGATGCATGACGCGCTGGGCATCACCGGCAGCCACACGCCGAAATTCGCCAAAAACTTCCTGGCGCAGAGCGGCGATATCCGCAGCGCCGTGCAGCTCTATATTCAGGAAGTCGAGCAAAGCACCTATCCCGGTGAAGAGCACTCTTTTCATTAACAGCATGATCTCACTGCCGGTTTAGAGCAGAGCGAGGAGTTATAGAATGGTAATCATCGAAACCCTGCTGTTGCTGCGCCAACAGATTCGGCGCTGGCGGCAGGAGGGCAAGCGCATCGCGCTGGTGCCCACCATGGGCAACCTGCACGAAGGCCATATGACGCTGGTTGAAGAGGCGCGGGCCCGTGCCGATGTGGTCATCGTCAGCATTTTCGTTAACCCGATGCAGTTTGAACGCCCAGACGATCTGGCGCGCTATCCGCGCACGCTACAGGAAGACTGCGAAAAGCTGAACCGTCGTGATGTCGATCTGGTTTTTGCCCCAGCACCGGCGGAAGTTTATCCGCAAGGGCTGCACGATCAGACCTACGTTGATGTCCCTGGCATTTCTACCATGCTGGAAGGTGCCAGCCGCCCTGGGCATTTCCGCGGTGTTTCTACCATCGTCAGCAAGCTGTTCAACCTGGTTCAACCGGATTTGGCCTGCTTCGGCGAGAAGGATTACCAGCAGTTGGCGCTGATCCGCAAAATGGTCGCGGATATGGGTTATGACATCGACATCGTCGGTGTGCCGATCGTGCGAGCCAAAGACGGGCTGGCGCTCAGCTCACGCAACGGCTATCTGAGTGCTGAAGAGCGTAAAATCGCCCCCCAGCTCTGCAAGATCATGCATGAACTGGCAGATAAACTCAGTAACGGTGAACGCCAGATTGACGCATTGCTGGAGCAGACCGCAGAGCAGCTGCGCGCCGCCGGTTTTACGCCGGACGAACTGTTTATCCGTGACGCCGACAGCCTGCAACCGCTCAGCGTGGAAAGCCGCAGTGCGGTGGTGCTGATGGCGGCCTGGTTAGGCAAAGCGCGTCTGATCGATAATCAGCAGGTTGATCTCACACTCTAAGCTATTTTTTGTACGCTCATTGCCGTTTTTAGCTGGTTAGCGGTAGACTGAGCGAGTTTATTGGTGACGATAGACCTTGCAAGGAATATTCAACCCCGGTCGCCTGAAAAGGCCGATATTCAGTTAGGTAAAGCCATGATACGTACTATGTTGCAAGGCAAGCTGCATCGAGTGAAAGTGACTCAGGCTGACTTGCATTATGAAGGGTCCTGCGCCATTGATCAGGATTTTCTGGAAGCCGCAGGGATTCTGGAATATGAAGCCATCGATATTTACAACGTTGATAACGGTCAGCGTTTCTCCACCTATGCCATCGCCGCTGAACGTGGTTCACGTATCATCTCGGTCAACGGGGCCGCAGCCCGCTGCGCCTGCGTGGGTGACAAACTGATCATCTGTTCTTATGTGCAGATGAGCGACGCCGATGCCCGCCAACATCATCCTAAAGTCGCCTACTTTGAAGGCGAAAATCGTCTACAGCGCAAAGCTAAAGCGGTGCCGGTCCAAGTTGCCTGAAGCCGTTAAGTTTAAGAGATAAAACAGCACCGGGCGCTTCTGCACCCGGTGTTTTCTTTATTGCGTTACCAGCTTGCCTGGCTTGTTGGCGATCCGCTCTGCCATGGTCGGAATAGAGTCAGTGCGCAGAATATATAACCGTTTCAACGTATATCGATTATCCCCGAGCTTCACTTTCCCCTGCACGGTAGTCAGCGCCATATGCAACCCGGCATCTTTTGACGCTTGAATACCATTCTGGTTATAGCCACCAAACGGATACGCCAGGTACAGCACATGCGGATTAAATTGCGACAACGCACGCCTTGAGCGCTCGAGATCGAATTCAATGTTATGCAGCGAGCGGCTCAGCAAAATCGGCCGACGCTGGTTGTCCAGCCGGTGTAAGAAATGAGTATGTGTTTGGATATCAAATACATCCTGAATTTCCTTCAGCTCAGAAATACTCATAAACTGCAACGCATCCGGGTTCCATTTCTGCGGATGGCGTTTGATCCGCGAAGAAATGACAAACGCCGTCGCACGGAAACCGTAGGCTTTCAGCACCGGATAAGCATAGCGATACACCGATTTCAAACCGTCATCGAAAGTCAGCACCACAACTTTGCCCGGCAGGTTAATCTGATTATTCAGATAGGCTTCCAGCTGATAGAGAGAAATAGTGTCATAACCCGCCTGCTTCAGGTAGGTCATCTGATTACTGAATGCGACGTCTGAAGTGGTGGTTGACGTATTGCGGAAACGCTTGTTCTCTTCGTTCTTCAGCATATGGTGATAAGTCAGTACCGGGATCCCGGTGTCGATCTCACCATCCAGTTCACTGACATATCCCAGACGTTCGCCGATATTCACTTCATACCAGGTGTTATTCAACGGGTCTTTCAGCTTGCCGATGATCGGGTAACGCAGGTTCTCTTCCAATACGCCGAAGATTTCACTTTTATTATCAGCAGCGGTGTAAACGTTGATCGGCCGCGGCGTAATCAGATTCTGATTGGTCAGCGGCTTATTCAGTTCCCCCAAGTCGTCCTTTATTTTTTTTCGCGACTTGCTGACGCCACGTACGTCATTTTTATCAATAAAACCGGTACCGTGGCCAAACTTGAATTCATAGTATTCCGCAGCCGCAGGCAACACCTTAAGCAGTTGCCCCCGCTTCACTTCCCCCACCGGAATAACATGCTCACCGATCAACGAATAAACTTCGCTATCGCGTTGCACTTCCATGTATTCAGGTTTAACAGCGCCGCCTTCCGACAGCAAATTCGCCAACGCTGCCGGGGCTATCAACGACATAAAAATGCCGAGTAGCATCGCCGCTATCTTATGTTGAGGCCGCATGATTTGCTCTGCTTACGAGTACATAGTGAAAATGGAGAAAATAGGGAGCGCCAGCATAGCACGATTTTTAGAACGGAGAGAAAAGGGTTATTAATGCAATTCTATAGATTTCGTTAGTAGCTGTGTCAAATCAATAAACCTCTCTCTCCGCAAGCGGAAGAGAGAGGAAACCGTGCTCCCACTAGGAGCGCAGACCACGGCCGCGTTCGATCAGATACCAGGCCAGCGCATAGAACACCAGGATAAACGCCAGCAGTACCGCCATGGTAAACACCAGCGGCACATCGGAAATACCGAGGAAACCGAAGCGAAAACCGCTGATCATGTAGACGATCGGGTTCAGTTTGGACACCGCCTGCCAAAACGGCGGCAACAACGTCAGCGAGTAAAATACCCCGCCCAGATAGGTTAACGGCGTCAGCACAAAGGTCGGGATCAGGCTGATATCATCAAACGTGGTGGCAAACACCGCGTTAAGCAGCCCCCCCAGAGAGAACAGAATCGCCGTCAGCAGCAGCGTCACTGCGATCACCCACCAGGCATGTACCTGCAACGGAACGAAGAACAGCGAGATCACCGTCACCAGAATGCCCACGCAAACACCACGCGCAACGCCCCCACCAACATAACCGGCGATCACGATGTGGGTAGGAACCGGAGCCACCAACAGCTCTTCAATGTTGCGCTGGAACTTGGCGCTGAAAAACGATGCCGCCACGTTGGCATAGGAATTGGTGATCACCGCCATCATGATCAGGCCGGGAACGATAAACTGCATATAATCAAAACCGTGCATTTCACCGATACGCGAACCAATCAGGTTGCCAAAAATAATGAAATAGAGCGTCATGGTGATCACTGGCGGAACCAGAGTCTGGATCCAGATGCGCGTAAACCGGTTAATCTCCTTGGCCCAGATGCTTTTCAACGCCACCCAATACAAATGCATCATGATATTTCCCCATTACCGTTAACCAGGGTGACAAACAGCTCTTCCAACCGGTTAGCCTTATTACGCATACTCAACACCTGAATGCCTTGCGCACTCAGTTGAGTGAACAAACCGTTCAGCCCTTGCTCACGCATCACGTCCACTTCCAGGGTGGACGTATCCGCCAAGCGGCAAGGGTAACCGTCAAGCTTCGGCAATGGGCTTTTCGCCGCCAGATCGAGAATAAAGGTCTCTGACTGCTGCTTCGCCAACAGCGCTTTCATTGAGGTGTTTTCCACCAGTTCACCATTCTGGATAATACCGATATTGCGGCACAGCATTTCTGCTTCTTCCAGATAGTGGGTGGTCAGGATGATGGTGGTTCCTTGGGCGTTCAGCTCTTTCAGGAACCCCCACATGGAGCGACGCAGCTCAATATCCACCCCGGCGGTCGGTTCATCCAGAATCAGCAACTTCGGCTGGTGCATCAAGGCGCGAGCAATCATCAGACGGCGTTTCATACCGCCGGAGAGCATGCGCGCACGCTCATTGCGCTTGCCCCACAGATCGAGCTGATTGAGGTATGTTTCTGCACGCACCAGCGCCTCGCGCCGCTCTACGCCATAGTAACCCGCCTGATTGACCACAATTTGCAGCACCGTTTCAAACGGGTTGAAGTTGAACTCTTGCGGAACCAGCCCAAGCTGACGTTTGGCGTTGACGATATCTTTATCGATGTCGTAACCAAACACTCTCACGGTGCCTGAGGTTTTATTGACCAGCGAGCTGATAATTCCGATGGTTGTCGATTTCCCGGCGCCGTTCGGCCCCAGCAGGGCATAAAAATCCCCCGCCTCGACGTTCAGATCGATACCGCGCAATGCCTTTACGCCACCTGCGTAAGTTTTGGTCAATCGCGCTATTTCCAGTGCATAATTCATAGGTTAGAGAGTACCTTGTGGAGATGTGTATGCTGCTGTGTCTGACAATGAGAGCGAGTTTATCATCAGCCGGATTCTTACTGAGTCGAATCCGTGCGGAAAATTAGCCTCACTGTTCCGATTTCCAAATTGTGACGCTTGCCCTATATTACATCAACGCAATTCGTTCATTACAGGCCAATAACCGCCATGAAAGAAATCGAAAGGCTTATCGCCAATAACCAAGCTTGGTCCACCACTATTAACCAGGAAGATCCCGGCTTTTTTGAACGTTTATCACAGGCACAAAAGCCACGATTCTTATGGATTGGCTGTTCCGACAGCCGGGTTCCTGCCGAACGCCTGACCGGCCTGGAGCCAGGAGAGTTGTTCGTGCACCGCAACGTGGCGAACCTGGTGATCCATACCGACTTGAACTGCCTGTCCGTCGTGCAATATGCCGTCGACGTACTGGAAGTTGAGCATATCATCATCTGCGGCCACCTGGGCTGCGGGGGCGTGGAAGCGGCGGTAGAAAACCCGGAACTGGGTTTGATCAATAACTGGCTGCTGCACATCCGCGATCTCTGGTACAAACACAGTTCACTGCTGGGCGAACTGGAGCCGGAGCAGCGCCTGGATGTTTTATGCGAAATCAACGTGATTGAACAGGTTTATAACCTGGGCCACTCCACCATCATGCAGTCCGCCTGGAAACGCGGCCAGAAAGTGATGATTCACGGTTGGGTATACGGGATTCAGGATGGTCGCTTGCGCGACTTGGAAGTGACCGCCACCAGCCGCGAAAGCCTGGAGATGGGCTACCGCAAAGCGATAGCCACACTGTTGCAGGATAAAGGCTTATAATCTGCCAGCAAGGCGCGCTTGCCGCGCCTTGCCTCAATAACCGGGCAAGCGCCAGTTATTCGTCCAGCAAGACCACTTTGCCGATATACGGCAGATGGCGATAACGCTGAGCATAATCGATACCGTAACCCACCACGAATTCGTCCGGGATCGCGAAACCCACGTATTCCACCGGCACGTCCACTTCGCGGCGCTCCGGTTTATCCAGCAGCGTACAGATCGCCAGGGATTTTGGCCCACGCAGCGCCAGGATCTCGCGCACCTTGTTCAAGGTATTGCCGGAATCGATGATGTCTTCAACGATCAGCACGTCTTTGCCACGAATATCTTCATCCAGATCTTTCAGGATCTTCACATCGCGCGTGGTGGACATACCGCTGCCATAGCTGGAGGCGGTCATAAAATCGACCTCGTGCGACACCTCAATCGTGCGGCACAGATCGGCCATGAACATGAAAGAACCGCGCAACAACCCGACCAACACCATATCACTGCCGCTGTCGCGGTAATCTTCGGTGATCTGGCGGCCAAGTTCAGCGATACGGGTCTTAACTTCCTGCTCGGAAATCATTACTTCTACGATATGTTTCATAATTTATATATCTCACTGATTATTATCAGTTAAATCTTTAATCACGCTATAATTATCAGCAAAAATTGATACACCGATTGATATACGGACTATCACACAAGGCCGAAATGATGCAAAAGCATGAATACGGTAGAAAGGAGGTGAGTATACCAGATGGGGATAGGGATTAAAAAAGCCAGCACAAAGCTGGCAAGGATTGCAGGAGCGATCAGGCGTTGATACCTTTCTAATTATCTTCGGCCAAGACATAGAGCAACGCAGGGATCACCGAGTATGTTTCCGCTTCATTGTCCATCACATATAAAACATGGTCACGGCACTCACTTACCACATCGTCGGCAAATAACCCAAATGCTCCACCAGCCACTATCTGTGGTTCCCACGCTGGGCATTCAATCATAGACAGTCTGTAGCCACCAAACGTCATAGGGGGGTTATCAGGTCCCTCGCTCAGATAGAGCCCCACAGCCTTAGCTGCTAGCTCTGCGCGCTCAAATGGGTCCATACTGGCCGCTTGTCCAACACATCCCGCCAGATACTGCTTGATATCGGCAACGCTCATATCTACCCGTTCGTTACCTTCCCGCTGTTTAGCCTTCTTGGTGAGTGTTGATTTACTTTTGGCATTATCGATACGCTGATCATGACTATCACGAAACTGCTTCAGATAGGCATCGCATGCCACCTGGTCAATCTTGCTGCCTACCCGCGCCGGAAATCCCTGCCTGGCCTCCCAGGTATAAAACGCCTGGCGGCTCATATTGGCGTGCTTTGCATACTGGCTAACGCTCATCAGACTCATTGTGTTTACTCCCGTTCTTGCCTGCCAGCCTGCTCAATGTGTCAAGCTTGCAGCGACGCAGTGTCAATCAAAGTGTAAAGTGTCAACCGCTTGACACTTTCAACCGAAAAGTGTCAAGCAAAATCACCGTAATTTTCCCGTGAAGCCTTACGGCTTCTGACTTGTCACAACTCATCAACAAAAGTTCAAAGTGTAAAGTGTCAATCAAATTCAAAATTTCATAGCTAGGCACAGAACACGGCTCGCAATGCCCGTGCTTTACAAAAGTGCTAGGAAGGACCCATTTTTTTCTGAGCACCCTACCGTAATCATTTTGCTGTCCTTTACTACATCCCTGTCTGTTATACTATTTAAGGAAATGAAGCTACTAAGGAGACGTTACATGTCACATGCTAAAGATGCGAAATTCAACATGCTCGAAACATTCGCTCGCATTAGTGCATCTACCGAGTTTCTGACTAAAGCAGCCCCAGTCTTGTTAGAGCGAGTAAAAGCACCAACTCGCGAAGTTCAAGGCCCTCGTCGTCAAAATAACGTGGCATGACGATTAGATAAATTGGTCTGAAACATGCCCGCGTTAGTGACTTCTTCAGTTCATCTGGAAAATGGACAGCACCTATCCAAGCCCAGCTTATTGGCTCAAAACCGGGAACTGTGAATAGAACGAGTAAGGCTGCACATCAAACGCCTGCTGCGGCATCAATACCATTCGCGCTGTTGTGCCTGAGTTGCCATCACGAATAAAAGTTACCTCAGAGAGAATCCACAGCTCATCACGAAGCCCAAACGCAGGAATGCTGATAGGAATGAGGGTATTCGGCTCCCACAGTCTCCCAGCGCTATCCCGCCAACTATCAACAGTGACCTGTAGCTGCTTTGAACGGCCATAACGTCGATTCATTTCCCAATCAATGCAGTCCTGAGCCAACTTGTTGGCGTTCATCGTACTCTCCACCAGCACAAGACGGTTCCTATACCCCAATGCTGCCGAATCAGGGTCCGTGGCTTTAGCCAGTGTCACCGAGTCATAACCACCAGTATCGGAGTACAGTGCATTAACCGACATAGAGACACCGACATAATGGGAATACCGTTCATCCATAGATGATGTGAATGAAGCATCTTCAATATTTTGCCCCTGAGAGACACCACTGGCTGCCTGGCGTGTTCCCACTCGAGTTAAGTACAAATTGCCATCAGGCAAATCGTAATAGAGTAGCGCCGCCCAACGGCATATACGGCTCATTACCTCTTGTGTGGACTCCCCCCAATTCAACGTAAATTGCGGGACGGTGGTCATGTCAGTGACATTTGATGTCGCTTTTATGCCATAAGGTGCGGCCAGTCGTTGGGCAATCTGTAACGCATTGGCCTGGCTTATCACGTTGTTCGGCCATTCGGCTGCACAGTCCACTAGTTCCCGACACCGGCCCCGCCCGGTCACACGTACTTCATGCCTAGACTTTGAAATAGCAGGATTCCAGCGATCAATATTCCCCGTCATAACCAAATCATTACCAAGACGAACGGTACACAGTTCCCCAGGGGCAATAAGCTGTTTTTCATCACTCCCTGGGTAATAGTCCATCAAAGACAGGCTGAAATCAGAGGGAAGGCGCTCAATACCTCGCGTCACTCTGATTTCATCCCACCCCATGATTTCTCGGTTGCCTACGCTCAGAATTAGATCATCAATCATTACGGACATCTCCCTCCTCAAAGTTCCCATTATTGAAAATCAATCGTTCCGGCCACTCGGCCACCACCAGTACCAACAATCGTTTTTCGCTCCCCGGTTTTACTGTCTATCAGGGTCAACTCAATTTGTGTCTTGTTATCCTGCATCGCGTTGGCTATCGCTGATGCCAGCCGCTGATATTGAAGTTCGCTATCACCAACATTGATATTTTGCCCATTGCTAAAAAGACTGTCCTCTGGGCTTCTATAACCAATATCCTGTGAACCATTATTTCCCGTATTGTTGTCACCTTGCGGCTGGTAGAGTGGTAACCCCGGCATGATTTGTTGTAGATAGTTACGAGTCTCAGCGGGGGCATACTCCAGCCCAAGATTTTTTACTCGCTTAGGGCCCCAGTTATATGCAGCAACGGCTTTCTTCACATCTCCATCAAACATTTTCAATAAATCAGAGAGATAACGAGCCGCGGCCTCACTTGACTTATTGAAGTCCATGCGGTCTTCTCTGGTTTGCAAACCGTAAGCTCTGCCTGTTGGCGGCATAAACTGAAAATGCCCTTCAGCCCCTTTAGGCGATAACATTTTTTTCCCTCTGCCAGATTCCGTGTTCCAGACTTTATCCAGTAAACCCTGTGGCAGATTGTTTTGTTCCTCCAACTGGGATAAACGAACCTGTTCCGGTGTATTTCCCAAAGCTTGGTCAAGCGGATTAGCAACGTTTACAGGCGCTGAAACCTTTGCCCGCTCTAAATCATTATTCAGGCGTTCGACGGCCCAAACAGGTTTGTAGTAGGCATCTAATTTCTTAATCAGATCTTCCGACGCATAGCCAATCGTTAAATCCAGTTTCTCTTTACGAGACAAGGTATCTTTGAATTTCTCATCACCGCTGGCCTGGCGTAATAAATCTGCCTGAGAGCCGCCATGATTAAAGGTCAGAATAGAGCCAACCGTAGCGCTATCCAGCCCGTAGGTAGCGATTTGTTTAAGCTGATCGACAGAGGCCATTAACGTTTCAGACTGCCCTAACCAGGCTTGTCCTTTCATCAACATGCCATCGTATGCCGCGCTGATTTGATTTAATTGTTCTTTGAATGCCTTTCCATGCTGAATATCATTCCCGCTGAAAATAAGCCCATCGCGCTTCGCCTGATCCTTAAGACGCTGTATTTCAGTAGCGGTATTGCGCAGATAGCTAAGTAATTCAGGCGATAGCCCCAACTTCTTAATAAATAGCGCTTGCTCACCCGGCGACATTGATTGCATAACACGGTTGATATCCACCAGCAATTTACCGACATCTGCCAGTCCTTCCTTGGTTTTACTGACCCCGATATGCTTGGTGTTGAGTACAGATAAAAAAGCTGCGTTAAACCCATAAGCGGCATCAGTGGCTTTATCAAAGATATCAACAATAGCGCTTTCAGCAGCTTCGCGCGTACTGCCGTTCTCTATCATTGCGCCACTCAGCTCTTGAAACGCATCTGTGGTCATACTGACATTTTTGGCAATGGTATCGATGTGATAACTCGCGTTAGCAAATTCAGTCAGATTGTTTTTAATAACGTGAATAGCCGTTGCAGCACCGCCCAACCCCAGCGTTAACCCACCAACCATTTTCAACGGTGGAACCAGGTCACCGATAAATTGCACCCCCTCCCTGGCATTTCTTGCCATAATATCGAGCCGACTGCCAAGATCATCAAGTTGGCCAAGAGATTCTGAACCACCTAATTTGAGCCCGTCAGTTGTTTTATCTAACAGCGGGTTCAAATTTTTAACCATTTCCTCAATATATTGAATAGCTGCCGATATTTTATCGTTAGCGTTGAGTTCAAAACTAAATGCGTTATCCATTCTTACCCGCCTTTATCTTTACTTATCCGGTGAGCCTGTCTGAGCCAGAAATCTAACCGGGTACGGGTCAGGGACCACGCATCATGAGGCCCCCAACCGTAGAACTTCGTCACATCGGCGGCTGTTCTTTGCCAGCTTTCGATGGACTGTAAGTCAAAAAACCCATCAAATAGTCTTCGCACTCCTTATAGTCAGTAAAATCCATATGGCTGATAGCCGACTCGGGCACACCACCGGAAGTCAGTGCGATCAGCAGTTTCATTGCTGCCATGGCATTTTTAGCGCTCTGGCACTCGTAAAACTGCTCCACTTGCATCAACACGGGTTCTTTGAGCTCGATTTGCTCATAACGTATTTTGCTACCAGCTAATTCAATCGGCTTGCTCAACACGATGGTCTTTGTTTTTTCCAGTGTCGCTAATGTGTTATTCATGAAATGCCTCTTAAGTTAAGTGTTAATGTACGGATATCAACCTGCACTGGCGGTTTTCGGTATCTTCCCTTGTTACCGCCAGTTCTTTTCTATGCCTCATCATATGGAGCTAAATAGACCTCGAATCGCCACATCAGGTGAGCAAACCTTGTCAGCTAACCCCAGGCGCACTCCTTCGTTCGCCATGAAACACGCCGCCTGAGTCTCTAAGACTGCCTGCATGCTGATCCCACGGTTTCGGGCAACGGTATTGGCAAAAAGCTTCCCAACCGCATTAACCTCACCCTGAATAGCCTTTGCAGCCTGTTCTGATAATGGTGCGTAAGGATTCGCCTCGGCCTTCCTGTCACCGTGGGTGATGATGGTGACCTGAATACCGTCCGCCTTGATACGCTGCGACCAGTCAACGTGCATAACGATTACGCCAATAGACCCAACACCACCGGTACGGGGTACCGAAATGTGATCGGCAGCGCTAGCCAGGGCATAAGCGGCGGAAAAAGCGCTTTCGCTTAAAATGGCATGAATGGGTTTTGAACCGCGCGCCCCGTAAATTTCATCCGCCAGATCAAAGCACCCGGCAACCTCACCACCGGGTGAGTCAATATCCAGACAAATCCCCTTAACAGCAGGATCGTAGAGCGCGGTCAAAAATGACTGCCGGATGCCGTCGTATCCCGTCATGCCGCTGTAGGGACGCAGTGAACCCAGCTTTTGCACCAGGGTGCCGTAAATAGGTAAAATGGCGATCCCCTCAACAACGTCATACCCGCTATCATGACTGCGTGCCTTTTGGCTGAATCGTTCTTCATCACCCTGGCTCATACTGGCAGCCATGGAGTGAATACGCGTAATGCCAAAACGGTCAGTTAACGCGGCCATCACTACTTCAGCCTTGTGCGGGTGCAGCGCCAGTGGAGTGTTAAATAAGCGCTGGGCTAAATGTGGCAAGTTGATATTTTCGTTCAAAGCATCGTCCTCTAGAGCCTGTATGAATTTACTGAGCCGGGGTTAATCGATGTACTTTTCCAACTGCCGATTAGCGGCATTAAAACCGGCCCGGTAGCCGTTTATATCGTTGTTGCACATACTGTAAGTGAAGGCTTCAAGGTTCTGGTCCTCGGTATCCATGCACTCCCAACCAGGACAAACCCTTTCCATTTTGCGCCGGGTGAATCGACTCAGATGACGGTGGCTGGAAGCCAGAATGTCGATAGCCTTCTCGCTGCTTTCGCCGCGGCGGATAAGTTTCAGCGCCAATACCGGGTTATTTCTAGCCTCCTGGCTCACAGCTATCCGGTGTGCATCAGAATGGCTATCAACTACCGGTGAATCTTCCCGCTCAAGCTCAGAAAGCTGATTGATACGCGCTATCCGGGCACTGAGTGAGTTATCACGACCCAAATGGACGTGCTGCGCCGCTGCCAGATGTTGAAAGTTCATGGAATGGACCTCTGCGCAGCATCAGCCTGGAAGTTGTGATTTAATGCGATCAACCTCATCGGCAGGGCCTTCAATCTTGCCGTTAACCCGCCGCGTATCCCCCGGAATAGCCATGCCGGATACACGATACTGGGCATTGCGTCGGGCTGTAGCCTGAGCAACCTCCTGCTTATATTTTTCATCAGCCTTTTTACGAGCCTCAAGGTTATCTGGTGTGTCGGGATCAATAGCGTTTAGCATCTTGGTAGATCGGGCTACCAAGTCCTGAACCTCATCGTCAGTCAGCGGCTCTTCCATTTTTTTCAATGCCTTGATAGCCCGGTCACGCGCAGCCCGAAAGCCGTTTGCATCCCTGTTCTGGATAGAGTATGTCTGTGCTGTCAAGGCCTGTTCCTCACCGTCCTGGAATTCCCAGCCCGGATCGTTCTCTTCCATAAAGTTCTTAGTGAATTTAGAGAGCGCTTGCGGTTCGGAAGCACAACGGGCTTTAATTCGGCTGGATTTAAGGTCAGTTTCTTTCAACAGACGCACCGCCAAAACGGGATTGGCTTTGGCCTCATCGGACACCGCTACGTTATGGCTGCGGCTGTGCTGACCAGGACGGGAAAGCTTGGTCGGATCGCCCGCTTTAACAAATGTGTTCTCGGTATCATCACCGTTGTTTGTACTGGTGATAGCAGCCGATTTTTGAATGTTGCTATCGGCACCACTCAAGTGCGAAAAGTCGTACATATCTGCTTTTTCCTTTGATTTGCCGCCTTTTTTTACTCTAAAAAGGTCAAGCAAGTTGAAATTTGCCATTACAGACCACCTACAGGTTTTTCAGGCCAGACAATATTGAGAGGGTGCTCAGGGTCTATACGATTCATTTCCACCAGATAGACTTGCCAAGCTTTCAATGCCGCTATTTCTTCTGCCGTAGCCAACTGAGTGCTGACAGCAGCCTGCAATGCGGTGACCTCGATATGAGCCTCCTTCAATGCCTCGGCTCTGATAGTGCGGGCATCAGATGCTGTCATAGGGGCTGGTTGCCATTCAGCCGAGCGGCCCGCTGTCTGCACATACATATAAGGACGACCAAAGCGGTCTTTCGGTGCAGGTGAGCATCCAACGCCAATCACAAGACCAGGTTGATAAGTTCGTTCCATGAATCAGCCCTCCGCCTTATTGAGTGCCTGGTTCATCAAGCGACGAGCAACCTCATGGATTGACGGCGTGATACCCAATTCAGAACGTTTACGTTCCTGTTCCTGCAAACGTTGCAAAGCCTCTACCTGATCTCGAGTCAGAAGGACTGCCTGTGTGTTGCTCTTACGGTTCATTTCTTTACCTCAACGGAGAGTTTATAGGTATGCTCGCGACTTATTATTTGCAGCCGTATAAGCGTTTAAACTCGTCTACATGATTTATATATCTATAACTGTACATACGAAAAAAATAATTAAAACCCCTCTATCTATAGAGAGCCAACATGAATAAGCATGAGAACAAAATACTTACAAATCATTTATTCATTGACGCTGTCTAGATAAAAAATCAGGCTATTTTCGTTTAGGATTAATATCATTCTGCATGAAGGATTGGTAATGTGGTGAAAAGATAAACCAACGTGGATACTGGCCGGATAACTTACCAGTGCGGGATATGTAGTTACCTTACCAGACAATCTCACCAAGCCACCAGCGATAACCACCAAAGATGTTATTATTAAGATGTTCGAGGAGTCCCAGCAGTTGGGTATACAACCCATAAATAAAATGATTACTGTTAGGTTTGGAAACAAGCCGGATTTATGGTTGAAAGGATTTGGGCAACATTAAGCGGACATACCAGCAATGCTGATACCACATGCCCGCCAATCACTAGTAGTTAAAAACCACTGGCATGTATTTTTTAACTATAAAAAACAGTTAAATGTCATAAAAACACATACTTAGCTGTAATAATAGTCAACAAATGAAACTATGGACACTCTGGCAAACTCAACAAATTATTAGGCTGCTCACCATCATTTTGTGTTTTGATGTATTTATTACCAGCAGCACTTTTTGCCACAATAACCCATACCACATGAGACCCTGTACCCACATAAAATCGCCATTTTCCGGACTCAATGCCGTCAATTGCTTCTTGTTGAGTAATTTTCCAACGCGAACCATTATCATTAATACCACCAATATTGGTAATTCTCTCATGGGCATTTTGCCTATTACTTTTATTGATGCAGCGAACTTGATGGTCAGTCATATAGCTATCCCTTCTATAAGTTTCAATATGTTACTATTCTAGTATTGAGTTACTCTTTATCCATCCGTGAAAGTACACAATAAAAACAATAAATTACATACAGAAAGCAAAAACCAAGATGCTGATTAAAAGAGTAAAACCTCTAACGTATACAATAAAAAACCAGTAAATACATCTACTTTACGAATAAATAATTAGAAATGATAATCACTATCAGGAAGTGGTGTTTTATGAGTACTAAATACTTATAAGTTTTCATCATTCACAAATAGGCTAAATAATTACTTAAAAACCACTAAGAATGATTTTCACCTATCATTACATAAATGACGGGGAATACATTAATAACAAACCTAGATATACCAAGAATAAAGGATATCAATTTCACAGGTTAACTAAATTTATTACAAAATACGTCAAACATAAACCAGATATTATGAGTAAAAATCAGCGCATATATAATAAATATCGAATTGCTAATAATCCCATCTACTTTGCTAGGTATCTTTTTTAAATTAATAGCCGCAAGTGAGGCATAAGAAGCGAGAAGAACATCTTGCTATACCATTTGAAAAAGAAGTATTGCCATCATTCCAGAACCCAGCATTTTTACCTACTGAACTGTATATAGCCCTCATAGAAAAAATAAAATTATGCGTTTAACCGTCCACCTCTCCACTTTCGTGATTTTTACCAATTAAATCATTGCGTTGAAAGGTGGTTAGTTTATTTTTTAAGTGTCCGTAACTCTCCACCCCAACTCACCACCCTTTTTTAAAATAGGTGGAGAGGTGGATACTTAGTGGAGAGTTAAAATCAAACTATCCACCCATTAACCATATGTTTTTAAATAAATATTTTACTGAGTGGACAGAGGTGGACACTTTTATAATAACTTTTACTCTGTACCCCCTGTTGCAGATGGTAGCCATTCATCTGCATCATCGCTCAAGCTGACATTGGAACGAATATTCCCCTTGGTACTTTTCTTCCTGGCATACTCTTTCCCATACTCAGCCATAGCCCCAGGCATATCAGTGCCAAAGCGGGTCAGTGATACCATTGTCTTGCTCAAGCCGTAGCTTTGCATATATGCCATATAAGCGTGATATAGGTATTTGCGCGGGTTGAATGGGACCACCCCGGCATTACCTACAAACATGCCATTACATTGTACTGACGCCATCAGGTAGCCGCAAAAGTCCACCAGCGAATCTCCCTCACGTTTGACGGTTAATGCCTCTTCTGATTTCTGCTGTTCGAACAAGAGATGCTTCGCTTCCTCCTGGTCAGCAAACTGAGCCAGCAAATGACGAATGATTACGGCCAGCTCCGCCTCTATCTTTTCTGGCAACATCGGATCACGTTCGTTCTCCGGCACCACCTCACCAAAATTGAAGATAACCCGCCGTCGACTGATCCCCCCGCTGCGGTCACTAAAGCTCATGGCATTGTTGTTGACTGCCAGAATCACCGCTGGAATACGGGTGGAGTAAGGCGCTTTGTGTTTGGGGTCGATGGCTACCTTATCCCCACCAGTAATAGCTTTAATGCCTGCACCATCACCGGCATAGCGGGACATATCTGGCATAATGATTAATGAATACCCAACCACCAGCGCTCGCTCTCTCGGATTCTCAAGCGCAGCCATACTGGCCGATACGGTATTAGCCTTGCCCGCCAGCATGGTGCAGACCTCTGCCAATACGCTTTTCCCGCTTCCCCCTGGCCCGGTTATTTCAAGGAACAACTGCCAGTCATACCGGTTAGCCATCACCATATACAGCGCTGACAGTACACGATCCGCTTTGCGGGCATTACTTCCAGTGGAACGGGTTAACCACTTCCAGAAATTTGGCGCATGGCTGGTCAGCGTTTCCCCTTCCTCCGGCTGGTTGAACTCAACATCACTGGCGATCAATAACCAGTCCTCTCGGCGGTGTAGTCGAAACTCCCCCGCCTTGGTGTCAAATACCCCGTTACTAAAGCCGATCAGGTTACGGGCCGTGTTGCCCATCAATGGCAAGCTTAATTTCATGGTGTCTACGGCTGATTTGATTCCGTTCTGGGAGTAGGCAATGTCAGCTTCGATAAAGATTGCGGCCATTTCCCGCTGTAATTCCTTATCCGTGACCGGTTTCCAAATCACCCCGTCATAATGATGTACGCTATCTGAGTCGCCATGTATTGCCAACGCCCCATCATAACGAGCCAGAAGCACATCACCCCGCTGGCTGGCTCCCATCTGATTGAGAGCTGGGGTTACTGTAGGTTCTGGCGGGGTGGCGTTGAATATCCCGTTAATCCGATCAGAGTCAGCCAGTGCAGCCACCAGCTCTTTACGGTCTATGAACTCCAACACCACCGCTTCGCGCTTCTCGCTGGCTGGCTCAGGGGCCAGGTTGGAAGCAAAGCCGTTTTCTATCAACCATTCGGGGGTAACATTCCCGATAGCAAAGGTATGTAGCTTTCTTGCCAGGTCGTTAAGTGGTGTGCCTGCTGTGGTTTGGAGAATGGCTTTTGCCGCTGTTGCCTTCTCTATCGGACGACCATTAACCCAGCGATAGACACAAGAAAACAACTCATTCGGCCATTGGCTTGTATTAACTTTCTGCGGTTTGCTCATAGCTGCGGCCTCACTGTCATGGTGAATTTGCCGATCAGCGGGTGGTACCAGTATTTACTGCCGTATTTGCGCTTGGCGCCCTTGATAATGATCAGCGCCGCTTCACGGAACTTCGCTTCATGCACGATATGGCCGTGGCCCTGCTTCACAATCATTACGCCACAGTTGCGCGCCAGTTCTTCAGCTTTACCAGTGGAAATACCCATTTCAGCCGCCAGCATAGTTAATGGGGCCATGCCTTCCGGTAGGGTGTCTTTACGTTGCAGGGAAGCGAAAGACAACTCAAGCGCCTGGACACACTTTTCCAGCTCATTGAATTTCAGTTGGCTAATCATGATTGTTCTCCCAGCAGAGAAAGAAACTGTTGCTTTAGCTGTTGTGCTGCTGATTGAGAAATATCGCCTGACTCAAGCCAGTAATTGATAGCCTCTTGAAAATGGTTAAAGCTGTTGACGGAATCAGCAGGTATAAGCCGATAACCTCTTTTATGCATAAATTCAGCAAAGGCTTTAGCGCTGGAAAGGCGTTCATCTTCCTTGGCAAGTTGTGAATGGGTAATAACACCGTCGATGTAAGTGATAAGGACTCGGCAATTTGCTTTAGGTGGAATATTAAGGTCAAACATTGCTCACCTCCATCGAGATAGATGCAACCAATTCAGAAGCAATTGCCCTGGAAACATAGGTAAGCCACTGAGCACCATCATGGTCAAATTTACTGACTTGCTGAATGGTGATGCCCAACACACGGAACAGGATAAAAATACGTTCTCTTGTACTAATATCCTCAGAAACCGGAAATGACTCCGCTCTACCTATTTTTGTCTGGTAGGTATTCATCATCAGCCTAAGCGCATATGCCAGACCGTATACACTGTCAGGAATTGACGGCTCCAATATTTTAATCTGTTCCTGTACCAGGGTCATACAGGAGCTAAGGTATTCGACATCATAGTTACGCTTCTTCTGTGCAACCGTCATTTTGGTTTTGCATGCAGGAACATTGCTTTTACGCATTGCCCACCTCCTGCTGAGTAAATTCACGGATAAAACCGACAATCGGGTAGTTGTGGCTGGCTTCTGGATATTGCTCGTAAGAGAACACCACTCGGTCACCATTAACCGTCCTGACGATAGCCGTCATTCCACCGTCATTTTGTACATAGAGTCCGCCTACAACTGGTGATAGCTCAGGCGGATATACCTCCAAAACCTCGGCAGTGACGCTGAAAGTGATTGTTTTACCGTCTGGCTGGCAAATATAACCAATTTTCTGCGCGTCACTTTCCGCATTCTTGCGGGTTTTATAGCGGCGCGGATCGGTAAGCTTGATAGTGCAGCCAGTAGTGTGATCGGTATGGGTGATGACAATTTTAAACATGGCGCACCTCCAGAATCGGCAGGCGTGCAGCTAGTGACAGGATGAAGTGAGGGGCCAACACTTGGCGGGCTTCCCGTTCAGTGTATGCCTCTACTGACATGCGGCAGGGAGTGGCAGCCTGGTTAACCCTATCCAAAGCCAAGAAGCGGAAGTGAAATTTAGGGCGAGTTTGGGTAGACTGGTTGTCAGCCATAATCGTTACCTCTATTAACGTTGTGGTAAGACGCCTCGGCAGTGTTCCAGCACTCCGGGGCGTTGTCTTTTGGTATGCACTTGTCATACACTTGGTTACCACTCCAACATAATCAGGTGTCAACCAAATGTCAACCATAGAGATAAAAGGCAAAGGCAACAAACAAATTGCTTTGCGAGTAGAACCAGCACTAGAAGAAGGTATCAAACAGGCGCTTACGCAAGATGGTGATGCTTCTATTTCAGCCTGGATAAAGCGCATTATCCGCAAAGAATTACAACAACGTGGTATCGAACCAAAGAACTGAGCCAACGTTGGGGTTCCACCAGCACTACGAAAATAGGGGCGGTTGACCTGATCGATCAGTGTGATAAGCTGGCTTTGATTCTGTTTTGTGTAATCACATTGGCGGCCCTGCAAGGCCGCTTTTGTTTTATTAAGCATCTGACACCTCCAGCAGACGCTTTGCCAGCCAACGCTGCGCCAGTTCGGTTAACCTGGCTTTCCGGGTTGCTGTCGGTGTATCCATATCCAGCAACGCACAATCTCGGCTCTCCAAGTAAGCCAGCAGCGCCAACTGATCGGCGTTCATCCTGTCGCGTACCTGTTTGGATGAAACCCCGTTATCCTTCGCCCATTTAATCGGATCAACACCAAGTACCAGTTTATTCAGGAATCGGCTTTCGTTGCTGTAGGCAAAGCCTTTCTGACTATCGCCGGTACGCTCGATATAACCTTTCATCGCGTCAGCCATGCTTTTGTGATCTTCGCAGGCGGCCACACGTTTTTTACGCCAGCTCAACAGCGCGGCCTGGTGTTCTTCTGGAGCCACACGGCGCAGGCGTTCTTCACAGTCGATGAAATAACGGCGGGCAGCTTTGCCTTGATCGTTGCGTTCGACCATTGATAGCTCTTTGCCCATGTCCAGGCTAAGAATGTAATCGTGTTCTATCTGCTGGCGAGACTTTGCGCTCCCCGAAACGGGGGAGCTCAGAATTTCAACAACGGCGTAATCCACCCCCTCGTTAAATCCATACTGCTTGATGCGCGCTTTTATCCAGGTAGTGAAATCACGGCCAACCTTCAAAAACACATGCAGTTTTCTGCCATTAACCGACTGAATATCTTTGTTGCCGATATTGCTGATCGATACAGGAATGCGTTCGGCAAAATTAATGACATTCTGATTTTCGGCATGAGTGCGCCCCTGGCCTGTTACGGCCATGTTTTCAGTTTTCATATTTCAGTCCTTAATTATGCGGATTTTCGGCTGTGGGGATTATTAATGTTTTCTACGGCAGGGGGATTGCGAACCCACCAAAGAACATCACTCAAGAGCCAAGCGCAACTATTACGGCCAAAGTGGCAACGGGGCGGGAATTTCCCTTCATTCTCCATGTTCCAACGAGTAGAACGTGAAAGGCTAGTAATCTCTAAGCATTCTGCCTCACGAATGCGGCGATCAAACTTAAAGCCATATTCCTCAAGAATAGTTCTACGTTGCTCTGGTGTTGGTGGGATGTATCTACTTGTATTCATGCTGCTCTCCGTTTACTCGTTTGTAATGGAAAGCATCGTATTTTGCTCGGGGAATGGAGAATAATGTTTTGAATATGAAAAAATTAACGCATTCAAAACATTAATTACCCTGCTTACTTATCACCTGTCTAATATATACATATGGGTCAGCAGAAATACCAAACTCGGCGTATATTTTCCTCATAATAATCATGAACTCGTGCTCTTTCCTTGTGTTTTCCGTTGGTATTGTCAATGGTGCTTTCACCCCAAAATTACTCTCATAAACTCTCTTCATCTCCTTTAATACAATAAAGGCAAGATCATTTCTCTGCCCACCGATAGGCTTGAATAAATCTTCAGAATAATCTTCAAGATTAATTTTTAATTCGTTAATCGCAACACATAATGCCATGATATCAGTTCTGACTTTCTGTATATCTATGTGATTTTCTAAAACCTGATAAGCTGTCAGACTTGTATTATCAAATTCTTGATTTAACTTATTGATTGACTTGATAAGATTATTTATTTCCTTATCTGTCTTAGAAACACCACTTTTTTTATTTGATCTATATTTACTACGAATAGCATCCCTACTTATATAATATGCAACCGTATCAAAATGATGGTGTTTTATATCGCTACATAACATAACACCATGAACTATAACCTCTATCTTTTTTGCTATTTTGTAATACATGACTTACCCCCAAAAGTTGAATACAACCAATTCTAAAATTGTTTATACCTTCTCACCAAATGACATTAAAATAACATTTTCATGATTACCTACTATCAAATCAAGGCGGTCATACCATTTGTTAAGAGCATCAAGCTTTTCAGGTAGATACAAACTACGGTTATATATTGCCATTACCCCAGGCAAAGCATGTCCAAGAAGTAACTCAACAATATGTGGAGCAATTCCAATATTGTTTAACCCAGTAGAGAACGTCCGGCGTAAATCGTGAAGCGTCCAGGTTTCTTTGTGGCTGAAGTCTTTATACAACCTGCGGCCTTTCAACGATACTGAAGCGCGTGTGCGTTCCTCTCCAAGCAGTAACCCCGTTTTGCCCGTTTCACGCTTTAGCTCTTTCAACCAAGGGCGAATCCCCTCAGGGATTGACCGAACTATTTTTTCTTTCGTCTTGCTGTGTTCTTTCGGTACGGTCCATATCCATGAAGTGAAATCCCACTCAGACCAGTTTGATAGCCTGACCTCTATTGTTCTCGCACCAAAGAGAATCAGCAGCTTTAGCAGCCTCAAATAATATGGGTGCTGCTCATTTCCATATGTGCAACGCCACACGTCTGCTAACTCAGCATCAGATAAAACACGATCCCGCACTCCAGATGGCTTACCCACATCTTGAATTGTGAGTATTGCCAGCGCGTCACTGGATGCATAGCGCCGTACTTTGCAGAACCTCAGCGCTTGCTTTGAAATCTGGAACATTCTTCCGGCAGTAATTGGCTGCTTTTTATTGATCTCATCGAAGCAGGCAACCCAATGGCGAGTCTCACAACGATCAAGCGGATAGTGCCCAAGCCTTGAATAAATATGCTTCTGAAGTTGGGCGCGTGTCATTTCTTCGTCGCTTCTCTTATGCCTGGCATAACTTACCAGCCAATATTCGAGAGCGTCTTTTACAGTCACGGGTTTGAGTGTCGCTTCGGTGCTGATAACAAGCTCGTTTTTCGGGTCAAGCCCGCCCGCCAGCCATTGACGACACTGCTCACGTTTCTCACGTGCCAGCTTTAGCGACATATCAGGATATTTACCCAGCGTCAGCCGTTCTAGGCGGCTACCGCGCCCACCAAGGCGATAAGAGAACACCCAGCTTACCTGCCCCAACTTCGAAACTCTGACGCCTAACCCTTCGCCATCAGCAAACATTACGGGCGCATCTCTTTCGGTTCCTGCCAGCGCTCTGAGTTTCTTATCACTCAGTTTGTTCGTACCTGACATGCCCCCTCCTCAAACACCAATTATTGATACACCGATTGATACACCGTTCTTTGCTACAGCCCGAAAAAGTGAACAAACACCAAAACAAATAATTTAATAATTAATTGATTTTACATGAAGAAATACGATTTTCAAGAAAGGATGGAATAGCATGAAAACTATATGTTTTTTACTTCTACGGTGTGTTTCATAGTTTTCAGGTCAGTTGCCGGAAGAAAGGCGCAGAGTTTAACATAGCTGGCAGGCGGTGGCGACGCGAGCGCATCGCCACGGCTTGCTCTAAAATCAGTCAGTCACGTTAAAGCCCAGCATCATGCCGGTATCTTCATGTTCCAGCAGGTGGCAGTGGGCCATGTAAGCATGTTCCGCATTGGCCAGATGGTTGAAACGGACCAGCACTTCACTGCGTTTGCCTTCCACCAGCACGGTGTCTTTCCAGCCTGCGCGATGTGCTGCTGGCGCTTGGCCGTTTTCCGACAGAATGCGGAACTGGGTGCCATGAATATGGAACGGATGCAGCATCATGTCGCCCTCACCCGAGATGGTCCACTTCTCATACTGACCACGCTTGGTGGTAAACATCGGCTTGGTCATATCAAAGGCTTTACCGTTGATCATATTGCCATTGCTGAAATCAAAGGGTTTCTCACCATGGTTCATACCGGCCATGTTACCGTGATCCATCCCCGGCATGTTGCTGTGATCCATGCCTTTCATATCGCCATGATCCATCCCGGCCATACTGTCACTGCTCGCCTTACTGGCGTTGCCATGATCCATGCTCATCCCCGCCATCGCCTGGTGACCATAGCGATCCATCAGGGCCTGCATTCCCAGGGTATCGAGTTTGGGATCCATCGACAGTTGCAGCAAACGATCCTGCAAGCCCGCTAACGGCGGCAGTGCTGGCAATTTTACCAGGCTATCCGGCATGGTTTTCACGCCCTGCGCCAACGAAGGCTGAATGCGCAGCACCGGCAGCGGCTGATCGAACGGCGCTAGCGTCATCCCCATCTGCACCACCGGCAGGGTCACGATATCAAACGGCTTGCCATCAGAGGCATCCACCAGCACTTCAAAACGCTCGCCCATCAGGATCGGCAATTCGCTCAGTTTTACCGGCTCAGCGAGGAAACCGCCATCGCTGGCAATTACATATAAAGGTCGGTTATCGCTGGTAGCCAGATTGAGTGAGCGTGCGTTGCAGCCGTTGAGGAAGCGCAAGCGCAACCAACCACGCGGGGCAGCGTGCTGCGGATAAGCAGCACCGTTGGTAAACATGCGATCGCCAAACCAGCCAATAGCGGCACTCATCACGTCCAACTGATATTCGATCTGGCCATCTTTCCCCAAGCGCTTATCCTGCAAGATCACCGGAATATCGTCTTTACCCCAGGTTTTCGGCAGCGGCAACTGGCTGCTTTCATCATCTTCCAGCAGCACCAATCCGCCCAGGCCCATCATCACCTGATGGCCGGTTTTGCCGTGAGTGTGCGGGTGGAACCAGCAGGTGGCGGCAGGTTGATCGACCGTAAAACTCACCCTGCGCGTGCTCCCAGGATGGATCAACGCATGCGGGCCGCCATCGACATCGCCGGGGATCTCCAGCCCATGCCAGTGCACGGTGCTGGCTTCTGGCAATTTATTACTGATATCGACTGTAACCGGTTTACCACGCTGCAAGCGCACCGCCGGGCCCAGTAACGCACCGTTGATCCCCCAGGTGCGAGTTGCGGCGGCAGGCAGCCAGTTCATTTCACCGGTTTGCAACGTCAGTGCAATCTTGCCCTGCGCATCGGGCAGCAATAACGGTGGGATCGGCAGAGCGGGTTGTTCGGCTGCCCAGGCAGCACGGCTCCATAGCGGTAAGGCACTGGCTGCGCCCAACGCGGCGGTCAATTTAATAAAATCACGGCGTAACATCGCTGACTCCCTATTTCAGTGATTGATAGCTCAACGCCAGTAGCCTAAACCCTCCCCTTGCTGGAAGGTCAAGCAATAGATTTAAAGATGTTGTCAATGCGACTACGGTACCAAGCACTTTGGTTATACTCTGAATTAGTAATAAATTTGCTGCCTTTGCAGGCAAGTGTGGTAACGTCAGTAAATAATGAACAGGTCTATTTTATGATGAAAAAAACAACGTTATTGATGCTCTTGCTAACCACGCTGGGCTTTTCCAATACCAGTCTGGCGCTGAATGAATCTGAGGCAGAAGATCTGGCCGATCTGACGGCGGTTTTTGTCTATCTTAAAAATGAGTGCGGATACAATGAATTGCCTAATGCGCAAATCAAACGCGCCATTGTCTATTTCGCTCAGCAGAACCGTTGGGATTTGAGCAATTACAATAGCTTCAATATGAAGATGCTGGGCGAAGAGAGTTATCGCGATCTCAGCGGTATTGCTATCCCAACCGCTAACAAATGCAAGTCTCTGGCCCGCGACTCACTGAGTCTGTTGGCTTACGCGAATTAAACATCCCCCTGTTTTCAACGTCCTCGATTTAGAATTCTGCCGTGCATCCTCCGGCAGAGTTAGCTATGATATTTCGCCCATTTTCATGGCTGTTTACGGAGTTTCCCGAACATGACCCAGAAAGATATTTGGTACGAGACGTTACATGCCAACTTCGGCCAGTACTTCTCGGTGGAGAAAGTGTTGTTCCGTGAAAAAACCGGGCATCAGGATCTGGTGATCTTCGAAAACCCGGTGCTGGGGCGCGTGATGGCGCTCGACGGTGTGGTGCAAACCACCGAACGCGACGAGTTTATTTATCATGAAATGATGACCCACGTACCGTTATTGGCACATGGTCAGGCGAAGAAAGTGCTGATCATCGGCGGTGGCGATGGCGGCATGCTGCGCGAAGTCAGCCGCCATACGGGTGTTGAGCAGATCACCATGGTCGAGATCGACGCCGGTGTTGTCGAGTTCTGCCGCCAGTACCTGCCTAATCACCATGCCGGTGCCTATGACGATCCGCGCTTCAAGCTGGTGATCGATGACGGCGTCAACTTTGTGACTCAGACTGCTGAAAAATTCGATGTGATTATCTCTGATTGCACCGACCCGATCGGCCCCGGCGAGAGCCTGTTTACCTCTGCGTTCTATCAAGGTTGCGCACGCTGCCTGAATGAAGGGGGTATCTTTGTGGCTCAAAACGGCGTCTGCTTCCTGCAACAGGATGAAGCGGTCAACAGCCATACCAAACTGAGCCAATATTTCAACGATGTCAGCTTCTATCAGGCGGCGATCCCGACCTATTACGGCGGTATCATGACCTTTGCCTGGGCGAGCCAGAACCCGGCACTGCGCCAGCTTGATGGGGTTACGCTGCAACAGCGCATGGCTCAGAATGATTTACACTGCCGCTACTACAATCCGGCAATTCACGTGGGCAGCTTCGCTCTGCCACAGTATTTGCTCAACGCACTGAACGTGACACGTTAAGCGAGAAGATAAGGAAGGTGAACCTAATTGCATAAGCTAAAACTGCACGGCTTTAACAACCTGACCAAGAGCCTGAGTTTTTGTATTTACGATATTTGCTATGCCAAAACCGCGGATGACCGCGATGGCTATATCGCCTACATTGACGAGCAATACAACGCCAACCGCCTGACCGAGATCCTCAGCGAAACCTGCTCGATCATTGGTGCCAATATTCTGAATATCGCGCGTCAGGATTATGAACCGCAGGGTGCCAGCGTCACTATTCTGGTGAGCGAGGAGCCGGTCGACCCTAAAGATGTCGATACCTCGGAACACCCCGGCCCGCTGCCGAAAACGGTGGTCGCGCATCTGGATAAAAGCCACATCTGCGTTCATACCTACCCGGAAAGCCATCCCGAAGGCGGCCTGTGCACCTTCCGCGCCGATATTGAAGTCTCTACCTGTGGGGTAATTTCGCCGCTCAAGGCGCTGAACTACCTGATCCACCAGTTGGAATCCGACATCGTCACCATGGATTACCGCGTACGCGGCTTTACCCGCGACGTGAACGGCATAAAACATTACATCGATCATGAGATCAATTCGATCCAGAACTTTATGTCGGAAGATATGAAGTCGCTGTACCACATGATGGATGTGAACGTGTATCAGGAAAACATTTTCCATACCAAGATGCTGCTGAAGGATTTCGATCTGAAACACTACCTGTTCAATGCCAAACCGGAAGAGCTCAGCGCCGCCGAACGTAACAGGATCACCGATCTGCTGTGGAAAGAGATGCAGGAGATTTATTACGGGCGGAATATTCCGCCTCTGTAATTCAGGCGTACAGGGCAACGGGCGTTGCCCTGTATTTCACACCAGATGCAAGCCACAGGGTAAATCAGCCAGTTGCTGTTGCGCTGCTGCCGGCAAGGCCTTATCGGTCACAATATCGGTCAGGTTACTGAGCGGAGCCACGCAGAATAACGAGTAAGCATCGTATTTGCTGCTGTCGGCCAACAGTACGCGCTGCCGGGCATTAGCCATCAGATCCTGCTTCAGGCCCGCCTTCTCTTCGGTGGGAGTGGTGATGCCTTTCTCCATGCTCCATGAGTTGCAGCTGACAAAAGCCATATCCGGGTAAATCCCTCGCAATAATCTGCGCCCATGATCGCCAATACAGGACTGGCTGCTATCGTCAATCCGGCCACCGATAATCGTCACTTCTATCTGCTTGAACCCCGAGAGAAACAGGGCGATGTGCAGATCGGCGGTGATCACCCGCAACGGCAGATGGGTTAAATGCCGTGCCAATTCCAGCATGGTGGTTCCGGCATCCAGCACCAGCGAGTCGCCGGCCTTAATCATCGTCACAGCATGACGGGCGATCGCACGTTTTTCCTGCGGATAACGCAGTTGCTTCTCGTTGGTGGTGGGTTGTGCAGGAATAAAGCGGTTGAGCGCCACACCGCCGTGGCTGCGGTTGATAATCCCTTGCTCATCCAGCTTGATCAGATCGCGCCGGATGGTGGCTGGGGAAGCATCGATAGCGCTGACCAGTTGCTCAACGGTGACCAGATTATGGGCTTTCAGGAACTCCATAATCTGGTTCTGACGGCTTTGTGGCTTCATAACATCCGTTTGATCATGCCAACTGCGTGGCCAGTTTAATCGAGATCGCCATGCTCTCAGACTTGGCTTTACCTGTCCAGGCAATATCAAACGCAGTGCCGTGGTCAGCGGAGGTGCGAATAAACGGCAAACCGGCGGTAATATTCACCCCATCATAAAACCCGAGCAGCTTAAGCGGGATATGGCCCTGATCGTGGTACATCGCTACCACCATGTCATATTGCCCCTCATACGCCTGCAAAAACACGGTATCCGGCGGGCATGGGCCATAAACGTCGATCCCACGCTGTTTTACCGCAGCAATGGCAGGGCTGACAATTTTGATCTCTTCATCACCAAACAGGCCGTTTTCCCCCGCGTGTGGATTAACTCCGGCGACGGCAATACGTGGCTGTTGATAACCGACACGCTTGAGGAAAGTGCTCGCCATCGCCACCACCGTCTCAATGCGTTCTGCATTCAAGGTATCCAAGAATTTACGCAGGGCAATGTGCGTAGAAACATGAATAACCTTCAGTTTATCGGTATACAACACCATGGCGTAATCCCGGCTGTTGGTCAGGTGCGCCAACAGTTCGGTATGACCAGGATAGAGATGCCCAGCCAGATGCAGTGCCTCTTTGTTCAAGGGCGCCGTGGCTATCGCCTTCACTTCGCCAGCCATCGCCAGTTCGGTGGCACGCTTTACACAGCGGTAGGCCAGATCGCCCGCCTGTGATTGCACTTTCCCTGGTATTAGCGCAGCGGGATCCTCCAGCGGTTCATCAATAATGTTGATCACACCGGGTGCAAAGCGCGCCTCCGAAACGCGTTGGATCGGCTTTAACTCCACATTTGGCACGATCCGCAAAGCCTGAATACGTTGCAACGTTTGCAGACAGCCCACCACGATCGCAGGCGCTCCCGCCAACTCCCCTTCAGACAGTGCCTTGATGATAATTTCTGGCCCAATGCCTGCCGGATCCCCCATGGTGACTGCAATCGTGTTATTTACCACTGTACATCTCCTCAATAAAATAAAGTGCATCACGCAGCGTGGACGCGCCGCCAAACCCGCCCGCCTTGGTGATCACCGGCAGATCGTCTATTTCGCTGTTAACAAAGGTGCCGCACGGGACACAAGGAGCCACCTCATGGGTGATGCGATATCCTTCTGCCCCCAGCGCTCTGGCAACCGCAATCGCAATGTCCCCGCCGGTAAGGAATAACCCACCAATTTGTGACTGATTGATAATCGCCAGCGCGATCGCGCCTAATGCCTCGCTGATCCGGTCGCCTAGCTGCTGGCGCGAGAGGTGATGCCGTTCACACAGCAGTTCGATCATCTGGCGGGCATTAGCATCGCGACAGGTGCGCAACACGCAGTGTTGTCTGTCTCGCAGCATCGCTGCTGCCTGGTGGATGATCGCATCAAGCGCGTGCTGATGGTCTGGTTGCAGTAACCCTTCGACATCAACCTCTACCACGCCGAGTAATTTTTCTTGTGCTGCAAACAGGATCTGTTGCTGAGTTGCCTCACTCATCGAACCCGCGACCACCAACACCGGCAACCGCTGGCGAGCAGCAAGATAGCAACTGGCAGGAAGCGCATTGGCTAACCCGGCAGCCCCCACCAGTAAATAGCGCACGCTGAGCTGCGAGGTAGCCTGTGCCAGCAGCGCCAGATCGCCATCATTTTCTGCATCAACCACCACCATTGCTGGGCCTGCCTGGCCGATCTTTTGTAATTCAGCACCTAGCTTGCCAGCACGTACCGTCAGCAAGTCCAACTCATAAACGGGATAATCGCTCTGCAACTCAATCAAGGTCTTGATGTGTGAAGACACAATCGGCGTTTTCGGATCGCTGGCAAACTCCGTTTCTGCCAGTGGCACCCCATTAACCCAGCATTGACCATTGCGGGTCACCCGGCCTGCGGCAGGAATCGCGGCGGCAACAATCGCCAGTTGCGCACCGCTGGCAACCATGGCGGCTTCTACTTCGGCCCCCACGTTACCGCGAAAGGTAGAGTCGATCTTCTTATAGACCAATGGCGGAGTGTCACTTTGGCAATAGGGCCGCAAGGCTTCGGTTACCTTGGCCTTGGCCATTTCAGCAGTGAGTGCCCGGCTTTCCGTGTTGATCACCAGCACATCCGTACGCTGTGTGGAACGAAGTAACCCATTGAGAACCACGTCGGTACGCGCACCCTTTTTTGCCAATTGCACCCCGGTGTCATTGGCACCGGTAAAATCATCAGCGATCACAATCATCTTCATGCCGTTTTCTCCACCGTAGTCCCCTTCGCGGCATTACGCTTCGCTACCCAGGAGGTGAGAATCGGAGTCAGTATCGCGGTGGTAATCACCGAAGCGGCGATCAGCGGTGCAGCAGCTGCGGCCACGCTGGCCAATGAAGGATCCGCCTGGGCAATCGCCAACGGCGTGGCCACCGCATTACCAGCGGTACTGGATGCCGCCGCACCGGCAATCCCCGAACCGCCCACCAGCCGATCGGCCTTGATGTTAAAGAAACCGCCGACAAACGTGGTCAATACGCCAAGCAGCACCCCGGCAACGCCGCCTTGCAACAGCATTTCCAGGTTGATCCCCGCCCCCAGTGCAAATGCAAAGAAGGGGATCAGGATCGGGCCGCCTTTGGTCAGGAAATCACGCATCTGATGATCCAGATTTCCTAACAGCATACCCACCAACAGCGGGATCAGTACCGCCACCAGCGCCATCATCGGGATGTTCGCCATGCCTGCGGCACCGAGAGCGATCATGGTGAAGAATGGTCCATCGTTCAGAGAAAGAATCGAAATCGCCCCCACATCGCGCTCATTACCGAACTCCCCCACCAGCGCCGCATAGAGGCCACCGTTGGAGTTACTCATAGCGGCAATGATCGCCAAGCCAGTGAGCCCAAAAATCCCTTCCGTGCCAAACAGATGTTCAACGCCTAATCCCAGCGCCATCGCGACCAGCAATTTGGTCAGCGTGATCGTACCGCCTTGCAGTAGCGCCTGCGGAGCCGCCTTGAAGCTGATCCCTGCCCCCATGCACAGCAAGAAAGCGCCAATCAACGGAGCCGCACCGTTCTTGAACAATGCCGTGGTAAAGCCACCGATCTGCAACGCCTGGGGAGCAAAGGTGTTGATCATTGCGCCAAGCACCAGCGGGACAACCATCATCCCTCCAGGGATCTTTTCTATTGCCGCCTTAATTTTCATCCTTCCCTCTCGATTTGATTTATTTCAATCAAATTGATTATATTGAATCAAAAAAGACAAAACGAGCGCTGGATCGCAGATTAAAAAATCAGCCAAATGATTTTTTGATTTTATTTAATCAGTCTGAAGGTATTGCCGGGTGTGAAGTGAAAGAGATGCCCCGCAGAGAGCACCTCTTTAAATAGGGGAGATCAGTAATTCAGCATAAAGGAACGATACGCCTTCAGCACCGCCAAGAAATCTTCTACACCGCAGAAAGAGAGGCTTTCTTCGTCATAGTAATTCATCCCCTCTTCCATTTCGTCGCCTTCAAACTCCAGCTGATTGGCACGGATCATCACTTCTTCACCATCCATCAGCAGGGTGTATTCATGGCCTTCCAACTGCCACTGACGCTCGCTGCCTTTGACTTCTGCCGCACCGGCCTCAATCCGATCCAGCAGGTTAAAATCCCCTTTCAGCTCTTCGTTGATCCAATGCCCGATGGCCTCATGCCCCATCGAAAATCTGACCACCACCTGACCGGTAACGTCACGCAGAAATTCGTAATCCATAGCATGCCCTCCTGAGCCGTTTTTATTAGTTTAAACGTTAATTCGCGACTGTCTCAGTGAAAGCTCGCAAAGTGGATAACTGGATGCAGATACCCGTCAATGAGTCACCCTCTGTTCTTGGTCGGCGCCTTGCGCCACCGAGTAACGAGAAAAGTGCTAATGACATGATTTTATTGCATTATATACCCAAAGTAATTCGAGTTACTTGTAGGCGGCAACTTTATTTAAGATCCTGAATCTGTAGCTCCACTTCATGCGCTTCGTCCACCTGCGGAATCTCCAATTTGCTCAGCATACGTTCCATGGCGCTAATCGGCACGCTGTGCTCCCGCCCGGCATTTTGCTGCAACCACTGCTTATAGGGCACTTCGAGATAAACAATCTTCACTTTTGCCCGATAGGCCGTAAACAGTTCGACCAATTGACTGCGCAATTGCCGGGTAATGTTGGTGGCATTCCATACGAAGGGTTCACCCCGGCGTAACAGCGCTTTCGCCTGTTGCTTGGCCTGCTGCACGACCCAACCCGTGGCGTTTTTATCCGTAGGTGACAGCCGGTGCTGGCGGCGGATATCATCCAGGCTAATTATTTCCATCCCTGGTGCATGTTGCGCGATATAACGATCCTTCCCCATCCCCGGCAATGCACAAAGCAAGATCACCTCACTGTGAAATTGTTCGTAAGGTTCAAAATCGACGCTGGCCTGCGGGTGCGTCAGATAATGATAACGCTGGTAATCACTGGCAAAAGGACGAACCTGCCCCCAACATTGCTGCTCCTGGCAAAACAGTTCGAACAGCTCGATATTATCCAGCAAGCTGGCTTGATCTTCGCAGTCACGCCCCATGACATCCGCCCGAGCCAGAATCGCCAACAGCCGTGTATCCAGCCGTAATGCGGCAGATAATAGCGCCCGCTCCGGCGAAGGACGCCCCATGATCCACAGCGGTAAACCATGAAAACGCACCAAAGCCGCAATCTGTTCACGCAGTTGAAACGGTGTAGCGATATCCCGATACAAAATCGAGCGCGTAGTCAGTTCACCACGTTTGGCATGATTGGGCGAGGTGACCGAACCATCAGCCTCAATACGCGTGGTGCTGCGCTTTTCCACATCGTGCAGCAATGCGGCAGCCCAGAGCAGTTCCTGTTGCTGCGGAGGCAACGCGATGTATTCCTTTGCCCCGGTCAGTGCAGCCAGCACGCGTTGGGTATGGATTGCAACGTCCCCCTCTGCATGGTGCTTGGGATCTTGCGGCACCTGATGCATATCAGCAACCCAGCGAAATTTCTCAGTTAGCCTGGCCCACTGTTTATCCTCACTTAAGCACCACATGGCTTTCCTCCTGATGATACTCATGTGCCATACGGGCTCGCTGCCAGTTTACCCTCCAGTGACGGTCCGTCTTCACATGGTTTTTACGCACGTATTTAAAGACGTGATGGGGAAATTGAGCCACCGGAAATTCAGCCGCATTACGTGTGACGATCCCTTCCATGGTACAGGGCAAACCGGTATGAACATCATGCGGTACAAAACAGCCCGCCTCGTTTGCCTGTTCAATGATGGCCGCTCGGTATTCCGTTTCTGTCTGGCGTTGAACGCTAAGCGTCAGCTCCGGCACACAGGCAAAATCAAATAATGCGGCATAGAACCTCACTTCTTCCCAGCTCAGCCACATATCTTTGCAACGAACAGCGAATAAGTAGAAGTCCTGTTCTAACCCGCGATATTCGATAGAGTGTGTGGCATATAAATTCTCGCCAAACAGCTCAATATCGCCGAGATCGTTTTTAATCTGTTGCCAACGCTGACGGATCTGACGCGTCCAGGCAGAAACCGTCGGCGCAACATGGGAACGAGCGAATACCCCATATTGATTCAGGCAGTTATTTTCACCGTCAAGCTTCTCAGTATGTATTAATGAATTAATTAGCTTAATGTCTTGCCAATATTCTTTGTTGATCCGATCGTCACTGGTGGTCCCCGGTGAGAAAGGATAATGGTACGTTCGACCATATTTTCTTTGCATATCCATTATTTTTCTTCTTTTTGATTAGCCTATCGGGTTATTCCATCAGTCGATAGGCTATTTATTACTACTCACCGTTAAAGTGCTAATTATTGGGATGGCGTAAAGTCATTCCCTTTAAAAATACGTACTGGTGCCCCTCGAACAATTTGATGATGAAACAGGCGCCGTTGGGCTCGTTGTTCATCCAACTGTTGTTGTTCGAGTTGCTCCAGCCGGTGCGCAATCAGTAAACATGCCAAACGTTTATTCGCATGTTGGCTGCGCTCCGTCTGTACCTTAACGCTAATTCCACTGGCAAGATGGGTAGCACGAATCGCCGATTCCGTTTTATTCACGTGTTGCCCGCCAGGGCCGGATGATTTCAAGGTTTCAAACCGAATCTCGCTTTCTTTTGGCATGGTTGCCAGAGAAAAGCGTGCGACACCGATAAACCAGTTCTTTCTGGCGCGCCCTTTACGCCACGGGCTTTCACAGATCCATTGCAATGTTCCACACCATCGATCGGCCAATTGTTCAGCCAATTCACCGTTAAGCGTCAGCAGCACCGAGCGCAATGTGCCCGCCAGGCGGCCACTTTCCCGCTCAACTTCGTGCAGTTCTACCTGCATAGCCTGGGCCTCTTGGTAAAACTGCCGCAGCGCCAGACTGACCGCCAGACAACATTCATCGGGGCCATGGGCAGCAGAAATCTGTAATAGAATCATTCCCGCCCTCCGCTGGTTTTGTACGTCAGTACCGGCTTCAGCCGAGCCAGCAGGGTGACTAATCCAGCCTGCTGCAACGCGCCTACCACGCTATCGATAGGTTTGTAAGCTTCTGGCGCTTCCTGATAGATCAGTTGCCGATCACGGCAAATCACTCTGCTGCCGAAACGCGTTCTGGCCAACTGCTCCACGCTAAAACGTGCAGATAAACGATCTTTACACTCTGTGCGCATCCATTTGCGCCCGGCACCATGTGCCAGTGATAACAGACTGCTGGCGGCGGGCAATGGCTGAACCACATAGCTGTAATCACCGCGTGAACCCGGGATCACCACCAGCCCTTCATCTGAAGGTGTGGCACCTTTACGATGCAACCAACCCTGCACACCGTCAATATTGGCGGGTGCCAACAGGTTGTGATGAATATCCAGCAGGCAATTACCCGCAGTGCGCAAACGTTTCAGTATGCGCCCGGCAATCAATTGCCGATTGAAAGCGGCGAAATCCAGCGCCTGCTGATGCTGTTGCAAATAATCCCCGGCCTCTTCGCTATTTTCCAGCAAGCCATGGTGCCCATGAGCACGAACATGCTGTTCCAATATCATTTGGCCCAACCCCCGCGAGCCGCTGTGTACCAGCAGCATCAGGCGTTTTTTGTCGGAGATGGCATCCGGTTGATAGATTTCATCGACCTGTAAAAGCTCGGCAAAATGGTTACCTCCGCCGATGGTTCCCAAGCTATGTGCATAAGGTGCCAGTGCCGGTGGAATATCGCTTAGGCTATCGTCATCCAATGGGCCATCAATATTGCCCAGATTTTTTTCTAATTTATCCAACGACTGTTTCATGGCGCTCAAATCTGTTTGCCATAACGACATGCCGCAACCGATATCATTACCGATTAACGCAGGATAAAAACGATGTTGTGAAAAGAAAGCGGCACCGACGGGATAACCGCGGCCTGGATGCAAATCGGGCATCCCGACAACGCGTACCATATCCGGCAGCTTAGCCGTAATTTCTAATTGCTGGATTGCATTTCCTTCAATCCAGGTGTGTTCCGACGCGATCAATGAAACTCGCGGCGCAACGGAGCGTATAATATTGCCCATAACCAATCCTGATGATTAATTAATATAATTTGGATGTGGCAGGCCGGAGCCAGAGCAATACCTGTACGACTACGCGGAAAACAGGAAATTAAGCCTGAGGATACGACCTGCAAAGGGTAAACAGTGCTTGATAATTCATGATGTACCTCCTTTGCATAATGTGAATGGAAAAAACGCGGCGATAGTAACGATAAATTCCAGAGATAGCAAGCCAATAAAAAAACGGGAACCCAAAGGCCCCCGCTAATATTAAAACCGCTTACTGAATTACACCGCAGTCTGGAAAATCACACCGTCAGCTTTTTCAGTGTACTGGCTCAGTTGATCGAAATTCAGGTAGCGATAGGTATCCGCTGCCGTCTTGTCGACCTGCGCCATGTAGGTCTGGTATTCATCTGGGGTTGGCAAACGGCCAAGCAGCGATGCCACTGCGGCCAGCTCTGCGGATGCCAGATAAACGTTAGCACCATTCCCCAAGCGGTTCGGGAAGTTACGCGTCGAGGTGGAGACCACGGTTGCACCATCGGCCACGCGTGCCTGGTTGCCCATGCACAGTGAACAGCCAGGGATCTCAATACGCGCCCCGCTCTTGCCAAAGACGCTGTAGTAGCCCTCTTCGGTCAGTTGAGCCGCATCCATCTTGGTTGGCGGTGCTACCCACAGGCGGGTTGGCAGTTGGCCTTTGTGCTGATCCAGCAGTTTACCCGCCGCACGGAAGTGGCCGATGTTGGTCATGCAGGAACCGATAAACACTTCATCGATCTTGCTGTTGGCCACATCAGACAGCAGGCGCGCGTCGTCCGGATCGTTAGGTGCACAGAGGATCGGCTGCTTGATATCGGCCAGATCGATTTCGATCACTGCCGCGTATTCTGCATCCGCGTCGCCTTCCAGCAGTTGCGGATCCGCCAGCCATTTTTCCATGCCCTGAATACGGCGTTCCAGCGTACGGCGATCGCCATAGCCTTCGGCAATCATCCACTTCAGCATCACGACGTTGGAGCTCAGATACTCCTTGATCGGCGCTTTATCCAGTTTAATGGTACAACCGGCAGCAGAGCGCTCAGCAGAGGCGTCCGCCAGTTCGAATGCCTGCTCGACTTTCAGCTCCGGCAGGCCTTCGATCTCCAGAATGCGGCCAGAGAAGATGTTTTTCTTACCTTTCTTCTCAACCGTCAGCAGGCCCTGTTGGATCGCATAATAAGGGATGGCGTGCACCAGATCGCGCAGGGTGATACCCGGCTGCATTTTACCCTTGAAGCGCACCAGCACCGATTCAGGCATATCCAGCGGCATCACGCCGGTCGCGGCAGCAAACGCCACCAGGCCGGAGCCCGCCGGGAAGGAAATCCCAATTGGGAAGCGGGTATGAGAATCACCACCGGTACCGACGGTGTCTGGCAGCAACATGCGGTTCAGCCAGGAGTGGATAATACCGTCGCCAGGACGCAGTGAAACACCGCCGCGGTTCATAATAAAGTCTGGCAGAGTGTGATGGGTAGTCACGTCAACCGGCTTAGGATAAGCGGCGGTATGGCAGAATGACTGCATCACCAGATCGGCAGAGAAGCCCAGGCAAGCCAGATCTTTCAGCTCATCGCGGGTCATCGGGCCGGTGGTATCCTGTGAACCCACGGAGGTCATCTTCGGTTCACAGTATTCACCAGGACGCACGCCCGCCACGCCGCAGGCACGGCCAACCATTTTCTGCGCCAGCGAGAAGCCTTTGTTGCTTGCCGCAACCGGCTTGGCAATACGGAACACTTCACTGTGCGGCAAGCCCAGCGCTTCACGCGCTTTGGTCGTCAGGCCACGGCCGATAATCAGCGGAATACGGCCACCGGCACGTACTTCATCCAGCAGCACGTCGGTTTTCAGCTCGAAGCTGGCCAATAGAACGCCGGTTTGATGGTTACGCACTTCACCTTTGTACGGGAAGATGTCAATCACATCACCCATGTTCAGATTGGACACGTCCACTTCGATCGGCAATGCACCGGCATCTTCCATGGTGTTGAAGAAGATTGGCGCAATTTTACCGCCCAGCACCACACCACCAGCGCGCTTGTTCGGCACGTGAGGGATGTCGTCACCCATAAACCAGAGCACCGAGTTGGTAGCGGATTTACGGGAAGAACCGGTACCGACCACGTCACCGACGTAGGCCAGCGGGAAGCCTTTTTTGTTCAATTGTTCGATCTGCTTGATCGGGCCAACGTTACCCGGCTGATCGGGGGTAATGCCGTCACGTTCGTTTTTCAGCATCGCCAGAGCGTGCAGCGGGATATCCGGGCGTGACCAAGCATCCTGCGCCGGAGACAGATCGTCGGTGTTGGTTTCACCGGTAACTTTGAACACGGTAACGGTGATCTTTTCTGCCAGCGGCGAACGTGACAGATACCATTCGGCATCGGCCCAAGACTGCATGATCTGCTTGGCGTGCGGGTTGCCTGCTTTGGCTTTCTCTTCTACGTCGTAGAAGTTATCAAACATTAACAGCGTGTGGGACAACGCTTTGGCAGCAATCGGTGCCAGTTTGGCGTTATCCAGTGCGTCAATCAGCGGATGAATGTTATAGCCGCCCTGCATAGTGCCTAACAGTTCAACGGCTTTTTCGGGGGTAACCAAGGGGGATGTGGCTTCGCCTTTGGCGATGGCAGCCAGGAAACCTGCTTTGACATAGGCGGCTTCGTCGACGCCAGGTGGTACACGGTTAATCAGCAGGTCTAACAGAAATTCTTCTTCGCCTTTTGGCGGATTTTTTAATGATTCAACCAGCGCCGCCATTTGTGTCGCATCTAATGGCTTAGGGACGATGCCCTCTGCAGCACGCTCGGCCACGTGCTTACGGTATTCTTCTAGCACGACTTTCTCCTCGCTCTCATTGTCATTTATGGTGCCTGGCGTTTTATACCCTTCATCGTTCGAGTTGCGCTGTTTTGGCTTCAAATATGAAAGGCATAATCCTGACGGGGCACTGCTGTCGATATCCTGGACTGTAAGGTACAGTGCCCGGTTCCGCTCAGCCAGCATATCAGGTTCTGAAATGCTTGTTAATTCGTTCACATAAAAGCAACATTAAATCTTTGCTGAATCGTTGAGCGCAGCGTAATCGGCTACAACGCAGGCGTGACGTTAGTTACGTTCCAAACGCTCAGCCAGATGAGAACAACACAACAGCCATACTTTTACAATGGTTATTGACTGTGTCGAGGGGAGATTTGCGAGCAGCAGATACAAAAAAACCGCCAATTACGACGGTTCTTTTGTATCCATACGGTGTTAGCAGGCACCGAACGGATTTTTTACATCGTCAGAAACGATACAAGCACTACCAAGCAGCAACATTGTGCGTAAAGTTGGTTAAAAAATCAACCAGCCGGATGTAAAGAATCTGTTTTTTATGTACCCTGACTTCGGGTCTGTTCTGTCGGTTTAGCAGCCGATCATCGGGCTTGAGAACAGTGCTGCAACTACTGCGATACTAGCACTACCAAGTGCTTGTTCCACCGGGGCTTTCCCGGTGAAGTCGCGGTGGTCGTGGTCCCACAAGGAACGCGCAATGAAAAGGAGTTCTTTCTTTATCCTGCTCATTGTACTGGGTTCAGCGTTTGGGGTCAGTAATGGCGGCTGGTCAGTTTCTGGCAACCATCTCAACTTCAACGTCATAATCCAGAACAAGTAAGCTACTGGCCGCTTTTCAAAGCGGCCTTTTATTTGGCCCAATAAAAACGGCCCCTTTTCAGGAGCCGCCTATCAACCCTTCAAGCCGGAAGAATTACTTTTTCTTGGCTTTCGGGTTTGGCAGATCGGTGATACTGCCTTCGTAGATCTCAGCGGCCAGGCCGACTGATTCATGCAGCGTTGGGTGAGCATGGATAGTCAGAGCGATATCCTCTGCGTCACAACCCATCTCGATTGCCAAGCCGATCTCACCCAGCAGCTCGCCGCCGTTGGTGCCGACAATCGCACCACCGATGATACGGTGAGTTTCTTTGTCGAAGATCAGTTTGGTCATGCCGTCTGCACAATCAGAAGCGATAGCACGGCCGGAAGCCGCCCACGGGAAGGTGGAGGTTTCGTAGCTGATGCCTTTCTCTTTCGCTTCTTTCTCGGTCAAGCCAACCCATGCCACTTCTGGCTCGGTGTAAGCGATGGACGGGATGACTTTTGGATCGAAGTAATGCTTCATGCCAGCGATAACTTCAGCGGCAACGTGGCCTTCATGCACACCTTTGTGCGCCAGCATTGGCTGACCCACGATGTCGCCGATAGCAAAGATGTGGGACATGTTGGTGCGCAGTTGCTTGTCGACATGGATAAAGCCACGCTCGTCAACTTCCACACCGGCTTTGCCAGCATCCAGCAGTTTACCGTTTGGCACACGGCCAATCGCCACCAGCACGGCGTCGTAACGCTGTGGTTCTGCCGGAGCTTTTTTGCCTTCCATCGTGACGTAGATGCCGTCTTCTTTGGCCTCTACCGCCGTCACTTTGGTTTCCAGCATCAGGTTAAACTGCTTGCTGATGCGCTTGGTGAAGACTTTCACCACGTCTTTATCAGCGGCTGGAATCACCTGATCGGCCATTTCAACCACATCGATCTTGGAACCCAGCGCATGGTATACGGTACCCATTTCCAGGCCGATGATACCGCCGCCCATCACCAGCAAACGCTCTGGAACGGTTTTCAGCGCCAGTGCGTCGGTGGAGTCCCACACGCGTGGATCTTCATGAGGAATAAATGGCAATTGGATCGGGCGGGAGCCCGCAGCAATGATAGCGTTGTCGAAGTTAATGGTAGTAGCCCCATTTTCGCCTTCAACAACCAGAGTATTAGCGCCAGTGAATTTACCTTGGCCATTGACCACTTTCACTTTACGGCCTTTAGCCATCCCAGCCAGACCGCCGGTCAGTTGATTGATGACTTTTTCTTTCCAGATACGCACTTTGTCGATGTCAGTTTTCGGTTCACCGAAAACGATGCCGTGCTCAGCCAGCGCTTTGGCTTCTTCGATCACTTTGGCAACGTGCAGCAGTGCTTTGGAAGGGATACAACCCACGTTCAGGCAAACCCCACCCAAAGTGGCATAACGCTCTACCAGAACGGTTTCAAGACCTAAGTCAGCGCAACGAAAGGCAGCAGAGTAACCTGCCGGGCCCGCCCCAAGTACCACGACCTGAGTTTTAATTTCAGTACTCATCATGACCTCTTAATTGTTTGTCCGGCGGGTCAGACGTCATTTTTATACCCTTCGTCTTTCAAGTCGCAGCATTGTTGGCTTCATTCGCTCACCCCAGTCACTTACTTATGTAAGCTCCTAGGGATTATAAGCCTCATGACTGAGGCTCCCCCTTCGGGCCAGCGCTAGCGCTGTTCAAATCGGTTAGCAACCGATTTGTCGCGAACTTGCCGCCTAGCTGCAACGTGAAATCCATTGGGTATATTATTAATCAATCTCATAACGCCCTTCATCCACCGGGACGCTTACACCGCGAGCAGTTTACAGAATTGTTAATAGTCTGCAAAGCATGTTCGGGTGACCCGTGTCCCAACAATTCTGTCGAGTCATGCAACAACCCGACAAAACCGGTAGTAGGATCGGCAGGGGCGCTACCAGAGCGCCCCTACACAATTACATCACCAGACGGCGAATGTCAGCCAGCATATTGTTGATAATGGTGATAAAGCGCGCACCATCGGCACCGTCAATCACACGGTGGTCGAAGGAGAGCGACATCGGCATCATCAAGCGCGGCGTGAACTCTTTACCGTTCCAGACCGGCTCGATAGCAGACTTGGAAACGCCCAAGATCGCCACTTCCGGTGCGTTAACAATCGGCGCAAAGTGGGTTGTCCCGATCCCGCCCAGGCTGGAGATGGTGAAGCAACCGCCCTGCATTTCTCCTGCGGTCAGCTTACCGTCACGCGCTTTTTTGGAGATCGTCATCAGTTCGCGAGACAGCTCTGTGATGCTTTTCTTGTTCACATCTTTGAACACCGGCACCACCAGACCATTTGGCGTATCAACCGCCACACCGATGTTGATGTATTTTTTCAGCGTCAGCTTCTGAGCATCTTCGGACAGCGAGCTGTTGAAACGCGGCATCTGCTCCAAAGCGGCTGCAACGGCTTTCATGATGAACACCACCGGGGTGAACTTCACGTCCAGCTTACGCTTGGCCGCTTCTTCGTTCTGCTGCTTACGGAACGCTTCCAGATCGGTGATATCTGTTTTGTCGAAGTGAGTCACGTGCGGGATCATCACCCAGTTGCGGCTCAGGTTGGCACCAGAGATTTTCTGGATGCGGCCCAGTTCAACTTCTTCGATCTCACCAAACTTGCTGAAGTCCACCTTCGGCCATGGCAGCATGCCTGGCAGGCCACCACCGGTTGCCGCTGGAGCGGCTTCGGCACGTTTAACCGCGTCTTTCACATAAGCCTGAACGTCTTCGCGCAGAATACGGCCTTTACGACCGGTACCTTTCACTTTCGCCAGGTTTACGCCGAACTCACGCGCCAGGCGGCGGATGACCGGTGTTGCGTGAACGTAAGCATCGTTCTCAGCGAACTCGTTCTTACCTGCGGCAGCAGCCGGAGCTGCGGCTGGCGCTTCCTGCTTGGCCGTAGCCGGTGCGGCTTCTGCTTTTTGAGCTGGAGCAGCGGCAGGTGCAGCACCTTCCACTTCGAACACCATAATCAGCGAGCCAGTTTTCACTTTAGCGCCAGTGCTGATTTTGATCTCTTTCACGGTGCCAGCGAACGGAGCTGGGACTTCCATCGAAGCTTTATCACCTTCAACGGTGATCAGTGACTGCTCAGCGGCAACTTTATCGCCTACTTTCACCATCACTTCGGTCACTTCGACTTCGTCACCACCAATATCTGGCACTTCAACGTTTTTAACTGTGCTAGCGGCCGGAGCGGCAACCACAGGCGCTGCTGGGGTGGAGCCAACCACTTCAAACACCATGATCAGCGAGCCGGTTTTCACTTTAGCGCCAGTGCTGATTTTGATCTCTTTCACGGTGCCTGCAAACGGCGCTGGCACTTCCATAGACGCTTTATCGCCTTCTACGGTGATCAGCGACTGCTCAGCAGCAACGGTATCGCCCACTTTCACCAGGATCTCGGTGACTTCAACTTCGTCAGCGCCGATGTCCGGTACTTCAACCTCTTTGGCTGCGCTGGCGGCAGCGGCTACCGGAGCCGCAGCGGCTTTTTCTTCCACCTTGGCCGCAGGTGCTGCTGCACCTTCTGCTTCAAAAATCATCAGCAGCTTGCCGGTTTCGGTTTTGTCACCCACGGCAACTTTGATCTCTTTCACCACGCCCGCCTGCGGGGATGGCACTTCCATGGAGGCTTTGTCGCCTTCCACGGTGATCAGCGATTGCTCAACGGCCACTTTATCGCCAACCTTCACCAGGATCTCGGTGATTTCAACTTCGTCTGCACCGATGTCCGGCACTTTGATTTCGATAGACATTCTATTTACCTCTTATGCCAGACGTGGGTTGACTTTTTCTGGGTTGATGTCGAATTTCTTAATTGCATCAGCGACCACAGAAGCTTCAATCTCACCGCGTTTGGCCAGTTCACCCAGTGCAGCAACCACCACGTAAGAAGCATCAACTTCAAAGTGGTGACGCAGATTTTCACGGCTGTCAGAACGACCGAAACCATCTGTACCCAGTACGCGATAATCGCTGGCAGGAACGTAAGTACGAACCTGTTCTGCGAACAGTTTCATGTAATCGGTAGACGCCACCGCCGGCGCATCGTTCATCACCTGAGCGATGTAAGGTACGCGCGGGGTTTCGGTTGGGTGCAGCATGTTCCAACGCTCACAGTCCTGGCCATCACGCGCCAGTTCGGTGAAGGAAGTCACGCTGTAGGTGTCAGAGCCCACGCCGTAGTCTTTCGCCAGGATCTGTGCGGCTTCACGCACGTGACGCAGGATCGAGCCAGAGCCCAGCAACTGCACTTTACCTTTGCTGCCTGCCAGCGTTTCCAGCTTGTAGATACCCTTACGGATACCCTCTTCTGCGCCCTGTGGCATCGCAGGCATATGGTAGTTTTCGTTCAGCGTAGTCAGGTAGTAGTAGACGTTTTCCTGCGCATCGCCGTACATACGTACCAGGCCGTCATGCATGATCACCGCCACTTCATACGCGTAAGCCGGATCGTAAGAGATGCAGTTAGGGATAGTCAGCGACTGAATATGGCTATGGCCATCTTCGTGCTGCAAGCCTTCGCCGTTCAGGGTAGTACGGCCTGAAGTCCCGCCGATCAGGAAGCCACGCGCCTGTTGGTCACCGGCCAACCAGCACAGGTCACCGATACGCTGGAACCCGAACATCGAGTAGTAGATGTAGAACGGGATCATTGGCAGATCGTTGGTGCTGTAGGACGTTGCTGCGGCCAGCCATGAAGAAGCGGCGCCCAGTTCGTTGATCCCTTCCTGCAGGATCTGGCCTTTCTCGTCTTCTTTGTAGTACGCCACCTGCTCACGGTCCTGCGGGGTGTACTGCTGGCCGTTCGGGCTGTAGATACCGATCTGGCGGAACAGACCTTCCATCCCGAAGGTACGCGCTTCGTCGGCAATGATTGGCACCAGGCGATCTTTGATCGACGGGTTCTTCAGCATCACGTTGAGGGCACGCACGAAGGCGATGGTGGTAGAAATTTCTTTATTCTGCTCTTCCAACAGGGAGTTGAAATCTGCCAGCGCGGGCATTTCCAGCTTCTGAGTGAACGCAGGCAAGCGGGTTGGCACATAGCCATGCAGCGCCTGACGGCGTTCGTGCAGATATTTGTATTCTTCAGAATCTTTATCGAAGGTAATCAGTGGCAGCTTTTCGATATCCGCATCGGCAACCGGCACATTGAAACGATCGCGGAAGTGATGAACCCCTTCCATGTTCATTTTCTTCACCTGGTGAGCGATGTTTTTACCTTCCGCCGTTTCACCCATGCCGTAACCTTTGATGGTATGGGCCAGGATCACGGTCGCTTTACCTTTGGTTTCCTGCGCTTTTTTCAGTGCGGCGTAGACTTTCTTCGGATCGTGACCACCACGGTTCAGTGCCCAGATTTCGTCGTCGGTCATGTCTTTCACCAACGCGGCGGTTTCCGGGTAACGGCCGAAGAAGTGCTCACGCACGTAAGCGCCGTCTTTGGATTTGAAGGTCTGATAGTCGCCGTCCAGCGTTTCACCCATCAACTGCACCAGCTTACCGCTGGTGTCTTTACGCAGCAGTTCATCCCAACGGCCGCCCCAGATCACTTTCAGTACCTGCCAGCCAGCACCGGCGAAGATGCCTTCCAGCTCATTGATGATCTTGCCGTTACCGGTAACCGGGCCGTCCAGGCGTTGCAGGTTACAGTTGATGACGAACACCAGGTTGTCCAACTTCTCGCGGGTAGCGATAGTGATCGCCCCTTTGGATTCCGGTTCGTCCATCTCGCCGTCGCCCAGGAAGGCATACACGGTCTGGCCAGAGGTGTCTTTCAGGCCACGGTGTTCCAGATATTTGAGGAACTTGGCCTGATAGATGGCGCTGATTGGGCCCAGGCCCATGGAAACGGTCGGGAACTGCCAGAATTCCGGCATCAGTTTTGGATGCGGGTAAGAAGACAGGCCTTTGCCGTGAACTTCCTGACGGAAGTTATTCATTTGTTCTTCGGTCAGGCGGCCTTCAAGGAAGGCACGTGCATAAACGCCTGGAGAGATGTGGCCCTGGAAATACACCAGATCGCCGCCGTCTTTCTCGTTGCGCGCACGGAAGAAGTGGTTGAAGCAGACTTCATAGAAGGTCGCGGAAGACTGGAAGGAAGCCATGTGGCCGCCCAGATCCAGATCTTTTTTGGACGCACGCAGCACGGTCATCACGGCGTTCCAGCGGATCGCTGAACGAATGCGGCGTTCCAGATCCAGATTACCTGGGTATTCAGGTTCGTCTTCTACCGCGATGGTGTTGACGTAGTTATTGGCTGCCGAGCCTGCTGCAACCTTCACACCGCCTTTGCGCGCTTCTCCCAGAACCTGATCAATCAGAAACTGAGCTCGCTCAACACCCTCTTCACGGATGACCGATTCGATCGCCTGCAGCCAGTCGCGGGTTTCGATCGGATCCACGTCATTGTTTAAACGTTCTGACATGGTGGTATTCCTTATCTGTCTAATGGTTTGTTTGGAGCCTGTCTTCCTGCATTCTGAAGCAAAACACACGAAGACAGGCTCATCAGTTTAGTTGCCGCTTAAGTACTTAACTAAGCACTCCGAGCTTCATCTCACCAAGCTGGTGTGCCTTGAGGAGAACCACTCTTAATCCTTGCGTTGCTGGAGACGCCGAAGCGATCTGTCGCGCCGGGTATGTTCTCTGCTGAGATCCAGCAAAATTTCCTCGATAAACGCCAAATGGCGATGCGAGGCTTCACGGGCCTTTTCCGGCTCGCGTGCCACAATCGCCTCAAAAATCCCGGCGCGATGGCTGCTCACCTTTGCCAACATTTCACGGCGCGAGTAGAGCAATTCAAAGTTCTGACGGACGTTCTGTTCCAGCATCGGCCCCATGCAGCGCAGCAGGTGCAGTAACACAACGTTATGGGCAGCTTCGGTGACGGCGATTTGATACTGCATCACCGCATCGGCTTCGGCGTCGAGATCGCCGCTATCCTGAGCCTGCTGAATCACATGGTGGCAATCGCGGATGCGCGCCAGATCTTCGTCAGTGCCGCGCAGCGCTGCGTAATAGGCGGCGATACCTTCGAGGGCATGACGGGTTTCGAGCAGATCGAATTGTGATTCGGGATGGTTAGCCAACAGTTCAGCCAGCGGATCGCTGAAGCTCTGCCACAGATTAGTTTGTACAAAGGTGCCACCGCCCTGACGGCGCAGGAGCAGTCCTTTGGCTTCAAGGCGCTGGATTGCCTCTCTCAGAGAAGGGCGGGAAACATCAAATTGTTTCGCCAATTCGCGCTCCGGAGGCAGTTTTTCGCCTGGACGCAACGTGCCCTCGAGGATCAGATATTCAAGCTGCTGCTCGATGACGTCTGACAACTTGGGTTGGCGGATTTTGCTGTAGGCCATGAGTGATTTCTTCTCTGCGAATGGCGCGTAGTCAATTGGTAATACCAATTTCAAAAACGTGACGGTAAAGTAACAAAGTATTCACCTGCTGTCCATATAGGCCTTGATTGAAATCATGGTTTCCCGCACATTTTAACAACTCAGCCTCTAGGCTGCTGCATGCTGATAACGCAATCTTGGTAATACCATTTACGAGGTAGATGGCGAATTTAACGTTTGTGAAACCTCTGGTTAGGCGATCATCAGCCCTGATTAGGCGATGATTAAACTGCGGGGCGTGGCTGATTTCAGCCACAACAAACGCGGTTGAGCGTCCATTATTTCAACAAGCAAAATGACTATTTTTGCGCTTTATGTGATTTATTGCTTACTTCACGCACGAAACCACTTCCCTCGTCACACAGCCCGCATTTTGTTGCCTAAACTGCTGCAATCTTAATCACTCACACAACAAAGCAGGTGCAAACCTTGTCGCTTATCATTATTCTTTGCCAAACGGTAGCGGCTCCGTGGAATTAATCGCGATAACACCGTAAACAAAAAATAACACACATCGTAATCATTGCTTTACAGCCGTGAGAGTTATGCAACAACAGAGGGTTTATTGATGGATGGTCAACAACATGGCGATCAGCTGAAACGCGGCTTGAAAAACCGCCATATTCAGCTCATTGCCTTAGGTGGCGCTATCGGTACCGGATTATTCCTCGGTATCGCTCAAACAATAAAAATGGCCGGTCCATCGGTCATTCTTGGCTATGCGATTGGCGGTTTTATTGCCTTCCTGATCATGCGTCAGTTGGGTGAAATGGTCGTAGAAGAGCCGGTTGCCGGCTCCTTCAGCCACTTTGCCTATAAGTACTGGGGAAGTTTTGCTGGCTTCGCGTCAGGCTGGAACTATTGGGTGCTGTATGTGCTGGTAGCGATGGCAGAACTGACCGCCGTCGGTATCTACGTGCAGTACTGGTGGCCAGAAATCCCGACCTGGGTCTCCGCTGCGGTGTTCTTCCTCGCCATCAATGCCATTAACCTGTCCAACGTGAAAGTGTATGGAGAAATGGAATTCTGGTTCGCCATTATCAAAGTGGTGGCGATTATCGGCATGATCGTGTTTGGTGCCTACCTGCTGTTCAGCGGTATGGGCGGCCCGGAAGCCACCATCACCAACCTGTGGGCGCAAGGTGGATTCTTCCCGAACGGCACTATGGGGCTGCTGATGGCAATGGCGGTGATCATGTTCTCCTTCGGTGGGCTGGAACTGGTGGGTATCACCGCAGCCGAAGCCGATCACCCGGAAACCAGCATTCCAAAAGCCACCAATCAGGTGATTTACCGTATTCTGCTGTTCTATATCGGTTCACTGACCATTCTGCTGTCACTCTATCCGTGGGGTAAAGTGGTAGAAGGCGGCAGCCCGTTTGTGCTGATCTTCCACGCACTGAATAGCAACCTGGTGGCCACCGTGCTGAACATCGTGGTGCTGACAGCGGCACTGTCGGTGTATAACAGCTGCGTCTACTGCAACAGCCGCATGCTGTACGGCCTGGCAAAACAGGGCAATGGCCCGAAAGCCTTGCTGAAAGTGGATGGTCGCGGCGTTCCCGTCATTGCCATCGGTCTTTCTTCGCTGGCCACCGCGCTGTGCGTGCTGATTAACTACCTGATCCCAGGCCGTGCTTTCGAACTGCTGATGGCTCTGGTGGTCTCTGCTCTGGTGATCAACTGGGCGATGATCAGCCTGGCGCACCTGAAATTCCGCGCGGCCAAAAACCGTGAAGGGGTGCAACCGAAGTTCAAAGCCTTCTGGTATCCGTTCAGCAACTATCTGTGTCTGGCGTTTTTGTTTGGGATTCTGGTGATCATGTACTTTACGCCAGGCATCCAGATTTCCGTCCTGCTGATCCCAGCTTGGGTTGCCATTCTTGGTATCGGTTACTTTATCAAGCAGCGTAGCCAACGGGCAGCAAGCGCAACAACTCGTTGATATTATCAGCGTTTAACGGGCCCACACTCGTGAGCCCGTTTTCTTCTCTTGGCGTTACCGCCTTTTCTTTTATTAACAGAATATGGCTCTATTTGATTAAACGATTTTTGATCACTTTCTTGCCATCAACCGAAAACTCAGCATAACCACTATCTTTAATGTCATTAACGGCAAGACGCCCTGCAACATCAACACGCAACAGGTGCTTATTACTAAAGGTTCCTGGTGAGCTTAAACGTACACCGGTCCATGCAAATTTTGAGTAATGCGCACTCAAATTTTTCTCCTGACTCTCCATGAACGCAGGAAGAGGCGAGAGATTCACCTTATCAAGAGCGATCAAATAATTATTTAAATCGAATTTTGATGAGTCGCCGCTCACGTGGATCTCCACCTGAAGAGGTTTTTTAAACTCGCCAGTTCTGGTATCCATGCTCATACTCAACAATCTCTTCGAGTTTTCCGGGTTCTGATAAGAGACGGTACAAGTTGTCATCACACCTTGTGGCCTGTTAGCACTACGAGGATCGATTTCACTGCCAGAAGCAAAAAACGAGCTTATCGTTGAAACTTTTGTCTCTTCGCCAAGTTTTTCTTTAATCTTTTTAAAACAAATATCTGCCCCATCTGACAGCGAATACTTATAAATTTTTACTGCATCATTAGCATACAAAGGGGAATGCACTAACATTGTTATCCCCATAATGACCGATAATACGCTCAATTTGGCCGATATCTTCATGAAAAAACCTCGTAAAAAAACAGAAAGTAAAATTTTGAGCCGCCAAGCGGGTCTTAACCAGAAACCCCACCATTTTGGGAATGGCTATGAATATACCGTTTACTTCAGTTCTTTTTCATATGTACGCTCAAAGAATCATGAGATATACATGCCAGCATATTAGTTTTATTTCAGTGACAAACACAAACAGATGTATTTATGTATTTTTATTTTCACAGAAATATAAACAAAAAGAATCAGATCAAAAGATATTTTATTCTATTTAATAAACGTGAAAGGTGATTATTAATTTAGATAGATGGTAGGGGCGAATACGCGTTATAACGGTTTATAGCCCCCTTTTCAGGGGGCCTTATCAGGAAAGAGTTACTTCACACAGCGTGCACACTGCGATTCCTGGATCTTCTGGAAGAAGTCATTACCCTTATCATCCACCAGGATAAAGGCCGGGAAATCTTCCACTTCAATCTTCCAGATCGCTTCCATCCCCAGTTCAGGATATTCCACACACTCCAGGCTCTTGATGCTCTGCTGCGCCAATACTGCGGCCGGGCCGCCGATGCTGCCGAGGTAGAACCCACCGTGTTTATGGCAGGCATCAGTCACCTGCTGGCTGCGGTTGCCTTTGGCCAGCATGATCATGCTGCCACCGTGCGACTGCAACAGATCGACGTACGAATCCATACGGCCTGCCGTGGTTGGCCCCAACGAACCGGAAGCGTAGCCTTCTGGGGTTTTGGCCGGGCCCGCGTAGTAGATCGGGTGATCTTTCACGTACTGTGGCAAACCCTCACCGCGATCCAGGCGTTCTTTCAGTTTGGCGTGCGCAATATCGCGCCCAACAATGATGGTTCCGCTGAGAGAAAGACGGGTCGAGACCGGATACTGCGACAGTTGCTTAAGGATCTCGGCCATCGGGCGGTTAAGATCGATCTTGACCGCTTCCCCTTCGCCAGCCTGACGCAGTTCCTGCGGAATAAATTTGCCTGGGTTGTGCTCCAGTTTCTCCAGCCAGATCCCTTCGCGGTTGATCTTGCCTTTGATATTGCGATCAGCCGAGCAGGAAACCCCCATGCCGACCGGGCAGGAGGCACCGTGGCGCGGCAGGCGCACCACACGCACGTCATGCGCGAAGTATTTACCGCCAAACTGAGCCCCCAACCCCAGGTTTTGCGCTTCTTTCAGCAGTTCCTGTTCCAACGCCACATCGCGGAACGCCTGACCGTGTTCATTACCTTCGGTTGGCAGGCCATCGTAGTATTTGGTCGAAGCCAGTTTCACAGTTTTCAGCGTCGCTTCAGCCGAAGTACCGCCGATCACAAAGGCGACGTGGTACGGCGGGCAAGCGGCGGTACCGAGCGTACGCATTTTATCCACCAGATAATCTTTCAGTTTACCCGGTGACAGCAGCGCTTTGGTTTCCTGATACAGATAGGTCTTGTTGGCCGAGCCACCGCCTTTAGCTATGCACAGGAATTTATACTCTTCGCCATCCACGCTGTAGAGATCGATCTGCGCTGGCAGGTTGCTGCCGGTATTGACCTCTTTATACATATCCAACGCGGCGTTTTGCGAATAACGCAGGTTATCTTCGATAAAGGTGTTGTACACCCCGCGCGACAAAGCTTCTTCATCACTACCGCCGGTCCAGACGCGTTGGCCTTTTTTGCCGACGATAATCGCAGTGCCGGTATCCTGGCAGGTTGGCAAAATCCCCTTGGCGGCGATCTCTGAGTTACGTAAAAATTGCAGCGCAACGTACTTGTCGTTTTCACTGGCTTCGGGATCGCTGAGGATATCCGCTACCTGCTGTTGGTGCGCTGGGCGCAGCATAAATGAAGCATCGTGGAAAGCGTGTTGGGCGAGGAGGGTCAGGGCTTGCGGGGCAACTTTGAGGATTTCCTGGCCTTCAAACTCGCCGACAGAAACGTGCTCACGGCTTAGCAGATAATATTCGGTATCGTCTTTCTTCAGCGGGAACGGATCTTGATAATGGAACGGTTTATTCGACATTAATCTCTCACTTGCAACATCAGCTGCGTTAAATTCACACTCACTCAGCGTACTCGGGCGCGCTGCGTCAAAAAAACTTCCCACACCTTACGTATTTTTAGGTAGTAAGTTATTGCGCCAAATCGCAAAACCGCCGCTATACCTTTATTAACGTAGGGAATTATGACTACGGGCGCTTTTCTGACTTTATCCGGTGAGCACTGCGGGTACAGACTCATCCTGCACGCTTTATTATCCCGCAGTTAACACATTGATTACAATCCACACGGGTCGATCGGGTTATCATTGTGGGGAAATAACGGCTTAACAGGTTCTACAGTTGCCAGCCGTTACGCCATTGCTTAAGCTAACCACAATGAACAGAGTAAGAATCCCTATTGCGCTGCAACAAGCAGTGATGCGCTGCCTGCGGGCCAAACTGCAGCTGGCATGCCAGCATTTTGCTATCGAATTCCCTGAGCCGAAGATCGTCTACCAGCAACGCGGCACCAGCGCGGGTACTGCCTGGCTGCAAGCCTGGGAAATCCGCCTTAACCCGGTCTTGCTGATCGAAAACCAGCAGCCGTTTATCGACGAAGTTGTGCCCCATGAACTGGCCCATCTGCTGGTATTTCGCCAGTTTGGCCGTGTGCCACCGCATGGCCGCGAATGGCGCTGGATGATGGAAAACGTGCTGCAAGTGCCCGCCAGCCGTACCCATCAGTTTGAAATCAGCTCGGTACAGAGCAAAACCTTCCCCTATCAGTGCGCCTGTCAGCAGCACCAGTTAACCGTGCGTCGCCATAATCGCGTGTTACGCGGCGAGAGTGAGTATCGTTGCCGTCAATGCGGCGAAAAACTGCGCTCTCTGCTTAACGAAAACCGTTAATAGACAATCTGATACCTTCCTGGAACAAGCCGTTATCACCATTTGCGCCCACTGGTTACTTCCGTTACCCTGCCCGCTTTTCCGCTTTCAGGTGTTTTTGGAATATGCTTCGCAAAATTTTATTTATGGTGGTCTTGATTTCCTCAGGCAGCGCGCTGGCGCAAATTAATAACTTCACCCAAGCCAAAGCCGCAGCAGTCAAGATCAATCAGGATGCCCCCGGCAGTTTCTATTGTGGCTGCAAGATCGACTGGCAGGGCAAAAAAGGTATTCCCGACCTCAACAGCTGCGGATATCAGGTGCGTAAAAGTGCCCAGCGCGCCGAACGCATTGAATGGGAACACGTAGTCCCGGCCTGGCAGTTCGGCCACCAGTTGCAGTGCTGGCAAGACGGCGGGCGTAAAAATTGCAACAAAGACCCGCTTTACCGCCAGATAGAAACTGATCTGCATAACCTGCAACCCGCTATTGGCGAAGTGAATGGCGATCGCAACAACTTCATGTACAGTCAATGGCGCGGCGGTGAAGGCCAGTATGGCCAGTGCCCAATGAAAGTGGATTTCAAAAACAAACAGGCCGAGCCACCGGCACGAGCGCGCGGTGCCATTGCCCGTACCTACTTTTATATGCGCGATCGCTATCAATTACAGCTCTCGCGTCAACAAACCCAACTGTTTGAAGCCTGGAGCCGCCAATACCCGGCAACCACCTGGGAATGTACGCGAGAAGCACGCATCGCACAGATCCAGGGCAACCATAACCCTTATATTCAACAAGCTTGTCAGCAGCGAAAAGGCTGACCTACTATAGAGCTTTCGCGCTGCCCGCTGGCAGCGCCGTTTCATCGAGCCAGGATCTGATAATCACTATGCGTATACCCCGCATTTACCATCCAGACCTTTTAAGCGCCAATGCCGAAATCGCGTTGAGCGAGGATGCCGCCAACCACGTTGGCCGCGTGCTGCGTATGAGCGCTGGGCAGGTGTTGCAGCTGTTCGATGGCAGCAATCAGGTGTTCGACGCCGAAATCACCCAGGTGAATAAAAAGAACCTCCTGGTTCGCGTCAGCGCCGGGCAGATTGAGGATCGCGAATCGCCACTCAATTTGCATCTTGGCCAAGTGATCTCGCGCGGCGAAAAGATGGAGTTCACCATTCAGAAATCCATTGAGCTGGGGGTGAACGTGATTACCCCGCTGTTTTCCGAACGCTGCGGCGTTAAGCTGGACGGCGAACGTTTGGCGAAAAAGCTGCAACAGTGGCAAAAAATTGCCATCGCCGCCTGTGAGCAATGCGGCCGCAACCGCATCCCGGAAATCCGTGAAGCGATGCAGCTAGAAGCCTGGTGCGCCGAGCAGGATGGCAGCCTGAAGCTGAACCTGCACCCACGAGCCAGCCAGAGCATAAACACGCTACCGCTGCCGGTGGACCACGTTCGTCTGTTGATTGGGCCGGAAGGCGGGCTATCCGCCGAAGAAATCGCCATGACTACAGGTTACGGATTTACTGATATTCTGCTGGGGCCACGCGTTTTGCGTACAGAAACCACAGCGCTTACCGCAATTACCGCTTTGCAGGTCCGTTTCGGCGACCTGGGCTAAGAGCCTGTTAATACCGGCTCGTAAGGAGAGAAAATGATTAAGCTCGGCATCGTGATGGATCCTATTACCTCCATCAATATCAAGAAAGACACCAGCTTCGCCATGCTGCTCGAAGCACAGCGCCGCGGTTGGGAACTGCATTACATGGAGATGAACGATCTCTATCTGCACGCCGGTGATGGTCGCGCCCGTACGCGCCTGTTGAGCGTAAAAGAAGATAAAGAGAGCTGGTTCAGCTTTGCAGCCGAACAGGATCTGGCGTTGCAAGATCTGGACGTGATCCTGATGCGCAAAGATCCGCCTTTCGATACCGAATACATCTACGCCACCTACATTCTGGAACGCGCCGAAGTGAAAGGCACGCTGGTGGTCAACAAACCGCAGAGCCTACGCGACTGTAACGAAAAACTTTTCACCGCCTGGTTCCCGGAACTGACGCCGGACACGCTGGTCAGCCGCAGCGCAGCGCATATCCGTAAATTCCACCAGCAGCATGGCGACATCATCCTCAAGCCGTTAGACGGCATGGGTGGAGCTTCGATTTTCCGCGTGAAGCAGGACGATCCTAACCTGTCGGTGATTATCGAAACCCTGACCGAGCACGGCAGCCGCTTCTGCATGGCGCAAAACTTCCTGCCAGCCATCAAAGACGGGGATAAACGTATTCTGGTGGTGGATGGCGAACCGGTACCTTATTGCCTGGCGCGTATTCCTGCCCAGGGCGAAACCCGCGGCAACTTGGCGGCCGGTGGCCGTGGTGAGCCTCGTCCACTGAGCGAAAGCGACTGGAAGATCGCCCGTGCGGTTGCGCCAACGCTGAAAGAAAAGGGTCTGATTTTTGTTGGCTTGGATGTGATCGGCGATCGTCTCACCGAAATCAACGTCACTAGCCCAACCTGCGCCCGTGAAATTGAAGCCGCCTTCCCGGTTTCCGTCACCGGTATGCTGATGGACGCCATTGAAAAACGTCTTGCGGCGAAATAAGCCGACGCCTGTCTAACCTAAGCTTCGTGAACCTCAAGGCTCTCCTGAGGTTCACGTGCATTCACCCCAAATAACGCAACTTGAAGTATGCCGGGTATAACCGCATACTGACGGCTGTTTATTCTCTAATCGATAACGCCTTGTATAACGACATGAATTTACAGCATCACTTCCTTATTGCCATGCCTGGGATGCAAGATCCGCGCTTCAAACGTTCGGTGATATACATTTGTGAGCATAATGAAAGCGGCGCCATGGGGTTAGTCATCAACAAAGCCGTAGAACAGTTCACGGTGGAGTCGGTGTTGAGCAAACTCCAAATCGAGCCTTCACCGCGCGATCCCGCTATTAGCTTGGATAAACCGGTGTTTGCCGGTGGACCATTGGCCGACGATCGTGGTTTTATTCTGCACTCGCCGCGTCAAGGATTCGCTTCAAGCATTCAGATATCGCCACAAACCATGATCACCACCTCCAAAGACGTGCTGGAAACCCTCGGCACCCCGGATCAACCCAAAGACGTCTTGGTGGCACTCGGTTATGCAGGCTGGGAAGAGGGCCAGCTGGAACAGGAAGTTTTGGAGAACGCCTGGCTGACCACCGAAGCCGACGTCGATATTTTGTTCCATACGCCGATCGCCAGCCGCTGGCGCGAAGCGGCGAACCGCCTTGGCATCGATATTCGCAACATTGCCAACCAAGCAGGGCACGCCTGATGACCAGCCGCACCATTATTGCCTTCGACTTCGGCACCAAAAGCATCGGTGCCGCCATCGGCCAAGAGATTACCGGCACGGCTCGGGCGTTAACCGCCTTTAAAGCGCAGGACGGCACGCCAGACTGGCAGAAGATTGAGCGGTTGCTGAAAGAGTGGCAGCCGGATCTGGTGGTGGTCGGCCTGCCACTGAACATGGACGGCACCGAACAACCGCTGACCGAGCGTGCCCGTAAATTTGCCAACCGCCTGCACGGCCGCTTTGGTGTGCAAATCGCCCTGCACGATGAACGCCTGAGCACCGTTGAGGCTCGCGCCCATCTGTTCGATCGCGGTGGTTTCCGCGCGCTGGACAAGGGCAGCGTCGACTCTGCTTCCGCAGTCGTTATTCTGGAAAGCTGGTTCGAACAACAACTGGGTTAACCACCTCACCTAAGCTGCCCCGCTGAGCAACCCGGCCTGAATACGCTGCTGCAACCCTTGTTCAAAGGTCTGCATGCCTGACTGCGCACCGGTTTGCAATACGCTGGCAAGCTGGTGCGTTTTACCTTCGCGGATCATGCTGCTCACGGCGGCCGTGGCGGTCAGGATCTCATAAATAGCAACTCGCCCTCCCCCCGGTTTGCTCAACAGCTTTTGCGCAATCACCGCTTGCAGGCTGCTTGCCAGCTGTGCGCGGACATAGGGCTTTTCTTCTGCCGGGAACACATCCACCAGCCGTTCTACCGCCTGCGGCGCACTGCGGGTATGCAGCGTTGCCAGCACCAGATGGCCAGTTTCTGCTGCGGTCAGCGCCAAGCGGATCGTAGTGGTATCACGCAGTTCCCCCAGCAGGATCACATCAGGATCTTCACGCAGTGCCGCCCGCAGCGCTTCATCAAAGCTGTGCGTATCACGCCCCAACTCGCGCTGCTGGATCAGCGAACGTTGGCTGTGATGGATAAACTCAATAGGATCTTCCAGCGTCAGGATATGGCGGCGCTGATGCCGATTGATAAAATCAATCATCGCCGCCAGCGTGGTGGACTTACCGCTGCCGGTGGCTCCGGTGACCAGGATCAGCCCATCTTCCCGCTGCACCAGCGCTGGCACGATCTCGGGAGTACCCAGTTCGGCCAAGGTCGGGCACTCGCTGGCAATCCGCCGTAACGCCACCGACAACCCACCGTTTTGCAAAAAGAAATTGGCACGCAGGCGAATCCCACCCGCCAATGCCAGCGCCAGATCGAGCTGACCATTGTGTTGTAACTGCTGCCGCTGCTCCTGAGTCAACAAGGCTTCGCACCAGTTTGCCATCTGCGATGGCGCAACGATTTCTGCCGCTTCCACGGCCCTAAGTTCACCATCAATGCGTAACATGGGCCGATGACCGGTACAAAGGTGCAGATCGGAAGCATTATGCTTTACACTAAGCGCCACAAATTCATCGATATCCATATCAATCTCCTGGGTCAACAATGAGCACTATCCAACAGAATCTGCAGGATGTCAGGAGCCGTATTGCTGCGGCAGCTCAACGCTGCGCACGTGCTCCAGAAGAAGTGATATTGCTTGCAGTCAGTAAAACCAAGCCTGTGGCGGCGATCGCAGAAGCCATCGCCGCTGGCCAGCACGCTTTCGGCGAAAATTACGTGCAGGAAGGCGTGGACAAGATCCAGCATTTTTCCTCATTGCCGGAAGGAGCAGGTTTGGAATGGCACTTTATCGGCCCGTTGCAATCCAACAAAAGCAAACTGGTGGCAGAAAACTTTGCCTGGTGTCATACCCTTGATCGCCAGCGCATCGCTCAGCGCCTGAACGATCAGCGCCCGGCGGGGATGCCGCCGCTCAATGTGCTGATCCAAATAAATATCAGCGATGAGCAGAGCAAATCTGGCATTGTATTGGATGAACTGCCGGTATTAGCTGAGGCCATCGCCGCATTGCCTAACCTGGCGTTGCGCGGCCTGATGGCGATCCCAGCACCGGAAGCTGATTATCAGCGCCAACTGGCGGTTTTTGGCCAGATGAACGATGCTTTCCTGGCCCTCAAGCAGCGCTACCCGCAGGTGGATACGCTGTCGATGGGCATGACCGACGATATGGCCGCCGCCATCGAGGCTGGCAGCACCATGGTGCGTATTGGCACCGCCATTTTTGGAGCCCGTGACTACTCGCAGGCTTGATGGGCGCAACTGAATTAACGAGGGATTTGATGCAACATCGCAAGATTACCTTTATTGGTGCCGGTAATATGGCACGCGCTATCATTGCTGGCCTGGTTGCTGGGGGCTATCCGGCAAAATCCATCAGCGTTTGCGCCCCTTCGGCCAAAAACCGTGACGCGCTGGCCGCTGACTATGGCGTTATCAGCAGCGCGGATAACATCAGTTGCGCACAGGCCGCCGATGTGGTGGTGCTGGCAGTAAAACCGCAAATGATGGCAGATGTGTGTAAACCTTTGCAGGAACAGGTTAATTTTTCCGGCAAGCTGGCGCTCTCCATCGCCGCCGGGATTCTGGTCAGCCGTTTCTATCAGATGCTGGGGGAACCGCTGAACATCGTGCGCATTATGCCCAACACCCCTTCTCTGGTGGGGGAAGGTATGAGCGGGCTGTATGCCCCACCGCAGGTCAACCAACAGGATCGCGATTACACCCGCGATCTGATGAGTTCGGTCGGGAAAGTGTGCTGGGTTGATGACGAAAACGGCATCAACGGGGTGATCGCCGCCGCAGGCAGCGCACCGGCCTATTTTTTCCTGTTTATGGATGCAATGCAGCAGGAAGCCGAGCGCATGGGCTTTAGCAGCACCGCAGCACGCGAACTGGTGCAGCAGGCCGCCATCGGTGCCGCCGCACTGGCGGCTGCCAACCCGGCAATACCTTTGTCTACGCTGCGCGAACAGGTGACATCCAAAGGGGGAACCACCGCTGAGGCACTGCGGGTGTTCAACGAGCAACAACTGCCTGAAACCGTCGCCAAAGCGATGCAGGCGGCCGTTTCCCGCGCGCAGGAAATGGAAAAGCTATTTTAACGCTACCGACTGAATTTCTGGCAGTTACTGCCCGAAAGACACAAGGGATAACCAAGAGTTAAGGAGAAGGGTAACTCACATGCTAACGCTGACTTTCCTGGTCAAAACCGTTGTTGATATTTACGTGATGGTGCTGTTGCTGCGCATCTGGATGCAATTGACACGCACTGACTTCTATAACCCATTCTCGCAGTTTGTGGTGAAAATCACCCAGCCGCTCGTCGGCCCGTTGCGCCGCATCATTCCTTCGCTGGGGCCGGTAGACAGCGCATCGTTGCTGGTGGCATTTTTGCTGATGACCATCAAGTATCCGCTCCTGTTGCTGATTCAGGGTGGGGCTATGTCGCTCAGCCCGTACAATTTGCTGTTTGGCCTGATCTCACTGATTAAATCCGCCGGTTACCTGATCTTCTGGGTGATGATTATCCGTGCGCTGATGAGCTGGATCAGCCAAGGTCGCAGCCCGATCGATTATGTGATGTATCAACTCACCGAGCCGCTGATGTCACCAATCCGCCGCATCCTCCCAGCCATGGGCGGCATTGATTTTTCCGCAATGGTAGTGATTCTGATCCTGTATCTCATCAACTATCTGGGGATGGATCTGTTCGGCGAGCTCTGGTTCCTGCTGTGAGTGCAGTGACTCCTGTGCTGGACGGGCTGGCTATCAGGCTTTATATTCAGCCGAAAGCCAGCCGCGACCAGATTATCGGCCTGCATGGCGACGAGATAAAAGTCGCCATCACCGCCCCGCCGGTTGATGGCCAGGCCAACGCCCACTTGATCAAGTTTATCGCCAAGCAGTTCAAGGTGGCGAAAAGCAACGTTATCATCGAGAAGGGCGAGTTGGGGCGGCACAAGCAGTTACGCATCATCAATCCGCAACAGATCCCTGCCGCGATCGCCGTGCTTATTGAATAATTTTCAAGGTAATCATCATGCAAAAAGTCGTTCTTGCCACCGGAAACCCCGGAAAAGTGCGTGAACTCGCCAGCCTGCTAGCCGATTTCGGTCTGGACGTGGTGGCACAAACCGAACTGGGCGTAGACTCCGCCGAAGAAACCGGCCTGACGTTTATTGAAAACGCCATCCTGAAAGCCCGCCATGCCGCGCAAATTACCGGCCTGCCAGCGATTGCCGACGACTCAGGCCTGGCAGTGGATGCGCTGGGTGGCGCGCCGGGGATTTATTCCGCCCGCTATGCCGGTGTCGATGCCAGTGACCAGCAGAATCTGGATAAACTGCTGGTGGCGCTGAAAGACGTGCCAGCAGGCCAACGCGCGGCACAGTTCCACTGCGTACTGGTCTATATGCGCCATGCGGAAGATCCGACCCCGCTGGTGTTCCACGGTACCTGGGCCGGTGAAGTAACCTTTGAGTCTGCCGGCGAAGGCGGCTTTGGCTACGATCCTATTTTCTACGTGCCAGAACTGGGCTGCACGGCGGCTGAGCTGTCGCGCGAGAAGAAAAGTGCAATATCACACCGTGGTCAGGCATTGAAACTGATGTTGGAAGCCCTGCGTAATGCCCGCTAACCCCGTACAACTGCCGCCGCTCAGCCTGTATATCCATATTCCCTGGTGCGTGCAGAAATGCCCATACTGCGATTTCAACTCGCACGCCTTAAAAGGCGAAGTGCCGCATCAGGAATATGTTGATCATCTGCTGGCCGATCTGGATGCCGATCTGCCGCTCACCAGCGGCCGTGAAATCAGCACCATCTTTATTGGCGGTGGTACACCAAGCCTGCTGAGTGCCGAAGCCATGCAGGCATTGCTGGACGGAGTACGCGCACGCATTCACGTGGCTGCCGATGCGGAGATCACTATGGAAGCCAACCCTGGCACCGTGGAAGCCGATCGCTTCAGCGGCTATCAGCGCGCCGGGGTGAACCGCATTTCGATTGGCGTGCAGAGTTTCAGCGCCGAGAAGTTAACCCGTCTGGGGCGGATCCACGGGCCGGATGAAGCCAAGCGCGCGGCGCATCTGGCCACCGGTTTGGGTCTGCGCAGTTTTAATCTCGATCTGATGCACGGCCTGCCGGATCAATCGCTGGCAGAAGCTCTGGACGATCTGCGCCAGGCGATTGCCCTGAATCCGCCGCACCTGTCGTGGTATCAACTCACCATTGAGCCGAATACCCTGTTCAGCTCACGCCCGCCGGTGCTGCCGGATGATGACGCGCTGTGGGATATCTATCAGCAAGGGCACGAACTGCTGAGCGCCGCCGGTTATCAGCAATACGAAACCTCGGCCTACGCCAAGCCGGGCTATCAGTGCCAACACAACCTCAACTACTGGCGCTTCGGCGATTATCTGGGAATTGGCTGCGGCGCACACGGCAAACTGACCTTTGCCGATGGGCGCATTCTGCGCACCAGCAAAACCAAGCATCCACGCGGCTTTATGCGCGGCGAATACCGCGACAAGCTGCATGAAGTGGCAGATCACGACCGGCCGTTCGAGTTCTTTATGAACCGTTTCCGCCTGCTGGAAGCCGCTCCACGCGCTGAATTTACCCGCTATACCGGATTAGATGAAAGCGTAATCCGCACGCAGTTGGACGAGGCGCTGGCGCAAGGTTACCTGGCAGAAACAGCGGAATATTGGCAGATCACCGAGAAAGGCAAGCTGTTCCTCAATTCGCTGCTGGAGCTTTTTCTGCCGGAAGAGTAACGAGAAAGCGCTGAGAGTTCAGCGCTTTTTAAGGATTAATCAGGATAAAAATCGGGGGAGAGGAGCTCTTTGATGTTCCAGATACCCGCTTCAGGATAAACATCCAACCCGGTTTCAGTGGTAGCTAAAGCCACCGCTTTTGACCAGATAACATCTCGCCAATCTTCATCTTCAAGCTTAGTTTTCAGGCTTGGCGATTCTTTCAGGCTGTAAAGCACCTCTTTCCTTTGCGCTTTTATGGTTCTTTCCCAACTGGCTCCGCGGCGTGCAGGCTGATATTTCCATTTCAGCAGATGAGCGATCAGCACTGTCATACGGCTCGCAAGCTCCCTTTGCTCGCTTTTCCCCACGTCCTCAATCTCCTCGGCGATCTTTTCTATATCGATTTCAGACAATTTTCCGGAGCGCAAAAGAGCGGCCTGTTCACTGGCCCAAGCGACAACATCTGTTTCATAACGGGTATGGCTCATAGTGTTCTCCGTCAACACGAATGAATCAGTACAGAGTTCAGTCTGTCAGATTACCGCCAGCAGGTCAAAAAACCAGCAAAAAAAAAGAATATCCTCTGTTACTTCAACGCATTAATCAGATTTTTGCGCTGAGTTTCCAGCGCTGTAACGCGGTTGCACACATCGTTACCGAAGTTCTGGAAGCTCTGTTCCTGCTTGCTCCATTCGCTCTGAATGGCCTGTTGCAAGCCACCCAGGTTGCCCATCAGCGCTTGTAACGGATTACCGTTGGCGTTGGCCGCCTGTTTAATGCCCATTTCGTTCAGGCTATCTTGCAGCACGCCGCCCATGCTTTGCTGAACCAGGTTACGCCCGTCCTGCTCCACCTGCGCGATCGCCTTATGGTGGAACGCCAAGCCGTCGCTGCGATGCTCGATAATACGGTTCATCTGCTGCTTGAGCTGCGTATTGAGCGTAGTCAAGCGGTTACGTACATTACTGCTGCTACCCAGTTGCTGGACGATGATGCTATCCAATGCGACCCGTGCTTTTTCCAAATGTTGCTGCGCGCCCTGATCGATCCAGGGCAGATCTTTACGCAACGCACTCTGGTAGCTAAAAGCTTTCTGGCGCTGGGTGTCATTCAGGCTTAACGCCTGCCCGTTACGGGTGACATCACCATCGGCGGAAATCTGTAGGTTACCGCTGGCGCCAGTCACCTGTACGTTCTGCGGGCTGATAATCACATCGTCCTGGGGTCTGACGCTGCATTGGTATTCGGCATGCGCCTGCGAGGCCACTAACAACAGCAAGGCTAACCCGGTTTTCTTTAACATCATTTCTCCTGACTCCCTTCCACCTGCATCCGCGATGGAACTAAAAAATCGAACGGCTAATGCGTTGAGACAACAGTTCCAGTGCCGCAGTTCCCGCCAGCGAGTTGCCAGACGCATCCAGTTCCGGTGACCAGACGGCAATCGACAACTCATCCGGCACAATCGCAATAATGCCGCCACCCACGCCAGACTTACCCGGCATCCCTACCCGATAAGCAAATTCACCGGCACCGTCATACATACCGCTGGTCATCATCAGGGCGTTAATCTGCCGTGCCTGCAATGGGCTGATGACCTCATCGCCGTTAAGCGCACGCCCCTGATTGGCCAGATAGACAAAACTGCGTGCCAGCTCCACGCAGCTCATGCGCAGTGCACAATAGTGGAAATAGGTTTGCAACACGGTCAGCACATCGTTTTCGAAGTTGCCAAACGACTTCATCAGATAGGCAATAGCAGCATTGCGATCGGAGTGTTCGAATTCAGAGCGCGCTACGCGAACGTCGTACGCCAGGTCATTCTCCCCCGCAAGCTGGCGAACCACTTCCAGCATGCGCTGTTTGGGGGCGCTAAGCCGCGTTTGCAGCATATCGCACACCACCAGCGCGCCAGGGTTGATAAACGGATTACGCGGCTTGCCCTGCTCCATTTCCAGTTGCAGCAACGAATTGAACGGCAGGCCGGAAGGTTCTTTGCCTACCCGCTGCCAGATTTCGCTTTCCTGATAGCGCGTGAGCGCCAGCGTCAGGCTCAGCACTTTGGAAATCGACTGGATAGAAAAACGCTCTGTGGCATCCCCCGCCTGGAACATTTCGCCATCGACGGTGCAAACAGCGATCGCCAGACGATCGGCCGCCACTTCTGCCAAGGCAGGAATATAGTCCGCAACTTTACCTTGGCCGATCAGCGGGCGCACCTGTTGCAGGATCTCATCCAGCAATGCGTTATCCAATGTTGTTACCACTGCGGTTGTACTCCAGATAAAACAAAGGTGCCGTGAAGGCACCTTGAATCAACGCTTATCGGGCAGAAATCAATCCCACCAGATATCGAACAGATCGCTGACCTTCACGTCACTCAGCTTACGCGCTTCCAGCCAGTTTTTAACCAGTTCACGCTGTTCGTCGGTGCAATTACCGATTTTCTGCAGGCAGATCAAACCTTCCCACTGCAAGTAGCCGCTGCCGTCAAATGCCAGGCCGTTTGGCTCGATCACTTCGTCGATAAAAGCATCCACCGCGCTGTCGATATCGTCGACATCGGTGCCTTCGGCAAAACGCCAGGCAACGGAGAAACCCAGTTCCTGAAACTCTTCAATGTGCATCTTTTTACGCAAACGACGACTGCGATTCTTAGCCATTATAACATCCTATTTGATTTTAATAGTTTTTTTAGACGAATTAACTAAAAGTTGAATTTTAACCTATATTTAGTTAAGTGTCTGATTTTCAGTTAGTTAGCAATAGCACAAGTTTAGCACCTACCAGCAGATACACCTAGCTTACCCTCACTCATTTGAGCTTGCCACTACCACCAAGCCTAGATACCATCAGCATCAACTCTGACCCTGCTCCTAACTCATGTCTCGTTAGCCGCTTAGTGTAAACTGTCCGACTTTATGGGATTAGCTTATTAGGGGCTTTTATTTTCTCAGAAGAGACTGCGGGCGGTGCAGCCTTGTGCAAGACATCTTACCGTATAGCCGTCCCTCTATTGAGGCGTTTAATGATGAACAGCAAAAACTATGAGAGCCACCGTAAAGCAATAGTTAGCAAGGGCATCCCGTCCGAACTGCTGGCGCGTATTACTGATTCTGATATTCAGGTGATCAATACATTTCTAACTCGTATTAGAAAACTTGAATTGACGCCACAGGAAAAAAACTGGGTTAACAACGCGATTAACGCAAAAGGGTTGTAAATAGGGCTAGGTTGACTGTATTTCCGCTGACAGCGATCACTATTGTTTTCAAACCCAATGGCTACAACGTCAAGCTCTTGTTGGACGGGATTCTGGGGCACTGGATGAAACTACTGCTGGGCCTGTGCTGTATGTGGTCAAGGCTGCGTTACAATCAGCTTTCACCAATCAAGGGCGTCTGATTACACCACTTGCATTTAAGGTCGCAGGTGATACACAGACTGTTGTTGATGCGCTGACAGCCAGCAGCCTAACCGCCAGCGGTTCAGGAAATGTGGTGACGCTCACGCCTTAACGTTGAACAATCAGATTTCGATTATAATGCTGCTAAAATGATGTCAAATTTATTGGAAACTGGCTGGCAGCTAAATAAGGACAGATATGATTTCACTTGAATCAGTTTTGAAAATAAGCAATCCAGAAAAATTTAAAGTACATTTCGCTGTTTATAACGGTGAAGAACAACCGTTAGACGTATTTGTAAGAAATAAATCAGATTGGCAAGAATGGAATGAATGGCGAGGTGGTAGGGATGATTTTAGTCGCAAATATATATTCAGTTTAATGCGATTCTATCATCAGCAAAATAAATGGCTCTTTGGTGGTATCTATGAAGTTCTTGAGCGCAATACTGATGGATACAAAGTTAAATTACTAGATTCACACAAAGAATTCATTGGACGCCTCATTATTAATTACCCAGGTCCTGGCGCAAGAGGGCGTGCGTTTTATTTTGAAAACCACTACCCGGCAATGGAAATAGCTGAAGTCTTTGCATCTGAATATTCAGGCGAGTCATTCTGTGGTTTTGATAATGTTCAGCATAGTTTCGAACAAATAGAACACATCATTAAAAATCAGAGATTAGACTGGAAAACGGCCTTAATGAGTGTGAAAGGTGTCTATTTAATCATTGATAAATCTAATGGTAAGAAATATGTTGGTTCAGCTTATGGTGATACGGGGTTGTGGTCGCGATGGGAATGCTATGTTAACACAGGGCATGGCTGGAATCAGGGACTATCAGAGCTTATATCTGAGACAGGGATTGAGTACGCGAGAGCAAATTTCCAATTTTCAATCCTAGAGTTCTACTCGATGAGAACAGATGATCAGTTTATTATTAACAGGGAACAGCACTGGAAACGCGTATTGTGCTCTAACCAATTCGGTTACAACAGAAACTAACATGTCGATACGGCCTAAGGTGGTTAATAATGCTCAGATCTTGATGTGTTAACCAAAGCATAACCGCCGATTATTTGGGAGTGTGATCATGTTTACACCTCTACACTGACCATTTATCAATGAGGTTTTAGCAGAGATCGGGTCGAGATAGCGCTTGTAAGCCAGTTAGACACGTTAAACCTATCAACGTATGTAACTGGCAACGCAATGCAGATCAACACTACTCGACTGCGTGTGTGCTGCGTATGGTGATAGGTTTGGCTATGAGTAAAAGTGATTTTCATTATGCAATCTGACCGGTAACTCAATTTTATAAGGATATAACACTATGAATGCACAGTTCGATACATTTATCTCTCCTTTGTTGTCACTTATAGACAACAAGCTTATTATATTTTTTATTGTAATAGCGCTAATACCCTTATTTCTTTTGTATTTTAAATCTAAGGCTAAATCAGGTTTTTCTATCGTAAACAGATTCTGGGTATTTTGGTTCGGTTATAAAAATGAAAACAAAAAAGATTTTATTAATGAAATAATGGAAATTGAAAAATTCAATTATTATTATAATACTGATGCCGTATCATTAAAGCAAAAGAAAAATTTCGAGAACTGGATTAGAAAATACGAATTAAACTTTAGAGTTATCGCAAAACTTAAAAGAGACTTGGCAATAGACACCCTTAAAATAAGGAAAGTTAAAGTAATAGTACCGACACTCACTTTTCTATCGTTATTTATCCCTCTATTTTTTATCCTTCCTTCACTGAATATAGCAATTCAACCTGCTGGATTAATAAGTATCAACAATACAGGATGGTTCTTTTTTAATAAAAAAGAAGCAGTGGAGTACAGATTTTTAGGTGGTAGAGAAAACACTTGGATTTTGACACCGCAGAAATGTGAGAAAAAAGCTGATATCAGCATCAAACTCGATCCACATACGATGGATATAATATGTGAATCTTTTAGTAGCAAGAGATCACTAGAATACATTGATACTTTAATAAAAAAACAAAGATGGATATTTGGTTTGTTAAGTGTAATACTTTTGTTTTTTGCTGCTGTTCTTTTCAATGTTACTTTTCACTTGATAATTACACGCGATGCAAGAAAAATGCTTCTCTTTAAGATAAAAAAATACAGATCTGACAGAGATAAATAAACAGAGGGATAGGTAGTCGTTAAAACTGCCTATTCCATTTTCAAACATATCGCTTACTTCTTGGATCGCAGTTGCACTTTGCAAGGGTGTTCACTGGGTGTCGGTTTTTTGCCATCCAATATTGTGGTAATGATAACTCGGCATTCCCCCAGTGAGTTTGATTGAACGTAGATGGTATTGTCTATTGGCGGCACTTCCTCTGCCTTCTCTTCGGGCAAGTACAACCAGAACAGCACGACAATGATAATCGTGATGATGGCTGCAATTATGGCCTTTACTTTTATTGGGAGCATTGTGTATCACCTTAATTAGCTTTAGAGAGGTTATAAAGTACACCGGTATAAAATGCAGCACAGACCGCATGATGCAATACACGCGATGGATTATCCCAACAGGGGATAAAATGCGCGTCTGGAATATCTCTCGTTAAATGATAGTTTGGATGCACCAGAATAAATTTAATGGCTTTTGATTCACTGGCAATATCAATCAGCCATTCACTTTCTTGGCTATCTATGATGAAAACATTTAAATCCACGTAGTGACCATGTGATTCATATTCTTCTGCGGAGGATATCTTATTATAGAAAACATCACGTTCGAAACCGGGTAACTGACTTTCATCTATCATCTCCGGGTTACAAGTGAATATATTCACTTCAAGCTCGAATGTGGGCATTTCGAGTAATGGAGGTACTGAAAAATCCAAATAGAAAACATTACCTTCTACATAATAGGTTTTCATATGACGGTTCTCAATATTTATAGAGGGGGAGTAAAATGAAATGCAGGTGGGTACAAATGAACTAACGGCCATCCAATGGACAGCCGCTTATGTGTTATAAACCGAATACGTTAATATAAAACTGACCGTTATTATCATCGGTCTTTTGAATACGGTAGGTGATGGGTATTGAATTGGCTTTTTCAGCATTGGCAAACTTTAAATCGGCAGCGCACTGATACACATCAAGCTTGCTTTGATGCTCCACCGTTCTGACATTCTCTACCGAGATAGTCACGCCATCCAGCTTGTAATACGTCTTTGCCGCTTCCTTCGTGGCAATATCAACCACCAGATTTTTAGCCTCATCACTGTTGCACTTTGGTGTACCTGAATCACAGCCAGACAGGCCAATCATGGCAATACATGAGAAGAGTAGTTTTAGTCTCATTGGAACGCTCACAGGAAGAATGATGCCACACCTAACAAAGAAAGCAGGCAATCAAGACCGGTAACCAGCAGTGCCAACACTTTCCACAGTTTATTGGCTGTTGTTCTCATAATGCAAAGGAACATCAGGCCACTCCAAACCAACATGCCAATATCAATCCTCAATATTGTTCCTGTTGACTCAGAGAAATACTCCATCACTGACAGCACTACTGCGGGAATAAGCCACCACAGCCAGAATGTTACGGCTAATCCATAGCCGCCACTCAATAACTTCTCCTTCACTGCATTCAAATTATTGCTTTCAATCTCTTTAGACTGATTTTCATTCGTGGGTAACATTATTGCCTATCCTTATTTAATGAAACATTATCCTGTCTGATGCGCTCAACCAGATTAGCCGCTCGGTTATAGCCAATCCTGAAATGATTCTGTACGGCTTTAATATCGTTATTTAACTCATGGTTGATAATCAGGTTAAGCGCTTGGTCATAAAGTGGGTCTTTATTTAATTCAGTTGGCATGTTTCCTCTTATAAATAAAATGTGGGCCTGTACGTAATGAATTACAAACAGTCATTCAAAAAATCAGCTTATTGATAGACGCCAGACAGCGAGTTACCGGCATTCATGCCACAGTAGCTATTGCATTCCTCTGTCGCTTTAACATTAACGCGAGATTGGCCCCACGTCAGGGTAATCAAACAGTGGGCGTTGTCTCGCCATTGTAAGGTGGTATGTTGCGTTGTATCGGCAATAGCATTGGCAACGCCTTCCACTTCACAAACGTGCGCCTCTACATTGGTATTGATAGAGAATCTGGCCTGCTGGTCATTACCCGGTACTGCCGATAACCTGATTTCCCCATCGGATTTCAGATAAACAATGGTGTTCCCGTCCATTTTGGCGGCAATGGCTGTGTGACACAGCGTAAACAAAACCGCCGTTACTATGCGTTTCATCGCAGTTCCTTGTCAGTTAATACGGATGTTTTTAACGAATTTCCCCAGTGTCAGCGGCCTGCGTTTTTCCACATAAAAGTAAGCCACATTAAACGCTGATTTCTTATGGTTACCTTTCCCCAGTGAAGGCCAATCGCGGAAAGCCTCTATTTGGGCTTCTGAATAGGTTGTTTCAGAGAAGTCGAACAAGACCAGCAAGGCTTTACCGTCATATTTCATCAGCTTCTTCATTTCCGTGCTGTTGACGGTCGCGGAGACGGTGAATTTCGCGGCGGTGGGCTTGCGTACTGCAAACTCAACCGCCACGTCATCAATGACAAAATCAATGTAGCCATTCCCCGTTACCGTTCCCGGCAACTTCCCCTGTACTTCTGGCGATACCGCATCAGCAAAGTACCCTAATAGGTAGCAACGCACCAAAGGAAGCAGTTCTCTTTCACTGCATTCATTCAACCGCAGTGTTTTCACAAACTCAGGTCGGTACAGTGAGTGGAAGAAGTATTCAAAGCTTTCTGTTACGGATGTGATGGTGGTCGCCATTGTTACCTCTTTTTGTCATGAATAGAGGGTGCTTTGTTGAAGTAACGGCTCGGCCACAACTGTTCAGGTGTCATCCCCAACACCCCGGCTATCAGGCGTTCCGCCTTGGGATAGTGCTGACTAAACGCATTATTGAGAGTGCGTGGGGCCAATCCCTGTTCGCGTGATAACTGCGCCAGACTCACTCCCCGTTTGTGTAGGGCCGCCACAATGTCAGCCCGGTGCCAATCTTCCAGTCTTCCCTTAGGGGGCTTTTTTTGCGATGCTACGTGGTTATTCATGATGTTAACTCCTCTGTATCAGTACAACACCATTAAATGCGAACAAAGTGAACTATTCAAGTTCTCTTTTTGGGTTATTTTGCCGTTTCTTGTTAACGCATTGATATCTGGAATAAAGTTTATGAACGACAGTTTGACGCAAGAAACTAGCCTGCTGGATGATGAACAATGGCTCTCGGCACAAGCGTTTGTGGGTAAACCGGGAATGCCGAGCACGGCAAAAGGCTGCCGTTTACGCCTGGAAAAGCTGGCGGCTATGCATCCTGACATCAAAAGGAAGAGAACTGGACATAAGGGCTTTGAGTACCATATCCGGGCGGCGGGGATGCAATTAAAGAGTGAACGTGTGGAACAGCAGGAGCGGAAAACGCAGCCAGCCTCGCCCTATGGGTCAGATGAGCAACTTAACCTTTGGGTGCAACTGTTCAAGACCATGAAGCCAAGTTCACGCGACAGGCTGTTAAAACAGGCATTGGAACAGGTCGCCGATGATCTGATGTTAACCGGCAACGTAGAGCCAGAAGTGATGATGTTGGCTCGTCAGTTGATGACACTTTCAGAAGCACAGCGCCAACAACTTCTCGACACCCTTTCACCCGCCAGCTAATAAGGTCTGAATAGCTATTTCAGACCCCATCCCAATCATTATTTAATTAATAGTTTCTCAGTGAAACTATTTGCCATGTATTATATTATTTGGTAAAATGTCATTGTGGCAAAGTGACTATATTCAGCCAATCAACCCAAACTCAATTTAATTAATCCTTAACGGGAGGGAACACTGCATTTAAAAATCGGCTAACGGCTTATCTGTATTTAATTAAACTCAAAAGGAACCACATGAGTAATATCATCTACCAGGAAGGCTATCGGCTTCCCGTTAATCAACAATTGATTGACCTGTTATATAAAGAGCTGGGTAATATCCCACCCATGAAACAAGAATTAAAAGCCGCCTCATTAATATTCAGAGACAGCAGTTATAATGCGGAAACCGGCGGTTATCACCCCGTAGAGATCCGACTGGTCAGAAAAGACGAACAATGGTTTTTTGATTACATCACTGACTTTGCGTATATGGGCCGGGTTTATCCTGAACTGGAAAAGGAAATTGATTTTTGTTGGTCACAACAATATGCATTCCATGCTGGATTAGGTGACCTCGGACATAGGGCCGCGTGTGAATTATTTACCCTGTGGCAATCCAACTTTATTCAGTATTACCACCAGGGCGTTTATACCATCCAGTTTCTTTGGGAAATATAACCAGCAGGGGAAGTATTGTGAGTCAAGAACGTGATGTACGCCCGGCCATACAGGGCGAGTTAGACTGCCTATGCGGTGTTTATAGCGTGGTGAATATGATGAGCTACCTGTTTGATGGCAAAGTCAGGAGGGTGCCACTGGTACGCACATTGTTGCGGGAATATCACTGTGAATGGTCACTCGAGGACTGGTTCGCTCACGGTCTTGACCAACCCCGAATGGATTACCTGATTGACCGGGTGCTACAGCAAGGCTACTACCAGAAGCATTTTCCCACTCAAATCAGCCACCCCTTCCGAGAGCGCAAGAGATTGACCACACAGCGCATACTCGCCGAAATGACCGAATACCTTGACCACCCTGACTTCTCCCGCCTTATCCTGATTAGCGACCAGCGCCATTGGTCAGTCATCACTCGCATCGATCGCCAATACCTCTACTTTTTTGATAGCAGTGGGTGGCAAAAATTAACGCGCAAAAGTTGGTCACTCAAAGCCGATACTGCACACCAATTGTTACCCGACAGCATTTACTTTGTTGAGCGGGAGTTTTGACATGACTGACCGCTGCAATGAAGATTTGATCATTCAACAGGCACAAACCATCATTGAAAACCGCTATATCCGGGGGGCAGCGTTTGCTATCAGTACAAGAGGTACGGGATTACCTGATGTTTACGCTGGCCCCGCTGGAGCATGAAGTGTTCGGCTGCATCCTGTTGGATAACCAGCAACACGTTCTCTCATACCAACAACTGTTCAGGGGCACTATCAACGGTGTCAATGTCTATCCTCGCGAGGTAGTGAAGTTAAGCATCGCTCATAACGCGGCAGCGCTGATCCTCGTCCATAATCACCCCAGCGGCTCACCTGAACCCAGTCAAGCAGACTTGGCCATCACCGAAAGGCTGAAAACCGCACTTGAGTTGGTTGATGTACGAGTTATCGACCACTTCATTGTAGCTGGTACGCAAACCGTGTCGATGGCAGAGCGCGGGCTGCTGTAAGCGGCCTGTTACTTTGTTACTCAATCAGCCCCTACCATTGTGCTTAGCACCGTCAACTTGAACGATTTTTTCGTAACGTTTCAATTAAGTTTGTTTAACATAAATTCAGAAACTAACCCAACAGCCTGAATAATGCTATGCGATTCATTTTGAGATAATGATGTAATACAAAGCCTGCCATGTCCTGTGCCTTCTTTATTACGCACCCTATTAATAGATAAAGCAAGGTCAAATAAAGCACGTTCGTAATCCTTTATCGCTGGCTCATTAGCAACTTTTGGATCTCGAGGCGTAGCCATTTGCAAAGCTGCATATGCCTGACCAAGTAATGTTGGAAAATTGGCATTCGTGGGAGCTTGATTGCCGAACGTGGAATAAATTACATGCTTAGCAGTAGCCTCTAATAGATCTTTACCAGTACCAGATAATAATGCAGCATCTTCGACCCCTTTCTTCGCTCTATTTGCGTATGAAAACAGAGCCTCTGTGAGATTCTTACCACTCAACGTATCCAAGATTACCGCAGAAACCTCTCCATTCTCAGAAAGAATGTAATGTTCTGATTTGAACGCGTCTATTGCGTTCTGTATCTGCTCCTTGCCAACGAAATTTATAGATGACTCCCTGAACCCACCTACAGCTTTAATTTGAGACAGCAAAAGTGAAATTAGTTTACTGCCGGATTTTTGGTCATTTTCAATCGCCCAGTTTAAAACTGCTGTTACCCTTTTTGTTTTTCCAACCGTTAAACCTTGCGCTTTAGGATCAGCACCGATCAATCCAGCCCTCTTAAACTGAACTTCTAAGTCGTTATGAGTTGGATGGCGAGACTCAACTTGAGAATCATCTACGAGCTTTGCTACTGCAATAATTATTGAATCTGTTATTGGAAGTTCCATTTGCTCTCTCTTAATTAATTTCTGGAAAAAACTAATAGCCAAACCAAATAGTGAAGAGGTGTGCCGATGGCTATTCTCAATTAGCTGAGTTTACTAATTTTATCAGCGCCCTTAATTACCAAGCCCCATCTGCTTCGCCCCATGAAATAGTAAAACCTAGCAAATGACTGGCCTTGTTAATACTGAGAAATTATTTCTTAGGTAGTCCATTAAATGTATTTTCAATCCAAATATCCAGCTTGTCACCTTTCTCATAAGACATCACATTCAGCATTTCTGGATTCAAAGTCTCAAAAGTTACTTTGAACTCTGCAAGATCAAACTCTTCCATTTTCTTCTCACGCTTAATTCTTTGGAATAACTTTGTGAAATCTGACAGCTTGTAGCCGATATTTTTCTTACCCAACCGAATGGGTTGCCCATTTTTGGTTAAACCTAATGCTTGGGCAGCAAGAAACGCCTCTCTTTTAATTTTGTATACTTTGTCGTGCAGAGCAAGTCTTGTTATTACATCTCGTGATTGCGGGCAATCATATTTCCGCAACTCATTCAAAGCGGCTAACCGTGTTTCCCAAGAGTGTTTTTTATTTGCATTCTTCACTAATTCATGAATATTTTCAGGGGTTTCCTTAATAAAAGTCATAGTCTCTCCATCCATTTATACTATATATGTACTAACATTTATCTTAACGGCTCACAGTGCTTCTGCCTATTTTTATTTAATTTTATCAAATTACCGTTTTTGCATATGTAATTCAATGTATTTTTCTGAGTCTGATGATGTATCAATCGTCAAAATCTATAAAAACAGTGCGTGAGTTTTGATCTGCCAAGGCTGGTGAAATTTTAGCCAAAGGTTCAATGGAAAATTCTGCACTGCAACGCCAAGAGGTTAACTGGATCTGTTTACGGCAATGACTGCTTGGCACTGAACAGACGGTTAGGTCTGATTACACTCAAGATAACCCCATCCCCTGTAGCAGGGTAGTTAACCCCACCAAAACCCCGCAACACCAGTATGGCTGCGGCCTGCGCAGGAGCTACCCTAGAAAAAGCGGCTAAGAGGTAGCCACAGTGTTTAACTTGCAAGAAATCAACAAACGCCTCGGCAGCCCTTGGGGGACAAGGGATCATTACTTTTCAGACCAATCATCAGGGCCGTTACCATCACCATCACTATCAGCAGCAGCTTGTGAGGAATATTGATAACCATCCTCATTCAGCTTTTTGATAGCCTTACTTATCACCTGACGCTTACGAAGTGCCCAAACCTCGAAATACAGGTAATATTCACTGACCTTTGCCAATAGTAAAATATTGAGTAACCGGTTAATATTCAATCAGAAAATGATTTAACCAAGCCTTATAACGATACATTTTTCCAGCAAGTCGGAAAGGATTGACGAGCGTCTATCAAATGCAAATGGTGAATCTTCATTGGAGTTGTTCGACATGTCATTGAAAAAACTGCCTTCCCTCGTACTGCTGCTTCTGTTTGCTGTAAACGTAAATGCCGAAAGCATCAATGGTGTGGGAATGAAGAAAATTGATGTGATTGATCCGATTGAACAACATTCAATGGACGCGGTGGCATTTTTTCCTAGCACAGAACCTACAGGGGTAACCAGTATTGGCCCTTACCAGATTAGGGCATCCAGATCTGTTCCGATTGGAGAAAACAGCTACCCTTTGATACTCATATCGCATGGGAATATGGGGAGCATGTGGGGTCACCATGATCTTGCATCCGACCTCTCCCGGCATGGATATATAGTTGTTAGCGTTAATCATCCTGGTGACAATTTCCAAGATGCAAGCCGGATTGGGACTACCAGCACAATTTATGGTCGGCCCATGCAGATATCAGCAGCGCTGACTGCTGTGCTTAAAGATCCTGTACTCGCTCAACACATTGACGCGAAGAAAATCGGATTCGTTGGCTTTTCAGCAGGAGGAACAACAGGCCTCATACTTGCTGGAGCCAAACCCATGCTATCGCGTCTGGAACATTATTGTTCCCAACGTCCAAATGATCGTCATGTCTGCGAAGCTCAAGGACGCACAAGGAACGATCACCCTGAGCTTATCCCCGTAGCCGATCAGCGCATTCGGTCCTTTGTGCTACTTGCCCCACTCAGTGTTGTATTCCCCCCAGAAGAATTGAAACTCATCACATCACCAGTACTTGTTTATGTCGGGGAAAAAGACGAGGAGCTATCACCAGCAGATAATGCGGTGGCGCTCGTGCGTAACATGCAGCCAGCAGAGAAATTACAGATTATCCCAAATGCTGGACATTTCACGTTCCTCGCACCGTGCTCACCTCAAATGAGGCATTCAATGCCAATCCTATGCCTCGATCATCAGGGTGTTGATCGCTCCGCAATTCATCGAAACATCAATGCTGAAGTAGCAAATTTCTTAGCGAGAACTCTTGGTACGCAAACAGAAAATTAAGAATCTGAGGTATCTAGGTCTGACAAACCAGTAACGACAGCTCCATTATGGTCAGATTGATTGTTGAAAAACGCGCTAGCACAACTTTTTGCTGGCGATGGCCGTTCCACATCTATCACTTCCCATTCAGTATTATCCAGAGCACGAATCAATCACGCATGGATTCAACCAGAGCCTTTATCTTCACCGCTTTCTCAAAATGATCAAGCTCCATTTCTTGAATCCACCAACTGGCGGCCTCCATCAACAGTTCAGGATCATCGTTTTTGTTGGCAAAGAACGCATAGAAAGAAAGCCCACGTTATTACCCTTCGCAGTGATCTTGTCATTGCAAACCTGAATGATCTTCGATCTTAGTGCCTTTCTCATAATGGAATCCCTTGCCAGTTAAAGTCGTACGGCATAGGCCTTGCAACTCACCATCAAACGCCACCGTCAGGATGGCAGTTCAATAGCAAACGTTCATCAGTGCTGTCTGATCAATGTTGTCCATGTTCACTTTTTATAAAGCTTTGAATCGTTTAAAGCTTCAAGGTCTAAATTCAGTATTTCAAAATCCAACAAATTTTTGACTTGTTGAACCGTCCACGCACGTGACTTATTTTTTGGTGCAAGCCCAGGTATTTTATTGGGAGGACGACAGCCCTCTTTGCTTAACTTATCCTTGATCTCAGCATGACTAAGGTCATCACCTTGCAAAAATGTCGCTGCTTGGTACAAGTCATAGAGTTCTTGGCTTCCGACATTTTTTGCCGGAAGCGCGTTGTTCACCCCCCTTTCTTCCTTCTCTATATACATCTGCTCGTAGACCTTGTTGATGCAGAAACTGATAACCCTACTGAGCGAATCAATGTCCTTACGGCCATCAATATTCAGCGGAGTTCCCTGCTGATCTTCATAGATCTCAGCGAGGTTTTCGTAAGTATGTCTTCCTAAGTATATCTTTAATCTAGAGAAACCAAGGTCATTGTACTTTCTCTCTCTCTTGCGCTTGTTGGCGATATCCCTTTGGCGTTTTATCTCTTTTTCATCATTCATTGAAATATTATCTGCTGATAAATGACTTTTAATTGCGTTCTCTTCCATTTTACGCCTCCAGCGCTACCATTTTTTGATTGTTTTTTACTCTACTGAGAGGACGTTTCACAACATTTATGAGAAGCGGCTCTCCAATTTTTAATATCGCTGTTTTGAAGTGTGAAATCCAACAATTTGACCTTTTTTGAAGGGTATCGAGCATTCAGAAGAGCCGCTTCAAAAAATGGCCTCCATTGATTGTCATCCCAAGCTGCGACATACTTCTGTCAACAAACAGGAGGGGAAAAACATGAGAGAAAGCAGGCTATTAAAGATCCAGGAAGTCCTCAGACGATGTGCAATCAGTCGAGCAACTTTGTACAGGCTGATAGAAGCTAAACGATTCCCTTATCAGGTTTCGTTGACGGGTAATCGTGCCATTGCCTGGAAAGAAGAAGACATCCAACGCTGGATCGAGGAGCGCCCAATTCGCCATAAATAAGGAGCTGCATGAAGAAACACCGAAGAATACCCTTGGCAATATTGAGTAATGAGCTTGAGGAACTCGCTGGGACAATACCAAAATTTGAAACGGTAAAGGAGGTACGTGCCGAAAGGCTAGTCAGAATAAATGCATTACATGAGTTAAAAGGGAAAATCTACCAAACACTATTTAAGAAACTGAATGCATGTGAACCACTTGATCCTTGTGGTAGTGCCGCATGTCCTGAATGTTATCGGCATCATCGATTAATTATGGTCAAGGAGGTATTAAAATTATGTAAGAAACGAAATAAATGGCGAAGCATTACATTAATCTTCTATCAAGATGCGCTGAGTGATAATGAACTGCTTGAATGGAGGCCAGACGCTTTAAAGGCACGTCTTCGACGCTGGTTAAAAGAAAGTGGCTTCACAGGAATGGTAATAGGTGGGTTTGAAATGGACTTCCACACAGATATTAAAAAGTGGATGCCGCACTTTCATCTCATTATTCCTAATGACAAGGAAGCCATTAAGAAACTGCGCATTAAGATGAAAAATGCACGGAACATGAATACACGCATTGGAGTGGTTAATCGCCCCATGCTATCAAGTGAATTGAAAGCGCCTGAACGTCAGATAAGTTACCGATTTAAAACTATTTGGTGGCGTGTGGAATCTATTCAATACAATGACGTTTATATGCTGAATAACCGCGAGAGGAAAAGAAAACGATGGACTAAAAAATACAGATTATTGAAAAAGCAACATGCTGATTCTCTGATTATGCTGCATGCCATAGGCATGGCGAATTTAACCTTTATGTATAGGGTAAGGAGGTATGGTGACCACTTATTAATGCAATGACCGTCTAAAGGCAATCATCCCTATTCAGGTGAGCTATGCCTACTGTTTGATTAAATAACCAGATATCACTACTCAGATTAACTGCGTAGATGACCTTTCACGCACTTAAATAATGAAAGTGATTGGGTGAGTGCGTGACTAATCCTTAAGGAATTAAAAATGAAAAAGATGGTAAAGAAATCAATTAAACCAAAAACAGTTAAACGTAAATCAGCTAAAAAGAAATCTGTTGAAAAACCAGCGAATCAACCAAAGTTGTATGTTAAGTTGATCGCTATCGCTAAAATGATTTATTCGTCAGATATTGCTTATCGTCAAGTTGAAGTCTTTAGCGAGAACAGCGGCAAGTATATTTTCATCCTTATTCCCTCTACTGCACTGGCGAATAAGACTGAAACAAAGAAGCATCTGCTGAAAGCAGGACACCGTGCTGATATGCCAAAAGAGTACTGGGATCTGGCACAGGATGAAGTCACTAAACAAACTGATAATTTTATCGTGCTGCGTGATAAACCCGGTTTCTACAACGATGTTTATCTTTGCATTAATGATAAGGTGATTGGTGAGGTTAAAGGGGATAAGCCAGTATTGCACCCTAATGCCAAAAAACATTTGCCTGCTGAGACAACACAAGGAACGCTGGCAGAATGGAAACAACATGTCGCACCTTGTGCATTGCATAGTTCTCGCGTCATGTTGGCACTTTGCTGCTCATTCTCAGGGTTCATGCTTAACCTGTTGGGGATTGAAGGAGGTGGCTTCCATTTGTGGGGGACAAGCAGCATGGGTAAAAGCTCATCTGGCTATACCCTGGCATCGGTAGCGGGCTTCCCAAAATCAATATTCACTTATTGGAACAATACCGATAAAGGGCTTGAGGAAATTGCTGTTGCTCATAATGACGGGGCATTGATCCTTGATGAAAGTAAACTCTTGGATAAAGACCCTATTATTGCAGCCAAAACCATTCAGAGCCGTATTTATACGTTGTCAGGGGGTAAAGGTAAGGTTCGTGCTTCACTCTACGAAAACAACGTAGCAGAATGGCATTTGGTTGTTTTCAGCACAGGTGAACTTAGCCTTGCCCAACATGCTGATGCCGGTAAGATTGAACGCTTGGAGGGTGAAAACGTGCGTGTTATCGATGTTCCTGCCGATGCCTTTTGTGGCATGGGAGTCTTCGAATCACTACCTGAAGGTGTTAGTTCCAGCAATGAGTTGGCTACCACCATCAAAGATGTTACCCATCGCTATTACGGTTCTGCCAAACCTGCATTCTTGAAGCGCTTGGTTGCTGATATTCAGGAAGACCGTGAAGGACTGAAAGCAAAACTGGAAAAGGGCATGGAG
>NZ_JBXUGP010000004.1:0-197877 GCF_057180605.1 Serratia sp. HNCC26DJ206
CGTGGCGGGGTCTCGTTCAACGATGTGGGCGGGTGCTGATGGAGGCCGTCCAGCTAAACGTCGTGCTCGTGGGTTGCACGCGATTGGCTTTGCGTTCTGCTCGGGTTGCTTTGGCAATCTTTTCACGTGCGGCCATGATGCGTTCAATGGCCTCGTCTTTCACTTTGTTCTGTTCGGCGTTGGTCAACGGACGATCATGGTTTTTTCGTGCTCTGTCCAGCTCGGTTTTTACTTCACGTTGTTCGCTTTCCGTCATGTCTTTCAGCGTCAGTTTCTTCATTATCGTCACCTGTCTTGTGAAGTTGACTTTCAGTGTACAGGATTTACGACATAAATATTGCAGCGCAGTTATCAAACTTCTTCTTGAAGTTCGCTGAGGAAACGACGCATGCGCTCGGTCCGTTGCTCAGCCATCATCCGGCCAGTTGAAGTCTGAAACCCATCTTGCAGTTTGAACAGCTTGGTTTCGAAGTGATCCAGGGCAAAACGCTTGTCGTCATAAGGACGCCGCTGTGCCAGCGGATCGGCGGCATCGTAAAGCGCACTGCGCATGCGGCCACCGATATAAAAGCAACGGGCGATGCCAATCATGCCAATAGCATCAAGCCGGTCGGCATCCTGCAGGATTTTTGCCTCTAGCGTTTGCGCAGGAATAGCAGCAGAAAAACTGTGTGCCTCGATCGCATGTGCCGTTTTTTCGATATCAGTAGCAGACCAACCGAGCACAGCCAGCATGGTGGCCGCTTTTTCTGCCGCCAGACGTGAAGCCAAGTGACGCTGCGGCGAATTTTTTTCTACCGCAACACAGTCATGTAACAGAACCGCCGCACAAAGAATACGCAGTTCGCCTCCTTCATCGCGAGCGATCTGACGGGCGTTTTTCCACACACGATGCAGGTGAGCGACATCGTGAGAACCATCATCGCCATCAAGCGTCAGGGGTAACAGTTCTCGGGCTAATTCTTGGTAGGGGTGAAAAGGTTGCAATAGCTCCAGGGGTAACGTTAATGCAAGCACTGATAATTCCTTATTCGTGGGGTTAACCGTCACGGTGCTGACCATATTTTCGATCGTACTCACGCCGGTAACTGCGTGCTTTATTGCGATCGCGGATCCATAAATAACCGCAAACTAAGGCCACCGCCGTTGAAAAAGAGACATTACGCATATCCCGGTCATACCAGAACACCAACAGTGCATCCAATCCAGCGACCAAGGCAATCCACTTGTAGACGTGTGACTGCCGCCGTGTGGCTGCGTTAAGGCGTTTCAGTTGTCTGGCTTCGTGCAGAATCGGCTTTTGCTGCATAATCATCCACTCGTGGTCAGTTTCTCATGCGTAAATTACCAGAATATTTCGCTTGGCGGCAGAGAGGTTATCGACGAGTACAGTAGTTTTTCAGCCTTTGTACAAAAGCTACGCAGCGAGATATTGAAGTCAGCCCAAAAAGTGATAGGTTATTTATTCGTTATTCTTGGTTTTTTATTCAAAAGGGGGAGTTATGATCGTCAGAACCTGGCACGGCTGTGTGCCTGTAGCGTATCGGCAAGGGTTTGCCGACCATTTGGCCGTCACCGGTGTACAGCATGCGGAATCTGTCGTAGGTAATTGTGGTGCCTTTGTCAGGCAGGAAGTTCAGGGCGAGTATGCCCACTTTTTTCTGGCCACCTATTGGGAGTCATGGCAGGCCATCAAATGCTTTGCTGGCGACGATTATCACGTGGCGGTGACTTACCCAGACGATGACGCTTTTGCCCTGATCTCCGATCCTTACGTTTTTCATCATCAGGTGGATGAAGTTAAAGGGCTTTAAGGGCGCATGACAGCGCCCCAGATTCATAAGGCGAGGATCGCTTCGATCTCAACGTTAAGCTCGGGTGAAAACAGGGCGTTGACGACCATCAATGAGCTCGCTGGCAGTGCACCATCCAGATAATCAAACAGCACTTCGCGGATCGCCGCCAAATCGGCGATGTCGGTCAGAAATACGCTGATTTTGACCAGAGACTTAAGGTTAGTTCCCTCGCTGGCGGCGATGGTGGCCAACTGTTCGAGTATGGCGCGCGCCTGGTGTGAGGCTTTTCGCCCTTGAGCCTCGGTAGTGAACGCGGTTAATCCCGAGATATATAATGTGTCTGCATGCCGGACTGCATGCACGTAAGGCCCGCCAGGCTTGGGTAATTGTGGATAATTGGTGCGTTTTATTAGCGACATGATAAACCCCACAAGTTCTACTCGTTATACTTCAAGCTGCATATTTAGAGTATTTTTCAAGATAACCGCACTATACCCAGATGTTCGTAGGGTATACCGTGCTGACAAAAGTTTTGCAGTATATTGCCAAGCAATACTATCATCCCAGCAAGTCGTTCACGCAATAAGGATGCACCAAGGGGATGAACCAGGCATTTATTCCTTATCTGCAACGTTGGCAACTTGAACCTGATGGAACAGCGTTCGAAACGCACAGCAGTTTGCTGATGCCGGTACGTTATCAAGGCTTGCCAGCCATGTTGAAGATTGCTCGTGAACAGGAAGAAAAGTTCGGCGGCCTGCTGATGTGCTGGTGGCAAGGCGAAGGTGCTGCGCGAGTTCTGGCTTGGCACGATGACGGTATCTTGTTGGAGCGGGCGATGGGCGGCGGATCGCTGGCGCAGATGGTGCGCGGTGGCGAGGATGCGCGGGCCACCGAAATTCTTTGTCAGGCGATCGCCCGGCTGCATGCGCCACGCGCTGAACCCTTTCCCGATCTGATCCCGCTACACCAATGGTTTAACGCTTTGTGGCCCGCAGCGCAGGCCCACGGAGGCATGTTGCGCCTGAGCGCCACGGCAGCGGCGGAGTTGCTGACCAGCCCACGTGAACAAGGCGTGCTGCACGGCGATATTCATCATGACAACGTGCTGGACTTTGCCGAGCGCGGCTGGCTGGCGATCGATCCTAAACGCCTGTATGGCGAGCGTGGGTTTGACTATGCCAACATCTTCTGCAATCCCAATTACGGTGTTGCCACCGATCCCGATATCTTTCATCGCCGCGTCGAGCAGGTTTGTGCATTGGCCGGGCTGGAACGCAGCCGCCTGTTGCAATGGATCCTGTCCTGGGCCGGGCTTTCCGCCGCCTGGTTTCTGGAAGAGGGGGAAGCCGCTGATATCGACTTTCGTGTGGCTGAGTTGGCAGCGCGTGCGTTAGGCATCGCGCTGCCGCAAGGCGATCTGGGGTTTATCCTGCCGGTGATTGAGCGCTTCTGAATAAGGTATGGCTTAAGCAAACGCTTGGCTGACAATGCGTGCCGCAGAGGCGATGACCTCATTGTTGGCTTTGGCATCTTGCTGCGGTTGCGTGAAGTATACGGCAATCACCAGTGGGGCACGGTTCTCTCGCCAAACGATCCCAATATCGTTAGTGGTGCCGTAGTCGCCACCCCCGGTTTTATCAGCAACCATCGCACCGGCTGGCATGCCTGCCCGGATGCGCTTATCACCGGTGGTATTGCCTTTCATCCAGGCTACCAGTTGTTCGCGCTGCGCTTGTGGCAACGCATTGCCCAAGGCTAATTTCTGCAAGCTGGCCGCCATGGCCGCTGGCGTGGTGGTATCGCGTTCATCACCTGGAATAGCGCTGTTGAGCTCGGTTTCCCAGCGATCCAGACGGAAGGTGGTATCACCAATGCTGCGCGCATAGGCGGTAATGGCCGCAGGCCCGCCGAGCTGTTTCATCAGCAGGTTGACGGCGGTGTTATCGCTGTACTGGAGTGCAGCAGCGCACAGTTCGGCCACGGTCATACCGCTATCGAGGTGTTTTTCAGTGATCGGCGAATAGGCCACCAGATCGCTTTTCTGGTAGCGGATGCGTTGCTGCATAAAATCACTATTGCTCAGGCTGTGCTGCAAAATGGCACTGGTCGCTATCACTTTGAAGGTGCTACAGAACGGAAAACGCTGTTCGCCGTTCAGTTGCAGCGTTTTGCCATCGGCGGTATTGATAGCCACCACCCCAAGGCGGCCGCCGGAGGATTTTTCCAGCGCTGCGAGCTGTTGTAATGCGCTATTGGCGGCATACGCCAGCAAGGGATTGAGTGCGCTGATGGCAGGAATAGCAGCCGCAGCCAAAAGCAATTTGCGGCGTAGGGGAGAGAATGACATAGGGGATCGTCCAGGTTGGTTATTCGGCGCTCTATTATATGCGGATTCAGGGGGTTATGTGCTGTTGCGGCGAGAAAAAATAGTGAGGCTCCCATAAAAAACGCCGGGGTTATCAGCCCCGGCGTTTTTTGTGCAACGGCGACCGGCATCAGTGAGCGGTAGCGGCCTGCGCTTTTGCTTCGGTATCTTCTGCGGTATCCAACGTCATGCGGTACAGCTTCGGTGCCGTCAACATCATCAGGACGGCGATAACGGCGGTAGCGATACCGATCTGCATAAACACGTGGCTATAAATCGCCAGTGAGGCATGCGCATCGTTGATATCGCTTGGCACCGCGGTCAGCCCTGCAACCTTACCGGCAATCAGCGCTGCCGCAGCGGTGGTCAGGAACCAGGATCCCATGATAAAGCCCATCAGGCGTTGCGGTACCAACTGCGCCACCATCGCCAGGCCTAAGCCGGAAATCATCAGTTCACCGATGCTCTGCAAGGCATAGCTCAGGATCAACCAATTAACTGAAACGATACCCTGATCGTTAGCGAAGCTGGCACCCCATGGCAGCACCAGGAATGCACCGGAGCAGAGGATCATGCCGAAGGCAAACTTGTGCGGCATTGGCAGGCGATCGCCCATCTTGTTATACAGCGCCGCCAGGATCGGGCTGGCCAGCATGATCCAGAACGGGTTCAGCGCCTGATACTGTTCGGGTTCAAAGGCAATGCCCAGAATGTTGTGCTCAACGTTGTGGATGGCGAAGAAGTTCAGTGAGGTTGGCATCTGGCTGTACAGCACGAAGAAGACTACCGCTTCCAGCATCAGCAGGAAGGCTACGATCATCTTGCGGCGTGCCGCACCTTGCAGCGCAAAGGTTTCCTTGGCGAACACGATAACGATCCCCACAGAAATGATGGCCAGCGCCCAGCGTGCAATAGTCTGGTTGTGCAGCAGCCAACTGGAGAGCGCGATCAGCGCAACAACTCCGACTAACACCATCAGCAGTTTATGAACCTGTAGCGGCTGAAAGTCCGGTTTTGAGCCGTGCTGCTTAACCCAGCCGTGGCACAGCATAAAGTTGACCAGCGTGATCAGCATACCGACGACGCTCAGTGAGAAAGCAACGCTCCAGCCATATTTTGCTGCCAGCCAAGGCGTAGCCAGCATGGAGAAGAACGAACCGATATTGACGGACATATAGTACATGGTGAATGCACCGTCCAAACGCGGATCGTCTTTCTCATAGCAGGTAGAAAGCAGGGAAGACGGGTTGGCCTTGAACAGACCGCTACCCACGGCGATGGTCGCCATACCCAGATAGACCCAGAACACATCGTGACCGGAATACGCCACCATGGCATAACCGGCGGCCAGAACCATCGCGCCCAGAACGATCACCCGTTTTGAACCGAGAACTTTATCCCCCAGCCAGCCGCCGATGGCCACAAAGCCATACACCAGGGCGCTGAATGAAGAGAATAGGGTAATAGAGTCGGCTTCGCTCAGGCCAAGCATTTTGACCAGATAAACGGCCATGATGCCTTGCAGGCCGTAGTAGCCAAAACGTTCCCAGAGTTCGATCGAGAAGATCAGGTAGAACGCCTTAGGCTGTTTGAAAGCGTTAAGACTTATGCTTTCCGGTTGTTGGTTGTTTGCAGTTGACACAGGGACCTCTGATTTTTCACTTCCCGTATTATCGCGACGGGAAAGAGCAAAAGTGATGCAGGGCTGCATCCTTTGCTTGTTATAGGAGTAAATGACGGCGGGTAATGTTCACTATCTTTGTCAACGAGGCAAGCTTTTTGACATGTTCTGTTACAGATAACACTCATGGCGTTATGCAACTATGTTACAAATTTTATGCAGTACTAACGTTTGAGTTGTCTGGCTTTATCAACTTTTTGTTTTGAATAAAATGTCGCCGCCATGAATTTGGAGATATCTTCTGCTAATTCATTTTCTAACAGTTCATCTCAATGGTTAAGTTAAATAACTCAATCAATCATTGCGCATAAACTGATTTTTGTAAAATTATAGAGATCTGGAAAAATTGGGGGGGGATGTAAATGAAATGTGATCGTGAAAACGTGATGTTGCGGGCAATCTTTGTCTAATTTTTTTCTTAAAAATATCTCAGCAATGCGTTTTCCACCAAATCAGTGGCGCCAGCATAAGCAAGGCTGAGTGGTATCACATTTTGATAAAAAATCGCTACGGTGGCTGCTTGGTAGGGGGGCGCTGTGTGGGTTTTGCCCATATCCCAGGCCCCCTTACCGGTTCAGATATGTTTCAACAGCAGATGGCCGTTGGTATCCTGCTCCCTAGTTTTAATCACTCTGCGGTCGGTACCAATAATCACGTTGAACAAATCAATTGCGAAAATACGGTTGCCGAAATACCAGGAGTGAGATTGCATCCCAACAAAACCGGTTGGTTGGTCAGTGGCGATGATGCTGGAAGGTTCTGCGGCCAACGCCTCGTAATAAGTGGTGCAATCAACATTAATGGCGCTGTTCGGAGCATCTGCTGGCAGGCCCACGCGGCCTACGCGCGGTGCCACACCAACGCGTTTAACGTTGGAAATACCCAAAGCCTCATCATGGTAGCTGGAATAATTGGTCAGGCGCACGCTGTGACGGTAAATCGAACTGGTACCGCGATCGTTGGCTGACATCGAATCTGCCGACACATCTCCGGCGGCAAAAATCACCTGACTGACGGTCCAACTATTGTTACTCAGTAGGCTGTCATCCGCATCATTAAAGGCTTCGCGCAATACGTACGCGCCGGTAGAGTGCCCGAGCAGGTGAATATTGGTTGAGCAGTTGGGTGTTTGTCGTTCAGCCAGCTTGGCGATGCCGTCACTGACCAGGGCCATTGCAGTGAGCTTGGCCTTGTTGCGGTCTTTCAGGTAGGCCAGCGCATCGTTCCCGCTGGGCCAGTCAAATGAGACAATGCAGCCCTTAAACGATGCGGCGGCCAGATCCCGTTCCAGCAAGCGGTGGCGCTCGATAACTTCGCTCTCGCTCATGTTATAGCCATGTACGATAAACAGGATATCACCGCGCTGATGGCCGGGGTTTGAGTCCCAGATAGCATCTTGCATGACTGCCGCATACCACACATCTTTCGGCACTGCGTGTGCAGGGGAAGGCTGTTGAGTATCTGGAACCATCAAAAAATGAGTCTCCCCCACGTCGGAGGTGAACTGGTTATTACTTATTGCTCTGACCGTCATGACATAGTTGATCATCATTTTTCCTTTATATATTTGGAGAGGATAATTACATTGCCTTAGGATATATCCTTTTTAAAGGCCAAGCATATCAAGAAGTAGTCTAATAGACATCAATTTAAGTCAAGGTGTAAAACCGTTCGTTCGATCCTCATTTGTTTTAAATGAGGGCTTCACACTTTGCTATTTTATTATTGCCCAATGGTTGATACTTTATTAAAAAGGTACGGGGCAAACAACGTGCCTCCAAACATTAAATATTTCCCAACGGACGTTAAGTTATCACTCAGTGTGGCTGCATCATAAAATAATGCATAAAGCGCATAGTATCCAGTGCCGACAAAAATAATAGAGATGATTACCATGCCAACAAAAGCGATTAAACGACTGGAACTGGCAAAGGGTTTGGTTGGAGAAACGGGGGCTGCCACGGTTGGGTTAGGTGGTGTCGGAGGTTCAGATAAAGCCTCAGATAACGACCATTTTTGCAGTGCTAGCAACGAGAATACTCGCCGAAACACCACAAGATAAGAAAGTGTTACTACAATATAAATAAAGATCATTAGATAAAATTTATCAACAAGCATAGTATGTTTCCCTCGCAGTAGATGGTGTGGGATAAATATTAGCAGCCATATAAATATCAACTTTCTTGGTGCGCGGCTGAATAACGTCTCCGCACCATCACTAGAATAGAATTCTAAAAACGAGGCGGTTTTTATTTTATCGTTTGTTTGAACTTGATCACGATTTTTTGTAATGAGTGAGAAATGATCTGCTGTCCCTGATATTGATTATGCAAATATCTATTGCAAGTTAATAATGCAAATGGCGTTTTACATTTCCTTGCATTTAAAGAGTTTAACTAGGCAAAATATCAGGGTAATACAGCTATAACTCGGCAATTGTTGAGCCATAGCTGTTGTTAGACTTGAAAATCACCGGGTTGAGCAGATGATTACAATTCTGTTTTGCTGTCATACTCACACAGATCTTCGATCATGCACGAGCCGCAGCGCGGTTTGCGTGCGATGCAGGTATAGCGCCCATGCAGGATCAGCCAATGGTGGCAGTCCACTTTGAAGGCGGCAGGGACCACTTTCAGCAGTTTTTCTTCCACCTGCTCGACGTTTTTCCCTGGAGCAAAATTCGTGCGATTACAAACGCGGAAAATATGTGTATCCACGGCAATGGTCGGCCAGCCAAAGGCGGTGTTGAGCACCACATTGGCGGTTTTGCGGCCCACGCCGGGCAAGGCTTCCAGCGCAGCGCGATCTTCCGGCACTTCAGAACCGTGCTTTTCCAGCAGAATACGGCAGGTTTTAATCACGTTCTCGGCCTTGCTGTTAAACAGGCCGATAGTCTTGATGTACTCTTTTACGCCATCGACACCCAGAGCCAACATAGCAGCCGGAGTGTTGGCAACCGGGTAGAGCTTGGCGGTTGCCTTGTTGACGCTGACGTCGGTGGCCTGTGCGGAAAGCAGCACGGCAATCAGCAGTTCAAAGGGCGTGCTGTAAACCAGTTCCGTGGTCGGATGCGGGTTGCTGTCGCGTAAACGGGTAAGAATTTCCAGGCGTTTATCTTTATTCATGACGCTTTCTCTGCGTGTCCCTGTTCCATTTGGTCTTCAGCCAGCAAAAGCTTGGCCTTGCGCGCCTTCATTTTTTCATCGATCACATATTTGGTGGCCAGCATCAGCCCCAGGCCGATAAAGGCTCCCGGTGGCAGCATCGCCAGCAGGAACGGGGTGTCGAAATGCACCACTTCAATACGCAGCACCTTGGCCCAACTGCCCAGCAGCATATCGGCACCATCAAACAGGGTGCCGTTGCCAATCAATTCGCGCAGCGAGCCGAGTACGAACATGGCACCCGTAGCTCCCAGGCCAATGGCGACGCCATCAACTAAGGCTAAACCGACCGGTTTTCTCGCGGCGATGGCCTCAGCACGGCCTACCACGATGCAGTTGGTGACGATGAGCGGGATAAAAATCCCCAAAGACTGATAAAGACCGAACGCGTAGGCGTTAATCAGCATCTGCACGATGCTGACTGCCGCTGCGATGATCATCACATAAATCGGAATACGCACTTCGCTGGGCACCCAACGGCGCAGGGCCGAGATAGAACCGTTGGTGATGGTCAGCACCAGCGTAGTGGCCAGCCCCAGCCCCAGCGCGTTGGTGGCGGTTGAAGTCACGGCCAGCAACGGGCATAGACCCAATAATTGCACCAGCGCAGAGTTGTTTTTCCACAGCCCCTGAACGATTAACTCTTTGACTTCACTCATTCGTTGGCTCCACAGGCAGGTAAGGTGTCCAGTTTAGAGGGCAGCGTTTCCATATACAACGCCGTACGGCGCACGGCATTAACTACCGCACGCGGGGTGATGGTGGCACCGGTGAACTGATCGAACATACCGCCGTCTTTCTTCACCGCCCAGCGGCTATCATCGGGGCCTGCAACTTTTTTACCGCTAAAGGAGGAGATCCAGTCGGAAATACGTAATTCAATTTTATCGCCAAGCCCCGGCGTTTCGTGATGCTCCACCACGCGCGTGCCGAGCACGGTACCGCTGAAATCAGCTCCTACCAGCAATTTAATCGCGCCGGAATAGCCGTCCGGAGCGGTGGTTTCTAGCGCAGCGGCCACCGGCTGGCCATTCTTACGCGCCAGATACAGATGATGCGGCGCGCCATTGCCTAAAGCTGGATCGCTGACCACCAAGCATTCGCTTTGCATATCGTTATCGTAATATTCCGGCGGCACTACCTGATCCAGCAACGCTTTCTGCTGGAGCGCCGCTTGGTGGGCAATGGTGGTTTTGGTCAAGGTGTAGACCATCGCGGTCAAGCCGGTGGTCACCGCGGCAAACACCGCCAGGGTGATGCCATGCTTTCTCATTGAATTCAGCATGATGATTCCTCAGCGGTGGCCATACACGCGCGGCTGCGTGTAGTGATCGATTAATGGCACGGTAATATTGGCCAGCAGCACGGCGAAGGCCACACCGTCTGGGTAACCGCCATAAACGCGGATCAGCCAGACCAGCAAACCCACCAGCGCACCATAAATCAGCCGTCCTTTTGGCGTGGTGGACGCGCTGACCGGATCGGTGGCGATAAAGAACGCACCCAGCATGGTGGCCCCCGAGAACAGATGGATCAACGGTGATGCCTGCTGCGCGGGCTCCAGCAGCCACGCTAACCCCGAACACAGTGCAATCGCGGCCAGCATACTGAAGGGGATTTGCCAGTGGATCAGCCTGCGGCCCAGCATAAACAGACCCCCGGCCAGAAAGCCCAAGTTAATCCACTGCCAGCCGATACCGCCAAGCGCGCCGCCAAACAGCGGTTGTTGCAGCACCTGTTCCACAGAATGGCCGCTGCGCAGACCGGTTTTAAACCCATCGAGCGGCGTTGCCTGGCTGATACCGTCAACCCCCAGCTGTAGCTGATGGATGGTTGCCCCTTGGGCGGTGTGGCCAGTGAAAATACTCAGTAGGGTATCTTGCAGCGACAGCGCGGTGGCGCGTAGTTCATCCGGTGGTAGCCAACTGGTCATTTGCACCGGGAAGGAGATCAGAAGTACCACGTAGCCGACCATGGCCGGGTTGAACGGGTTCTGCCCCAGGCCACCATAGAGTTGCTTGGCAATGACGATCGCAAACAAGGTCCCGATCACGATCATCCACCAAGGGGCAAGAGGTGGTAGGCTGATCCCCAGCAACAGCGCGGTAAGCAGGGCCGAATTGTCCGCCAAGCGGGCGCGTACCGGCTGTTTGCGCAGCGCCAGAACCGCGGCTTCTGCCAGCAGCGCCGTCACCATCGCCAACGCCGTTTGCACCAGGTTGCCATAACCAAAGAACCACACCTGCGCGGCCATGCCGGGAATGCAGGCCAACATCACCCAAAGCATGATACGGCGGGTGCTTTGCTGGTTATGAGTAAAAGGGGAACTGGCGATGTGTAAGCCTTTGGTGGCTGTTTGTTGTACCGGCCTGAACTTCATAGAGTCACTACCATTTCTTTGCCATGTTATCAGCACGTTCACAGCGCCCTTTGCTACAGGCACCGAGGGAAATTACAGCGCTGCATTCTACCTCATTCATACCTAGGGTAATACGTGCTAATCATAAGGATATTCAGGTTTAAGACTTTGCTGCCAGGAAGAGCGCTCGTCAATGGCACAATGGGTTTTTTTTCGCCATAAACATGCGCTAGGTTAATCTGATATTGAGCGTTTTCGCGTATAAAACGTTCGATAACGATAGGTGCAGGTACGACTAACAGGTTATTTTGGTGGCGATTATCCGCACAAAATAACAACATTCATATAATCTAGATAGGTTACTATCCCGGGTATTATTAAGTTGGTGAACATATAATAATGACTAATGAAGACATTTTTTTTATTGAAGAACTGATTGAGTGGGTAGAAATTCATCTGGAAACGCGGCCCAATCTTGATGAAGTCGCACGGATTTCCGGTTATTCCAAATGGCATCTGCAGCGCAAATTCAAGCGTATTACCGGCATCCAGCTTGCCACCTACATTCGCTCACGTATTCTTACCCGCGCCGCTGTTGCCTTGCGCATCACCAACCGTTCGATTATTGATATCTCAGATGAACTGGGTTTTGACTCTCAGCAGACCTTTACCCGTATGTTCAAACAGCGATTCGGCACCACGCCAAACCGTTACCGCACCATGGATAAATGGGATGTGAAAAACCTGATGCCGCGCTTTAACTTCGATGCGCGTTATGAAGCGGGTTTTTACCCCGAAGTGAAACGGCTGACGCTGCCGGATATGCATCTGGTGGGGTTCACGCGTGAACTGGAGTTTGAGGCTTCGGAAGAGATGGAGCTTTCTTCCTGTGTGGCGATGAAAACCGAGATTTTTAAAGATTTTTTCAGAGGTCTGAATGTTGAATGCCACAAGGTGTTCAGCATCCATTCTTCGCGTGAGTCTGGTGATGACGAGTGTTTATCCACGCACGTCATGGCGGTAGAACCTGAGCATAAGAAAGATATTCTTTCTGGCCATCATATTGATAATATTCATGTTCCTGGGCGGGAATATATCTCTATCAGCCATCAGGGAACGGCGAAAGAGTGCGGTCAGTTTGTTTCTTACCTGATTGCCAACGTGAGGCCCGGGTTGCTTAATGAGGTAAAAGGCAGCGTGGAGATGGAAATGCTCGAAGCCAAAGAGTGGCAACAGGATGCCAAACTGCGCCAGATTGATATCAATTACACCTATCTGATTTCCATCGATTAAACGGGGCCTTGCGTTCTGCAAGGCTCCTTTCACTACTCTTTATCTGCGGTGGCGAGTTGCTGGGCAGCCTTCTTGGCCTTCACACGGGCGATGGCGGCGGCCACCGCAGCTTTGCGCGGATCTTCCTCTGCGACTGGTTCAGCCGGTTCAAGAGCGGTAGCCGGTGACTCCTGCTGCGCGGCTTTCTTGGCTTTTACGCGGGCGATGGCGGCGGCCACCGCAGCTTTGCGCGGATCTTCCTCTGCGGCAGGCTCAGCAGGTTCAATAGCGGTAGCCGGTGACTCCTGCTGCGCGGCTTTTTTGGCTTTTACGCGAGCGAGTGCGGCAGCAACCGCAGCTTTGCGTGGATCAGCGTCTTCCGTTGCCGGAGTTACTGGGGTTTCCGTTTGCTCTAACTGAGCTTTACGTTCTCTGGCCTGCGCTTTTCGCGCTTCGCGAGCGGCAATGACGGCACTGTTGTCTGGCACCAGCCCGGTAATGATCATACCTGCGGCTTCACTGTTTTTGCTGCGCACGCGCGCCAAAGCGGCGCTGACGGCATCTTGATCGCTGTCAGTCAGTTTCACTGCGGCTTTTTTATGGCGATCTTCCCGCGCCAGCTTTTCCCGTTCTAATCGGGCCAGTTTGGCTTCATAACGCGCCTTGGCTTCTGCGGCGCGTGCCGCTTCCTGATCCTGTGCCTTGATCTCGGCCTTTTCCTGGCGGTAATACTGCACCAGCGGAATATTGCTCGGGCAAACATAAGCACAGGCGCCACATTCAATGCAGTCGAACAGATTATGGTTGCGTGCTTTCTGGTGTTCGTCACCTTTGCTGAACCAGTAAAGCTGCTGCGGTAGCAATCCGGCTGGGCAGGCATCGACGCACAGTCCGCAACGGATGCAGGATTGCTCCTGTTCTTGCGGGGCCATTTCGTCGATCGTTGGGGCTAGCAGGCAGTTGCTGATTTTGACTACCGGCACATTCAGCGAAGGCAGGGTAAAGCCCATCAACGGGCCACCCATAATCACCATCTGCTGTTGTTGCGGCTGGAAACCGCCAAACGCCAACAGATGTTGAACCGGTGTACCGAGGCGCGCCCAGACGTTGCCGGGTTGGCTCATTGCTTCACCCGTCAGGGTCACCACACGTTCAATCAGCGGTTCACCATCGATAATCGCGCGTTTGATGGCGAACGCGGTACCGACGTTTTGCATTAATACACCGATGGAAGACGAATGTTTACCGTGCGGCACTTCTTTGCCGGTCAGGATCTTGGTTAACTGCTTGGCCCCACCGGAAGGGTATTTTGTCGGGATCACCCGTAATTGGATGTCGGGATGAGCGCGTAATGCGGTTTTTAGGGCGGCAATCGCCTGCGGTTTGTTGTCTTCAATGCCGATCAGCGTCAACTTGGGTTGCAGCAAATGGCGCAGGATTTGGGTGCCTTCAAGGATCTGATCGGCATGCTCCTGCATCAGCCGATCGTCGGCGGTAATATAGGGTTCACATTCGGCAGCATTCAGGATCAGCGTTTCAACCTGGTGGCTGCCGCCCTGTAACTTACTGGCGGTGGGGAAGCCCGCACCGCCCAAGCCCGCAATCCCGGCCTGGTGGATACGCTGGATCAGCTCTTCCGCATCCAATTGGTGGTAATCCGCCACCGGCGTCAGTTCACACCAACGATCTTCGCCGTCCGGCTCGATGATCACGCACAGCTCTGCCAATCCTGAAGGGTGGGCAGTGACATGGGGTTCAATGGCGCGGATGGTACCCGACGTCGGTGCGTGCACCGGCAAGGTGCGGCCACGACCAAAGGTCAGCGGTTGGCCTTTCAATACGCGATCACCGGCCTTAACGCACAGCTCGCCTTCCGGCCCCAAATGCTGTTGCAGCGGGATGATAAATACGGCAGGCAGGGGAACCACGCGCAGCGGCACACCGCTGGATTGGGTTTTCATTTCTGGTGGATGAATGCCACCGTCGAAATCCCAAATCCGGTCTTTTTTGAAGGCGGTGAACAGATTAAACATGTGGCTCCACGTGAATCACTTGCACCGGAATGGCCTGCATATCCCACTTCCAACTGGCGGTAGTGGTGGCGACCGGTTTCATTTCAATACAATCGGTTGGGCAGGGCGCGACGCACAGGTCGCAGCCGGTACAGAGATCGGTAATCACCGTATGCATGGCGCGCGTCGCGCCAACAATGGCATCAACCGGGCAGGCTTGAATGCACTTGGTGCAGCCGATGCAGTTGGCTTCATCGATAAACGCTACTTTGCGCACCGGCTCGGCCACCGCTTCGCCGCCGTCTAGCGGTTGCGGTTCAACGTTGAGCAACTCGGCCAGCTTCAGCATTACCTGCTCGCCACCGGGGGCACATTTGTTGATCATCTCGCCGTTAGCGACGGCTTCGGCATACGGGCGGCAGCCTGGATAACCACATTGACCGCACTGGCTCTGCGGCAGGATCTCATCCACCTGCTCGGCCACCGGATCTTCTTCCACTTCAAAACGGCGCGCGGCAAAGCCCAGCACCACGCCGAACAGCAGACCTAATGCACTTAATGCGGCAATCGCTATCCACAACGCGGTCATTAGAATTTCACCAACCCGGTAAAGCCCATAAAGGCCAGCGACATCAATCCGGCGGTGATCAGCGCGATTGAAGAACCACGGAAGGGGGCTGGGACGTCGGCGACTGCCAAACGTTCACGAATGGCGGCAAACAGCACCATCACCAGCGAGAAGCCTGCGGCGGCGCTGAAGCCATAGACCGCAGACTGCAAGAAGTTATAGCCCAGATTGACGTTAAGCAGCGCAACACCCAGCACGGCGCAGTTGGTGGTGATCAACGGCAGGAAGATCCCCAACAGGCGATACAGCGCCGGGCTGGTTTTGCGCACCACCATTTCGGTAAATTGCACCACAACGGCGATCACCAGAATGAAAGACAGCGTGCGCAGATACACCAGATCCAATGGGATCAGGATAAAACTGTTGATGAGCCAGGCGCAGACAGAGGCCATGGTCATCACGAAAGTGGTGGCCATGCCCATGCCGATGGCGCTTTCCAGTTTTTTGGAAACGCCCATAAATGGGCACAGGCCCAGAAACTTCACCAGGACAAAGTTATTCACCAGCACGGTGCCGACAAACAGAAGCAGGTATTCGGTCATTGCGATGCCTAAAAAAATAAAAGCCGCCTATTATCGGGAATTGGCGGCCTAACGACAACCGATGAATCGCAGGGGTATCGCGCTTTTTTGTGTCTTTTGATGAAAATTCGCACTTACTGCTCGGTAAATGTGCCTTTTACGCGTTTGGAACGCTTGATATAGGGCACCAGCAAGGCGGCCATCAGCAGCGGCCACATGAGGCTGCGCACCGCCATTTCATCCGATACCGGGGAGAAAGCGAAGGCTTTGATCGCCAGCAGCACGGTGATCAGCAACCAGAGCAGAAACAGTTTCGGGAAGCGCTGCGAGCGCTGGCAGAACAGCCACAGCAGATACAGGGTAAAGCACCACATCACCAGCGCGGTGAGCACCGAGAAATACCACTGCAGGGTAAACGCCTGGGCGTTGGTGATCAGGTATTCGCGTGATTCCGGCTTAAAGATCGCCATACCGTACAGCAGTAACATCAGGCTGGCGCTAAGCAGGGTGACGATCAAATAGGCCATGGGGGCCAGCAGCCAACCGCCGATGCGGGAGTATTCAGCTTGAGTCATAACGGTGTCCTGAGTGACATGATTTAGCATGATAAGCCGCATAGCTTAACGGGTAATGGCCGGTTCGTCATCAATATCAATCAGATGGATATACTTGTCATACTTCAAGTTGCCTGGGTGTTAGCTACGTCCGCTCGCACCAGTCACATAGTGGCCTATGCTCCTGGCGACTCTCGGACTTGCCGTCTACAGGCAACTCGAATTATTTAAAGCATAATGGGCGCAATAGGCTGCGCCCCTAACAGTAGGATTACCGCTCCGCCCCATTGCTACCAATCAACTTCTGATACCAGAAGAAACTCTTTTTACGCTGGCGCGCCAGACCCTTGTTGTGATCAACGTACACAAAGCCGTACTGCTTCTGGAAGCCATTGAGCCAGCTCAGCAAATCGATAAATGACCACGGATAATAGCCGCGTACATCCGCGCCTTGGTTGATGGCATCTTCAATCGCCCCAATGTGTTGGCGCAGATAGTCGATACGATCGTCATCCACCACTTCACCATTGATAATCGGGTCTTTGGCACCCAGGCCGTTCTCGGTGATATACATAGGAATATCGCCGTAACGCGCCTTGATGTTCATGATGCCTTCGGTCAGGCCCTGCGGGTAAATCTCCCAGTCCCAGTCGGTATAAACCCCGGTCGGGTTACGCACAAATTTGAACAACCCTTTGAAGCCGAACTCGTTACCTTGCTGATGGCCTTTGCCTTTCTCGCCAGAGGTATTCATGGTCAGGTGTGACTCATGCTCATTGGCGGCGATGGTTTCACGCTTATAGTAATTCAGGCCGATAAAGTCACAGATATTGTCACGCAGCAACTGTTCATCGCCTGGGGCAAACTGTGGCACGCCCCACACCGCCTGCGCTTGTGCCAGCAGTTCTGCCGGATATTCACCTTTCAGCACCGGATCGTACAGCCAATGAGTGAAAATGCCTTCTGCCAACTGATAGGCGGCCAGATCTTCTGGCGATTGGCTGAGCGGGGTATGGGTTTGCAGCACGTTCACAAAGCCGATCTTGCCATCGATACCGCTGGTGCGGAACGCTGCCACCGCTTTGGCATGGGCGACAAACACATGGTGGCAGGCTTGTAGCGCCCGCGCCGGGCTTTTCACACCCGGTGGATGGCCGCCGGTGATGTAGCCGAAGCCGATAAAGCATACGGTTTCATTGAAAGTCGACCAGAGTTTGACGCGATCGCCGTAGCGCTGGTAGCACAGGCGAGCGTACTCTTCGAAGGCTTCCGCAGTGCTGCGGGCTTCCCAGCCGCCTTCGTCCTGCAACGCCTGCGGCAGATCCCAATGGTACAGGGTGATCATCGGCTCGATGTTGTGTTCCAGCAGCGCATCGATCAGATCGCTGTAGAACTTGACCCCGGCTTCGTTGATAGTGCCACGGCCTTGCGGCAGCAGGCGCGGCCATGAGATGGAGAAGCGGTAGCTCTGCATGCCCATTTCCGCCATCAGCGCCACGTCTTCACGGAAACGATGATAGTGATCGACAGCCACGTCGCCATTGGTGCCTTGATACGTGGTGCCGGGCAGGTGGGAGAAGGTATCCCAGATAGAAGGGCCTTTACCGTCAACATCATGCGCACCTTCAACCTGATACGCTGCGGTAGCCGCGCCCCAGAGAAACTCTTTCGGGAAAGCAGACATAACTATTCTCTCTCTTGTGGAAGATAACAAACCAACATTGAGGATATCCCCGTCATACTTCAAGTTGCATGTGCGTTGGCTTTCCTCGCTCACCTCAGTCACTTACTTGTGTAAGCTCCTGAGGATTCTCTGCGTCGCCGCCTTCTTGCAACTCGAATTATTTAGGGCATAGTTTATGTGGATCAGAAATGTGTTTGCAACCGGTTTCTGAAACCGGTTGCAGTTTTGCGGCAGGGTTAACGGCGATTCAGTTGGTAATAGACTTCATTCCAGCGGATTTCGTTCTTGAAGGCCGGTAGGGTGGTGGCATGATCAATCAGCAGGAACTCGATGTTATGCATCTCGGCATACAGGCGCAGATAATCAGCATTAACCGCCTGCGAGAACACCGTATGGTGCGCACCACCGCCCAGGATCCAGGCTTCTGCCGCCGTTGCCAGCGTTGGCTGCGCTCGCCAGATGGCGCGGGCCACCGGCAGTTTCGGCATGGGGTGAGGTTGCTCAATCGCATCGACCTGATTCACCAGCAGGCGGAAACGATCGCCCATGTCGATCAGGCTGGCATTTACCGCCGGGCCTGCCGGAGTGGAGAAAATCAACCGTGCCGGATCGGCTTTGCCACCGATGCCCAGGCGTTGAACATCCAGCAACGGTTTTTTCTCTTTGGCGATTGATGGGCACACTTCCAGCATATGTGAGCCGACCACCAGATCGTTACCCGGTTGGAAGTTGTAGGTGTAATCCTCCATAAACGAGGTGCCGCCGTTCAACCCAGAACCCATCACCTTCAGAATGCGCAGCAGAGCAGCGGTTTTCCAGTCGCCCTCGGCGCCAAAGCCGTAGCCTTGCTGCATCAGGCGCTGCACCGCCAGCCCAGGTAGCTGCTTCATGCCGTGCAAGTTTTCAAAATTGGTGGTAAACGCGTGGAACTTACCCTGTTCCAAGAAGCGTTTCATCCCCAGTTCGATACGGGCGGCGTCAAGCAGGTTTTCACGTTTCGCCCCATGGCTTTTTACCACCTCGGTCAGTTCATAGCTGGCTTCGTATTCCTCGATCAGCGTATCGATTTCGCCTTTGCTCACTTCGTTGATTACGCTGACCAAGTCACCGATGCCATAGGCGTTGACTGAATAACCAAACTGGATCTGCGCGCCGACTTTGTCACCCTCGGTCACCGCCACTTCGCGCATGTTGTCGCCAAAACGCGCCACCTTCAGTTGCTGGCTCTCCTGCTTGGCGGCTGCCACGCGCATCCACTGGGCGATGCGCTGATGCGCAGCCGGATCCTGCCAATGACCGGCGATCACGCTGTGCTGCTGGCGCATGCGTGCGCCAATAAATCCGAACTCACGGCCACCGTGCGCGGTCTGGTTCAGGTTCATAAAGTCCATATCCATGCTGTTCCACGGAATTTCAGCGTTGAACTGGGTATGGAACTGCAACAGCGGCTTATGGAGGATCGACAGCCCAGCAATCCACATTTTGGCCGGTGAGAAGGTATGCAGCCAGGTGAGAATGCCGATGCAATCTTGGTGATAGTTGGCATCGCGGCAGACGGCGGTGATTTCATCCGGGGTGGTAACCAAGGGTTTCAGCACCAGTTTTACCGGCAAGCCCGCTTCGCGATTCAGGCTGTTGACCACCTGCTCGGCGTTTTCTTTCACTTGTTGCAAGGTTTTCGGGCCATACAGATGCTGGCTGCCGATCACGAACCAGACTTCACGCTGCTTAAAAACGTCCATCAAAGACTCCTGATAATAAGGTTGTATACCCTTCATACTTCAAGTTGCTTGGGTGTTGGCTGCCTTCGTTCACCCTAGTCACATAGTTTATCTATGCTCCTAGGGCCTCACTCAGTTGCCGCCTACAAGCAACTCGAATTATTTTGGGTATAGATTAATGCTGTGCGGCATAGCGCGGTTCAGCGGCTTGGCACCACTGCTGATAACGCTCATACAGCTGCTGATAACGTGCCGCGCGCTGTGAGTCGGGCTGTAAGGTGCGTTCGATGCTGCAAGCCATTTTCTGTTGTGCCTGCGGGACATCGCAGAAGTGCTTGGCCGCGACGGCGGCGAAGATCGCCGCCCCTAGCGCGCAGCACTGATCGGAAGCGACGATCTGCAACGGGCGATTCATCACATCGGCACAAACCTGCATGATCACCGGCGATTTACGGGCAATGCCGCCCAATGCCAGCACGTTGTCGACGGGAATATCCTGCTGTTCAAAACATTCCATGATGGCGCGGGCACCAAAAGCGGTGGCGGCGATAAAGCCGCCAAACAGGGTTGGGGCATCGGTGCCGAGATTCAGATCGGTGATCACCCCTTTAAGGCGCTGGTTGGCATACGGCGTGCGGCGGCCGTTAAACCAGTCCAACACCACCGGCAAGTGGTCGAGAGACGGGTTTTTCGCCCAGGCGGCGGTCAAGGTGGCCAACATACCGTTTTCAATCTGTTGCAGTTGGGCCTGCAACTGCGGTTGATCTTTGGCTGCCTCGCGCAGCGGCCAACTGAGCAGTTGGCTGAACCAGGCATACATATCGCCAAAGGCGGATTGCCCGGCCTCCATGCCGATGGTTTGCGGTACCACGCTGCCATCTACCTGGCCGCAGATGCCACTAATGGCGCGATCGCCCACCCGTTGACGATCGGCAATCAGGATGTCGCAGGTGGAGGTGCCAATCACTTTCACCAGCGTGTAAGGCTGTGCTCCGGCTCCGACCGCGCCCATATGGCAGTCAAAAGCCCCGCCGGAAAGCACCACGTTTTCAGATAGCCCCAAGCGCTGCGCCCAGTCTTTGGTGAGCGTACCCACGGGCAGATCGGCGGTGTAAGAGTCGGTGAACAGCGGATAGGGCAGATCGCTCACCAGCAGCGGATCCAGCGCGGCGAAGAACGCTTTTGGCGGCAGGCCACCCCAATCCGGGTGCCACAGGGTTTTATGCCCCACGCTGCAACGGCCGCGTTTCAGTTGCTGCGGTGCGGTGGTGCCGGAAAGCAGGGCGGGCACCCAGTCGCACAATTCCACCCAAGAGGCTGCGGCTTGACGGACGGCGGCATCCTGGCGTGAAACATGCAAGATCTTGGCCCAGAACCACTCAGAGGAATAAACGCCGCCGATGTAGCGCGAATAGTCGGGGAAATCGCCGCTGCGGCACAGTTGGTTAATGGCCTCGGCCTCTTCAATCGCGGTGTGATCTTTCCACAGCACAAACATGGCGTTGGGGTTGTTGGCAAATTCCGGGCGCAGCGCCAGCACATCGCCGTTTTCATCGATCGGTGCGGGGGTGGAACCGGTGGAGTCGACGCCAATGCCGATCACCGCTTGCCGCTGTGCAGGGCTCATGCGCTGCACCACGGCAACAATCGCTTGTTCCATGGCTTCGATATAGTCAAGCGGATGGTGGCGGAACTGGTTCTCCGCAGCGAGGCAGAATTCACCGCGTTGCCAGCGAGGGTAGTAGACCACCTCGGTATCCAGTTCATTGCCGTTATGACACTCGACAGCCAGTACCCGTACTGAATCGCTGCCAAAGTCCAGTCCCAGGGTGATCGCGCCTGCCGTCATGATGCTGACTCCTTAGTTGTTAGACAGTGGTTAACGATAGGAGCGCTGGCGGCAGGCAGGTGAGGAGCGGTTAGCTGGAAGTATGCACTTTTCTGCTTCCTACAGTGATTTTGTGATGGGAGTCAAAAGTTATCGACTGGCCAAATTTGCTGAATATATGGAGATATCTGCTGTTATTCCTGGATGTGATAGCGCTCTACATTTGAGTAACAAATACCCGTTAAAACTGATCCCGTCTTACTGTTGATATCGGAAGATGGCGCGCAATAAGCGCTACGCCGGGATACACACCCTAATGATAACGTTTTCACAGCAAGCCAGTTTTAAGTTGTAGAAAACAATACAGCGGAGAGCATCATGCATAAATTCACTAAGGCACTGGCGGTAATCGGTTTGACGGCGGTTATGTCACATTCGGCTATCGCCGAGACCATGAAGCTGGGCTTTTTAGTCAAACAGCCAGAGGAACCCTGGTTCCAGACCGAATGGAAATTTGCCGATAAGGCCGGTAAAGATCTCGGATTTGAAGTGATCAAAATCGCCGTGCCGGACGGTGAGAAAACCCTGAATGCCATCGACAGCCTGGCGGCCAGCGGGGCGAAAGGCTTTGTGATCTGCACGCCCGATCCGAAACTCGGCTCGGCGATTGTAGCCAAGGCGCGCAGTTACGATCTGAAAGTGATTGCCGTTGACGATCAGTTTGTCACCGCCAAAGGCGCACCGATGGACAGCGTGCCGCTGGTGATGATGGCGGCGACCAAAATCGGTGAGCGCCAGGGTCAGGAGTTGTGGGGCGAGATGAACAAACGCGGCTGGAAAGTAGCCGAAACCGGCGTAATGGCGATCACCGCCGATGAGCTGGATACCGCCCGCCGCCGCACCGGTGGCTCGATGACAGCGCTGAAAGCGGCAGGCTTCCCAGAAAAACAGATCTATAAAGTGCCCACCAAGTCTAACGATATCCCAGGGGCATTCGATGCCGCCAACTCAATGCTGGTGCAGCACCCTGAAGTGAAAAACTGGCTGATCGTCGGCATGAACGACAACACCGTGCTGGGCGGCGTGCGCGCCACCGAAGGCCAAGGCTTTAAAGCACCGAACGTGATTGGCATCGGCATCAATGGTGTTGATGCGGTGAGCGAACTTTCGAAAGCGCAGGCGACCGGTTTCTACGGCTCCCTGTTGCCAAGCCCGGATATCCACGGTTACAAGAGCATCCAGATGCTGCATGACTGGGTAGAAAAAGGCGTGGAACCGCAGAAATTTACCGAAGTCACCGACGTGGTGCTGATCACCCGCGACAACTTTAAAACCGAACTGCAGAAAAAAGGCCTGATGTAATTGTTGTGCCGCCTGCAATGTGCAGGCGGCTTTGTGTCAACACCATGAGGAAAGCATTATGACCGCCGTAACGCCCTATCTGGCTTTCAAAGGCATCGGTAAAAGCTTCCCCGGCGTAAAAGCACTGGATGACATCAGCTTTAGCTGTCAGGCCGGGCAGATCCACGCATTGATGGGAGAGAACGGCGCGGGCAAATCCACGCTGCTGAAGATCCTCAGCGGTAATTACGCCCCGAGCCAGGGTGAAATCATTCTCAATGGCCAGCCGGTTCAGTTCAGTAATACCACCGAGGCATTAAACGCCGGTGTGGCGATTATCTATCAGGAACTGCACCTGGTGCCGGAAATGGCGGTGGCCGAGAACATCTATCTTGGCCAACTACCGACCAAATTCGGGCTGGTGGATCGCAAACTGTTGCGCTACGAAGCTGGGCTGCAACTGGAACATCTTGGCTTGGATATCGACCCAGATACGCCGCTGAAGTACCTGTCGATCGGCCAATGGCAGATGGTGGAGATCGCCAAAGCACTGGCGCGCAATGCCAAAGTGATCGCCTTTGACGAACCGACCAGTTCGTTGTCTGCCCGTGAGATTGAACAACTGTTTCGGGTGATCCGCGAACTGCGCGCCGAAGGGCGGGTGATCCTGTACGTCTCGCACCGCATGGAGGAGATTTTTGCCCTCAGCGATGCGATTACCGTGTTTAAAGATGGCCGCTATGTGCGCACGTTCAGCGATATGCAGCAGGTGAATAACGCTCAACTGGTGCAGGCGATGGTCGGGCGCGATCTCGGCGATGTTTATGGCTATCAGCCGCGCGAATTGGGTGCGATACGCTTACAGCTCGAAGGCTTTAAAGCCATGGGGGTGAAAACCCCGATTGATCTTAGCGTGCGTGCCGGGGAGATTGTTGGCCTGTTTGGCCTGGTAGGTGCCGGGCGCAGCGAACTGATGAAGGGGGTTTTCGGTGCCACGGCGGCCAGCGCGGGCCGTTTGCTGCTGGATGGGCAAACGCTGACGATCCGCTCACCGATCGATGCCATCCGTGCCGGGATCATGCTGTGCCCGGAAGATCGCAAGGTCGACGGCATCATTCCGGTGCATTCGGTGCGTGACAATATCAACATCAGCGCGCGCCGCAAAAGCATCAAGGCCGGTTGCCTGATCAATAACGCCTGGGAAACCAGCAACGCCGATCACCACATCCGTGCGCTCAATATTAAAACGCCGAGTGCCGAACAGCTGATTATGAATCTTTCCGGTGGCAACCAGCAGAAGGCGATCCTTGGCCGCTGGCTGTCGGAAGAGATGAAGGTGATCCTGTTGGATGAACCGACGCGCGGTATTGACGTTGGGGCAAAACATGAGATTTACCATGTGATCTATCAGTTGGCGCAGCAGGGGATTGCCGTGCTGTTTGCTTCCAGCGATTTGCCGGAAGTGCTGGGGCTGGCGGATCGCATCATCGTGATGCGTGAAGGGGCCATTTCCGGTGAGTTAAGCCATGAAGATGCCACTGAGGAACATGCCCTCAGTCTGGCGATGCTGAGTACCCCTAATATCGCTGCGGCGGTGGCCTGATTGTGAAGGAGAAAGAGATGTCGACCATGACGACCGAATCTGTAAAAAACCGCAGCGGCCAAGGGCTGGCGCGGATCTGGGATAGCTACGGCATGCTGGTGGTGTTTGCGGTGCTGTTTATTGCCTGTGCGGTGTTTGTGCCGAACTTCGGCAGTTTTATTAATATGAAAGGCCTGGGCCTGGCGATCTCCATGTCCGGTATGGTGGCCTGTGGCATGCTGTTCTGCCTGGCTTCTGGCGATTTCGATCTGTCGGTGGCCTCGGTGATCGCCTGCGCCGGCGTGACCGCCGCGGTAGTGATCAATATGACCGAAAGCCTGTGGATCGGCGTAACGGCGGGGCTTTTGCTGGGCGTGCTTTCCGGGCTGATCAACGGTTTTGTGATCGCCCGGCTGAAAATCAACGCCCTGATCACCACGCTGGCGACTATGCAGATCTTCCGTGGGTTGGCCTACATCATTTCCGACGGCAAAGCGGTGGGGATCGAGGATGAACGCTTCTTTATGCTGGGCAACACCAACTGGCTGGGGCTGCCAGCGCCGATCTGGCTCACCGTGGTCTGCCTGATCCTGTTTGGCTTTCTGCTGAACAAAACCACCTTTGGCCGCAATACGCTGGCGATTGGCGGCAACGAGGAAGCGGCTCGCTTGGCCGGGGTACCGGTGGTGCGTACCAAGATCATTATCTTTGTGCTTTCTGGGCTGGTCTCTGCCGCTGCGGGCATTATTCTGGCTTCGCGCATGACCAGCGGCCAACCGATGACCTCGATCGGCTATGAACTGATCGTGATTTCTGCCTGCGTGCTGGGCGGGGTATCGCTCAAAGGCGGTATCGGCAAAATTTCCTATGTGATCGCCGGGGTGCTGATCCTGGGAACGGTTGAAAACGCTATGAACCTGCTGAATATCTCGCCGTTCTCGCAATATGTGGTGCGCGGCGTGATCCTGCTGGCGGCGGTGATTTTTGACCGCTACAAACAGAAAGCCAAAAGCACAGTGTGAAGGACGGCGCAGTTCTGTGCACGCTCAGTTCCCTCTCCCTGTGGGAGAGGGTTAGGGTGAGGGGATATAGGCACGATACTTTCGGAGGTCAGATGTACCATCGCATAGTTCAGGAACCCCAACCGAATCCGCTATTGCCGGGTTACACCTTCAACGCCTATCTGGTTGCCGGGTTGACGCCGATCATGGCCGATGGGCCGCTGGACTTCTTTATCGATCGCCCTGGCGGAATGAAAGGCTATATTCTCAATCTGACCATCAAAGGCCAAGGCAAAGTCTTTGACGGTGAAGATACCTTTTACTGCAATCCTGGCGACTTGCTGCTGTTTCCGCCCAAGGCAGCGCACTACTATGGCCGCTCGCCAGAAAGCGACTGCTGGTATCATCGCTGGGTCTATTTCCGCCCGCGCGCCTATTGGGCCGACTGGCTGGAGTGGCACAGCAAAACCCATGAAGTAGGCCGTTTAACGCTACCCAACAACAATCTGCTGCTGGAGTTTGACCGGCTGTTTGCCAATATTGAACAAACCCAGCGTTCTGGCCGCCGCTTTGCCGAAGAAATGGGTATGAACTTGCTCGAGCGCCTGCTGCTGCGGGCGATGGAGGAAGATCCTCTCAGCCCGCAGAAAATAATGGATCCAAGGGTGATCGAGGCTTGCCAGTTTATTACCAGTAACCTGGCCGGTGAGCTGCGCATTGATGAAGTGGCGCGCCACGTTTGCCTGTCGCCTTCTCGTCTGGCGCACCTGTTCCGTGAGCAGGTGGGGATCAATATCCTGCGCTGGCGCGAAGATCAGCGGGTGATCCGCGCCAAGCTGCTGTTGCAGACCACGCAGGAATCGATCGCCACCATTGGCCGTGTGGTGGGGTATGACGATCAGCTCTATTTCTCGCGGGTATTCCGCAAGCGCGTCGGCGTCAGCCCAAGCGATTTCCGTCGCCGCAGCCTGGAAATCAATTATCCGGCGAACGGCTTTGGCGATCGCGCTTTAGCAGCGGCATCGCGTTAACGCTGAATTTACTGCTTGTGACCGCCAGCGCCATGGTGTCAAATCGACCTTATCGATGTGTACGTAAAAGAGGAACACCATGGCTGAAAAAATCCGCGTTGGGCTGGTCGGTTACGGCTACGCCAGTAAAACATTCCACGCCCCGCTGATCGTGGGGACGCTGGGTATGGAGCTGGCGGCCGTTTCCAGCAGCGATGCCGCTAAAGTGCATGCCGACTGGCCGTTAATGACGGTGGTGAACGACCCACAGGCACTGTTTAACGATCCGTCCATTGACCTGATTGTGATCCCAACCCCGAACGATACGCACTTCCCCTTGGCACAGCAGGCGATGGCCGCTGGCAAACATGTGGTGGTCGATAAACCCTTTACCGTGACATTGTCACAGGCGCAGCAACTGCAACAGCAGGCAGAGCAGACGGGTCTGCTGCTTTCGGTATTCCACAACCGCCGCTGGGACAGCGATTTTCTGACGCTAAAAGCGTTATTAAAAGAAGGCTCACTCGGGGAGGTGGTGTACTTCGAATCCCACTTCGATCGCTTTCGCCCGGAAATACGCCAGCGCTGGCGTGAACAAGCTGGAGCGGGCAGCGGTATCTGGTACGACTTGGGGCCGCATCTGATTGACCAGGCGTTGCAACTGTTTGGTAAGCCGGAAACGCTGTTTGTCGATCTCGGCGAGTTGCGCCCGGGTTCACAGTCGGTAGATTACTTCCATGCGGTGCTGAATTACGGCAAGCGCCGCGTGGTGCTGCACAGCACGGTACTGGCACCTGCCGCTACCGCGCGCTATATCGTGCACGGTACGCAAGGCAGTTTCGTCAAGTTTGGTCTGGATCCGCAAGAAGACCGCCTGAAGGCCGGGGAACGCTTGCCGCAGGAGGATTGGGGCTACGATATGCGCGACGGTTTGGTGACGTTGTCACGTGATGGTGCGCTGATTGAAAAGCCTTTATTAACCATTCCGGGCAACTATCCAGCCTATTACGCCGCGATCCGTGATGCGATCAACGGCGAAGGCAGCAACCCAGTACCGGCCAGCGAGGCAATCAGCGTGATGGAAATGATCGAACTGGGTATCGAATCCGCCAAACAGCAAAAAGCGCTGCCGGTCGCTTAATACCAAGACGATGGGCGCAACAGACTGCGCCCTCAATAAACAATGTGCTCAGTCCTATCTGCAAGGAATTTTGCTTACATGTCCTGGTTGCAACGTTTGCGTATCGACAAGTTTTTATTGGTATTGGTGCTGGTGGTGCTTGTCGCTTCAATTTTTCCCTGTGAAGGGATATGGAAAACCTTTTTTGCCCGCCTGACCACCGCCGCGATTGCGTTGCTGTTCTTTATGCACGGTGCCAAGCTTTCACGCGAGGCGATCATCGCCGGTATGAGCCACTGGAAACTGCATCTGCTGGTGTTCCTCAGCACCTTTGCCCTGTTCCCGCTGCTGGGTCTGGCAATGAACCTGCTGGTGCCGGGCGTGATGACGCCAACCGTCTATCTGGGTTTTCTCTATTTGTGTGCGTTACCGGCGACGGTGCAATCGGCGATCGCCTTCACCTCTGCCGCTGGCGGCAATGTGGCGGCGGCGATTTGCAGCGCTTCGGCCTCCAGTATTCTCGGCGTGTTTCTTTCGCCGTTGCTGGTGGGGGCGCTGATGCATACCCAGGGAGGTGATACCGATGTGCTGCATGCTATTGGGGCGATCGTCCTGCAACTGATGGTGCCGTTTATTGTTGGTCACTTGGCCCGGCCATTGATTGGTAAATGGGTCGATCGTCACCGCAAACTGATTAATCTCACTGACCGTTCATCAATATTGCTGGTGGTGTATACCGCGTTCAGCGCGGCGGTGGTCGAAGGCATTTGGCACACCATTGATGGCTGGTCGCTGTTAACGATCCTGGTGATGTCGCTGGTGCTGCTGGCAGTAGTGTTGATTATCAATACTTACACCGCGCGCGGGCTGGGCTTCAATACCGCCGATGAGATCACCATTGTATTTTGCGGTTCAAAAAAGAGCCTGGCTAACGGCATCCCGATGGCCAACGTGCTGTTCCCGGTTGCGGCCGTTGGGGCGATGGTGTTGCCGCTGATGATCTTCCATCAGGTGCAATTGATGGTGTGCGCGGTACTGGCGCAGCGCTATGCGCGTAAAATGGCGAAAGAACAGGCTGCTGCCGTAACGGCTAAATAAGATGATGGAACAAGCCATGACTCAGGTAGTTGAAATTTTGCAATATCGGCTGAAAGCAGGCTCAGGCGAACGCTTTCATACCATTATGCAGGAACACAGTGTGCCATTGCATAAACAAGCGGGGTTGGTGGTATTGGAATATGGCGTCTCTCTGCATGCACCAGACGCCTATTATCTGATGCGGTTGTTTGATGGCGTCGATGAAATGGAGCAGGTGTTACACCATTTCTACCACAGCAGCGCCTGGCGCGAAGGCCCACGGGCCGAGATTATTGAACTGATTGAAGAAAGCCACCGCGTGGTGCTGCCTTGGCCGTACCGGTAAGGAACGGCCAAGTTTGGAAGTTACAAGGTGGTCATGCCACCGTCCAACAACAGATCGCCGCCGGTCATGTAGGTTGCTGGGCCTTCCAAGTAGAGTGGTTTGAAGTCCAACCGTACGAAACTGTACGCTAAGTGTATTTTTTGAGTAGATTTGGCGAGTAAACAAAACGAGGGTTTTGTTTACTCTTTCCGTTAAAGCAAATACACATGTGTTTTTCGGCATTTTTGGCGTTAATAAACCCGGTAATGAAATTAACGTAAATCTGTCCGAGAACACCACGACCTACTCACGGAAAGAATATCAAAGATTCGGTGAGTAACATCAACATAGGAATCTATCCGGATATTTTTTGTTGCTTTGTCAGTGGATGAAATCCAGATGGGTTCGTAACTTTCGTAATTATTCTGAGGGTTGACTAGTAAGTATTGATTGTTGGCTGTCTGTATTAGCAGACCAATATATTCACCTGTAATTGTAAATGAGGCACTTTGCTTATGGTAACCGACTAAAAAGTAGCTTCTGTTTAGTATACAATTTTCAATTACCCACCCGACGTGGAGCCCGTTAATCGTATTAATAGGTTTCCCATATCGAGTTATTAAATAAGCAAGAGATGATAAGGGGTACACACCGCAGTTTTGGTATTGTTTGAGTCGAGTTTTAGGGGATTCACTAATACATATTGCAATATGCCCTGATTCGACATTCATCTCTCCTATGGTAATGCCACCTTGCTGAATATTACCGTAGCTATCCACCTGTAACGAAGTACCGAGATAAGACATATTGATTCTCTCAATCTTGACTGGTTTATCACCTTCAATATTGAGAGTTAACCCGACAACTCCTTTTTGAGGGCGTATCTCAATACATGTCCCTTTCCCCCATATATCGTGAGAACCCATAACACTTGTAAACTGGTTTCGGTTTAAGCAAGCGATAAGCTCGCCTTCGTGACTGTGAAATATTGCATTTACTTTGAAAGGTTCTTCATTGTCATCTGGAGACTCTAGCCAGATCAGCGGTTTGCCATGTACTGCCAGTATAATATCAACATCATGGAAAACGCTGTTTCCAATCTCGAAAGTAGGTGTAGTACAAGGTTCTATCTTTTCTCGTACTATTCCATGTTGTTTACAGTAGGGTTTAGCTTTTGCTGCCCACACACTTTTTTTTGATTTACGTTTACCTGTCACCTTTCCATGGCAAGCCTCACACAGTAGTGTCATTTTTTCCGGATCATGTTTTTTAGCATCATGAAATTCAGGTTCAATATGTTCATAGTCACAGAACAGTGAGCCACAGATAACGCAACCGTAACCAGCATCTCTTCTGATTTGCTGCGCTATTGATGCTTCAATGTAACGCTTTAGACCATGTTTGTTCGGGTCCTTGTGTTTTAACCCCATAAAGGTTCCTTCTCTAAATATAGGTATAATTAGCTGGATGAGCTCAAATTAATCAGATTTAAACATGTCAACTTATCGGTGAGTGACTCACTTTAGTCCAATTATGGGTTTCAACAAACGTTACTGACAACTGAAATTTCACGATGAAGTGTTTACCGTGCCAATTAATGGGCAATTGAGCTGTAACAGTTCAGATGGTTTACGGGCGGCGGTGCTGAGTAATTTGGGGATCAGTTATGCCCAGCCATGGCTGTTTAAAACCGAAATTGCTGAGGGGCAAGTGGTAACACTGCTTCCCGATTACCATTTATCGCCAAGACCGCTGTATGCCATTTACCTGCCTGAGCGGCGAGGTAATCTGCGCATCGGGGCGTTGATGGCTTATCTTGAACAATGCTGGCGGCGTAATGGTACCTTGCCGTTGTGCGATTAAACCAATAAGAGGTGGAGATCCCACCTCTTGCCGGATCGATCTTTAGCCCTGAACTTTTTTACACAACGCCCGTTTTTCTGCTGCGCTAAGAAACGCCATTTTCAGGCCGTTTTCTTGCGCGGTGCGGATTTCTTGCGGTGTCAGCCCGGCCTGTGGCGCGGCCACGCGGTATTCATGTTCGATCTCGATGCCCTGAACCGCCGGATCGTCGGTGTTGATGGAGGCCAATACGCCGTGGCGCAGGAAGGTTGCCAGGGGATGCTGAGCCAGCGAAGGCACGGTGCTGGTCTGGATGTTCGAGGTCAGGCAAGATTCAATGCCAATACCGTGCTCAGCCAGGAAATCCATCAGGGCCGGATCCTGCACGGCTTTAACGCCGTGGCCGATACGCTCCGCACCTAATTCACGAATCGCTTGCCAGATGCTTTCCGGCCCGGCGGCTTCGCCCGCATGGATGGTAATACGCAGGCCTGCGTCGCGGGCGCGCTTGAAATGGCTGAGGAACAGGTTACCCGGGAAGCTCAATTCATCGCCAGCCAAATCTACCGCCGTGACAGCGTCACGGTGAGCTAATAGGTTTTCTAGCTCTTGCAGGCAGGCGTCTGTACCAAAAGTGCGGCTCAGGATGCCAATCAGGCGTACATCCATGCGGTGATCGCGGCAGCCGGAGCGGATACCCTCGATCACTGCCTCCACCACACCAGCCACCGGCAGGCGGTGTTTCCGCGCCATGTAATAGGGGGAGAAGCGCAACTCTGCATAGTGCAGCCCGGCATTGGCTGCATCCTCGACGTTTTCATACGCCACACGGCGGCAGGCATCCAGATCGCCCAGCACCGCCACGCCCCAATCCAGTTTTTGCAGGAAGCTCATCAGATCAGGCTCGGCATGGGTGATTTGCACATGCGGGCGCAGCGCTGCCAACTCATTAGCGGGGAGAGCGAGATTAAACTGACGGCCAAGATCGAGAATGGTTTGCGCACGGATGTTGCCATCAAGGTGGCGATGAATGTCGGTAAGCGGCAGGCGGGGATCAATCATGGTGGGCACTCGTTATGTTGTTATCGATAAAGTGCGTATCAGTATAAAAACAAAACAATGAAAATTGCCATCACGTTGCATAAAAAAAAGATATTAATCACAAAAATGGGCTGATTTTGCCTCTACACCCGTTTATGCGGGTAGCAAAAGGTGATGATTTGACATGCAGGTGATTGCCTGCATATAATCCCTCACGTTTCACAGCTTAGGCACAAAGATAACGAATGGATGCTGACAAGGTTTTCAAGGCGCTGGGCGACCCGACACGCAGAAAACTGCTCGACTTGTTGTGCGAAAGCAATGGGCAGACACTGGGCCAGCTCTGCGAGCAGTTGGACATGAGGCGGCAGTCGGTCACCCAGCACATCGGGATTCTGGAGGCGGCCAGTCTGGTGAGCACGGTTTGGCGGGGCCGGGAGAAGCTGCATTTCATCAATCCGGTGCCGCTGCACGATGTCTATGAGCGGTGGGTACGTAAATTCGAACGTCAGCGGCTTAGCCTGCTGTACGACCTGAAGAAAGAACTTGAAGGAGAATGATGATGAGCCAAGAGAAGACAAGTTTCGTTTATGTGACCTACATTCGCTCAACGCCAGAAAAGGTGTTCGAAGCCATCACTAAACCGGAGATCGCGCAGCGCTACTGGGGCTACGAGAACGTCTCTGACTGGAAGACCGGGTCGAGCTGGGAGCATGTGCGCGCCAACGAGCAGCGCACGGTCGATATTGTGGGTAAGGTGGTTGAGGTGGTGCCACCGGTACGTCTGGTCATCACCTGGTCGAGCCCCACCCAGGCCAGTAATCCATCTAGCATCAGCCGTGTAAGATTCGACATCGAGGCTTATGACGAGATGGTGCGTCTGACCGTCACCCACGATGAACTTGAAGCTGGCAGCAGCATGGCCACGGGCATCCAGCAGGGCTGGCCAATTGTTCTTTCCAGCCTGAAGTCGCTGCTGGAAACCGGGCATGGCATTGACGTCTTCGCCAAACCGAAGACAACCTCAAGCGAGGGGCGTTCATGACCGAACCCTACACAGGCGGATGCGCGTGTGGGGAGATCCGCTACGCGGCCAGGCACGCACCTGTCTTTCAGAACCACTGCCAGTGCCGCGACTGCCAGCGGCGAAGTGGCACCGGGCACGGCTCCTGGCTGACCTTTCCCACGCGGTCGGAAATGACGATCACGGGCGAGGCGAAGCATTGGGAGGTCGCGGGCGACAACGGCAACGTGAAGAACCACGCCTTCTGCCCGGTCTGCGGAACGCTGGTCTACCTGCGCTTTGCTGCGATGCCGGATCTGATCGCTGTCCCTGCCGGTAGCCTAGATGAGCCAGAGCGCTTCGCACCGCAGGGGCTCACCTACAGCTGCCGTGGGCTGGCGTGGGACGCCATTGATTCCTCGTTACAGGCATTCGAGCGGATGCCGCCCGGCTAAGGGGGGTATAAATTGAGCCACATGCTCTGTGGTGGAGTGAGGTGCAGTACAAGGCAGGGAGCTTTCTTGGCCCCCTGCTCGGGCGCGTTCGCTTTATTGCCGAATGAACGCAACATAAATAAACACTCATGCCCTTGTCTCAATTGTGTGAACAAGAGACAACCTTGGGGGAGAGTGCGCAGCCTTTAGCATTATCCCGAATGTGTTGCTATTGGTTTTCCAACACAAACGTCAGCCCAGCGATCAGCTTATCCATCCCGGCTTCTACTTTGCTGCGCGGGCAACCCACGTTCAAACGCAGGAAACCACGGCCTTCTTCGCCATAGGTAAAGCCTGGCATGATGGCAACTTTTTCGCGCTCGATCAGCACCTGCTGCAACTGGCGATCGTCAATGCCCAATGGGCGCAAATCGATCCATGCCAGATAAGTGGCCTGCGGAGGTTGCCAGTTTAATTGCGGGAAGGCTTGATTGAGCCGCTCGGCAACGTAGGTGAGGTTATCTTGCAGATAGTCGCGCAACGCATCCAACCAAGGCTCACCATGACGATAGGCGGCAATGTGGGCGGCGACTGCCAGCACGGCCGGAGAAGAGAGCCCGTCGCGGCTTTTCAGCGCCAGGGTATAACTTTCACGCGAGTTATCATCGCTGATAAAGCCGTAAGCGCCGGTCAGCGCCGGAATGTTGAACGTCTTGGAACCGGAAGTCAGCAGCGCCCATGGCGAAGTGGCCACTTGGCTCCATGGCGTATGGCGCTGTGTGCCCCAGGTCATATCCATATGGATTTCGTCGCTGATCACCTTCACGTCGTGGCGTTCGCACAGTTCGGCCATCTGTTCCAGTTCCTGCTGGCTCCACACTTTTCCGGTTGGGTTCTGCGGGCTGCACAACAGCAGAATTTTGGTCTGCGGGCGTGCCAGCAAGGCTTCCAGATGCGCCATATCGCACTGCCAGTCGTTATCCACTTTGTGCAGTGGGCATGGCAGTACTTGGCGCTGGTTGCCGAGGATCACTTTGTAAAACGCATCATAGGCGGGGGTGTGGGTGACCACGAATTCTCCCGGTGCCGACCACAGGCGAATCAACTGCGCCACCATGTAAATCACCGAGGGGCCATAAACCGCCATCGAGGTATCAATAGGCGCGTTAAAACGTTGCTGATACCAATGCCGCACTGCACCGAGAAAGTCTTCGTGCTGCCAACGGCTGTAGCCCAGCACGCCATGCTGTAAGCGCTGTTGCAGGGCGTCGAGAATGCAGGGGGCGGTGGCGAAATCCATATCGGAGATGGTGAAAGGCAGCAGATCGGCTGAGCCAAACCGGTCAGCAATGTAATCCCACTGGGTACACCAGGTACCGTGACGATCGACCGGGGTGGAAAAATCAAACATGTGTAGCTCCGGATTGGGGCGCAGCAGGCTGCGCCCGGAGAGGGAATTAAGCTGTGGCTATCAGTGAGTCTAATTCATCTTTCACCGATTGTACCTGCGGGCCAATCACCACCTGCAGATTATGCTCATTGAGATGAACCACGCCGATGGCACGGTTGGCTTTCAGCGCGGCATCATCCACTTTGCTCATGTCGTTAACTGACATACGCAGGCGGGTAATGCAGTTATCCAGTGAGACGATATTCTCTTTGCCGCCTAGCGCAGCCAGGATCGCCGGAACGTTATAGCCGGATTTGCCGACTGCGCCAACGGGGGCGCTTTGGGTAGCGGTGGTTTCAGTTTCACGCCCTGGCGTTTTGATGTTAAAGCGCTGGATGGAGAAGCGGAAAATGGCGTAGTAGGTGGCGAACCAGATGGCTGCTACAACCGGCACCAGATACCACTTGGTGGCAGTACCGTGCAGGATGCCGAACACCACGAAGTCAATGATATTGCCATCGGTATTACCGATGGTGACGCCCAGCACAGCCATCACGGTGAAGCCCAGGCCGGTGAGAACGGCGTGGATCAGGTACAGGAACGGGGCGACGAACAGGAACAGGAACTCGATCGGCTCAGTCGTGCCGCCTACCACACAGGCCACTACGCCAGAAATCAGCAGGCCCTTAATTTTATGGCGGTTTTCTGGTTTGGCACAGTGGTACATCGCCAACGCAGCACCTGGCAGGCCGCCGAGGAAGGCGGGCATTTTACCCTGCGACAGGAAGCGGGTAGCGCTTTCAGCAAAGCCTTGGGTGGTTGGGCAAGAGAGCTGTGCCTGGAAGATGGTCAGCGCACCGCTGACTTCGCGGCCACAGACATCCAGCGTCCCACCCGCTTCGGTAAAGCGGATCAGTGCCACCAGAATGTGGTGCAAACCAAATGGCAGCAGTAAACGTTCGCCAGAGCCGAAAATCATCGGCCCGAACACACCGGCCCCGTTGATCATCCGCCCCAAGCCGTTGATACCGGCGGCAAACCACGGCCAGATCAGCGGGATCACCAGGCCGCACAGGCCCAGCACCACGGTAGTGACGATCGGCACAAAGCGAGTACCGCCGAAGAACGCCAGCGCATCCGGCAGGCGGATGGTGTTGTAACGCTCATGCAGCAGGTAAACGATGATACCGACGATCACCGCGCCGAGGATCCCGGTGTCGATCGACTGGATCCCCAGGATGTTTTGAATGTTGTTGGCTTTCAGCACCAGCGGATCGCTGGAGGGCAGGATGCCAACGGTCGTCAGGTAGAAGTTGGTGGCCAGATTCAGTACCGCAAAACCGACAAAACCAGAGAACGCGGCCACGCCTTTGTTCTCGCGCGCCATGCCCAGTGGGATGGCAATGGCGAACATCACCGGCAGGAAGCTGAAGGCGAACGAACCGATCTTGCTCATCCAGGTGAAGATCAACTGGAAGATCGGATGGCCGATAAACGGCAGCAGGGTGATAACGTCACGGCTGCTTAATGAACTGCCGATCCCCAGCATGATGCCGCAGAAGGAAAGTAGCGCGACGGGCAGCATAAATGTCTTGCCCAGGCTTTGGAAAAACTCCCAAAGCGTAATTTTTTGTTTTTTGGACGCTGGCATAACCGACGACTCCTGGCGAAAAAGCATGCAATGTTGTGTGTACCCAGTTTAGGTAAAAATAAGATAAAACGTTTTACCTAGCAAAAATGCGCCGCTAATCACAATTATGCACCATGCTTTGCGGTGACAATGGCAAGACCAGTAAAACGTTTTACCGAAGAGAATGATTCGGTATACCCTTTGTCGCCAGATAATTGTTTTGCAGAGGCTATGACTATCAAAAAGATCACCATCACCGACGTTGCACAATTGGCCGGTGTATCCGTGACCACCGTCTCTTTGGTGCTGAGCGGCAAGGGGCGTATTTCTTCTGCGACCATGAACCGTGTGAATCAGGCGATCGAGCAGCTTGGCTATGTCCGTAACCGCCAGGCGGCCACGCTGCGCGGTGGGGAATCGGGGGTGATTGGCTTGATCCTGCGTGATATCTGCGAGCCATTTTATGCCGAAATGACCGCCGGGCTGAGTGAAGTGCTGGAAGCTAACGGCAAAGTGCTGTTCCTGACGCAAAGTGGGCGCGAAGGTAAAGGGCTGATGCGCTGTTTCGATACCCTGTTGGCACAAGGCGTTGATGGGATGGTGCTGGCAGGTGGCGTGCGTTCAGCCAGCGGCCTGAAAGAGAAGGCCGAAGAGCAGGGCGTGCCGTTGGTCTGTGCGGCGCGCTCTAACGGTCTGGAAGGCGTTGACGTGGTGCGACCGGATAACATGCAAGCGGCGAAGATGGCCACCGAATTCTTGATCAAACGTGGCCACAGCCAGATCGCCTATCTTGGCGGGCAAAGCGATTCCCTGACGCGTGCTGAACGCTTGGGCGGTTTCTGTGCCACGCTGGTGCAATACGGCCTGCCGTTCCGTTCTGAGTGGATCGTCGAGTGCGATTGCCACCAGCGTTCGGCGGCGGAAGCAGCAGAGAATCTGCTGCGCCAATACCCCAATATCAGCGCGCTGGTGTGCCATAAAGCGTCGGTGGCTCTGGGGGCCTACTTCGGCATTGTGCGCAGCGGCCGCAGCATTGGTTCGGAAGGGATGGACAGTTTCTACGGCCAACAGGTGGCGCTGATCGGTTTTGGCGATGTGCCGGAAGCCGAACTGACCGAACCGCCGCTCACTTTTATCTCCAGTTCTGCCCGTGAGGTCGGGCGCAGCGCCGCTGCACGCTTGCTGCAACGTATTGGTGATGACGGATTACCACCGCAGAGCGTGATCCTGCAACCTACGCTGATCAAACGTGGATCGGCATGATCTGCTGCGGTAAAACCTTAAACTCATTTCATTGACAGCCTTCTGGCTGTGCTTATCCGACATATCCCATGTCTATTATTTTACCGCCTTGTCTATTTTCTTTACATTTCGATGAGTATATAATTAGATACATATCGAAATAAGATGGGCTATAAAATTTATGAACGACGTCTTTAAGGCCATTGCGGATCCTACGCGCCGGGAAATCTTACACCTGCTGCGCCACCAGGAGTTAACGGCCGGTGAATTAGCCCATCACTTCAATATGACCAAGTCAACGATGTCCCATCACTTTTCGGTGTTGGTCAATGCGGATCTAATCACGCGGAGGCGTGACGGGCAGACTATCTGGTACGGCCTTAATACGACGGTAGTACAAGATATGGTTGCATGGGCGATGGATCTAACATGTCGAACCAAAGATAAAGGAAACATATGAAAAAAATACATATCCTTGTTTGCCTGCTGCTGATCGTAGCCGCCGCAATGGCCACACTGATGTACTACCCTGACCTGCCTGCATCGATCCCAGTGCACTGGAATTTTAATGGCATGCCCGACAAATATGGTCCGCGCGCTATGTTATATCTACTGGGGCCGGGACTCATGGGTATGATGTTAATTCTTGGACTGTGCCTGCCTTGGTTCTCGCCCAAACGCTTTGGACTTGCCTCCTTCAAGGCGACGTATTCCTACTTTATCGTTGTGCTCGTCGGTATATTTGGTCTTTTTTACGCCGCAGTGCTGCATGCAATATTGACGAACACGTTGGAAATACAACGCACGATCTATGTCGGCGTATTCCTGCTGTTAATCCTGCTGGGTAACCCAATGGGTAAAGTTAAACGTAATTTCTATGTAGGGATTAGAACTCCGTGGACTTTGGCCAGCGAGCGAGTCTGGTACGCCACCCACCGTCTTTCTGCACGAGTGATGGTGGCCAGCGGTTTGCTTGGCCTTGTCGCGGTATTTATCGGTGCCAGTGCATGGATCCTTCTTGTCCTGGCCAGCAGTTGGATTGTTATTGTTACCGTATTTTCTCTGGTTTATTACAAACGACTGGATGCGTTAGATCAGAGCTAAGCGATTACCGCCAGAAAGCGTGATCCTGCCACCCACGCTGATCAAACGCGGATTGGCGTGATTTGCTGTGCGCGTTTTTCGCGCATGAAGTCAATAAATACCCGTAGCTTGAGCGGCATATGTCGCCCAGTGGGAAAGTAAATAAAGAAGCCAGGGAGATCACTGATATAGTCTTGCAGGATCTCCACCAGTCGCCCAGTTTCCAGCTCGGGCTGCACAGCGTTGCGGAAGCGTTGGGTAATGCCCAACCCTGCTATCGCAGCGTCCTTAATTAAACGATTTTCGTTGAAGATTAATCGCCCGCTAACTTCTAACGTGAAGTGTTCTCCGTCGCATTTGAAATACCAAGGCTCAAGTTTGCCACTGCCAGGAAAACGGTAACGCAGGCAGTTATGCTGGGATAAGTCCTGTGGTGTTTGCGGCTCACCGTAGCGCGCGAGATAGTCGGGGGAAGCAAGAGATATCCGCTGCAGGCCGTTATCGATAGGTACGGCAACCATATCCTTTTGCAACATTTGATACATACGAATGCCTGCGTCAAAACTGTCCAACACCAGATCAGAAAAACGATCGTCAGTAAACAATTCCAATTGCACCTCCGGATATCGCGCCTGAAACTCTGACAGATGCGGCATCACCAGCATGGATGCGGCCAACTGCGGCAGGGTGATGCGCAATAGCCCCGCAGGCTTGCCATGCAGGGAGCGTGCATCTTCTGCTGCTATGTCAATCTGGCTCATGGCAGGCACCACTTTTTCATAAAACGCCCGGCCTTCATCACTCAGTTTGACAGAACGGCTGGTACGGTTGAACAGGCGTATCCCTAAGCGAGCCTCCAATGCCTGGATATTCTGTGAAACGGCAGGAGGAGTGACACCTAGATGATTGGCCGCCTGGGTAAAACTCCCCAATCTGGCGACAGCTTCAAAAAATGGGAGCAATTGCAGTAACGAACTCATCTATCAGTAATTCCTGCTTAATGATTTATTAAATTTTAGCTTGTTTTATTTAACAATGAAAACCTTAGACTGATTTCATTACCTTAAAAGGAGAACGGGAATGGATCAGGCGTTAGCACAACGGATAGAAGCAGTGAACCAACAGGCGATCGCCGAAGGCCGCATCGTGGGCAGTGTGGTGCTGGTGGCGCACCGAGGAGCGGTGATTTACGCCGGAGCCAGTGGTTATGCCGATCGGGAACAGCAGCGCCCGATGCGACGTAGCAGCCAGTTTCGGCTGTCTTCGGTTTCCAAGCCTTATATCACGCTGGTAGCGATGCGCATGGTGGAGCAGCAACGGCTCAATCTTGATGATGCGGTAAGCCGCTGGCTGCCTTGGTTCACCCCCGCGTTGCCCGATGGACGCCAGCCGGAGATCCGCATCCGCCATTTATTGACCCACACTGCTGGCCTGGATTACCGTTTTAAGCAGCCTGCGGACGGGCCTTATCACCGTTTAGGCATTCAGGACGGTATGGAAATGTCTGCATTGACGTTGGAACAAAACCTGCGTCGGTTGGCCGATGCCCCGCTACAGGCTGCACCGGGGAGCACATTCAATTACTCACTGGCCATCGATGTGTTGGGGGCGGTGCTGGAGAAAGTGGCAGGAATGCCGCTGCCAGCGTTGTTCACGCAATGGGTCAGTGAACCTTTGGAGCTGCGCAATACTGGTTTTTATGCGGAGGATCCCAATAACCTGGCTATTGCATATTACAACGCAGAACCGCACCCGCTACCGATGCATAACGGTATTCTGCTCAGCTTATCCGATCAGGGTATTGTTGATCTGGAACTGGCGCCTTCCCGTGCTTTTGACCGCTATGTTTATCCTTCCGCAGGCGCTGGCCTGGTTGGGGATGCTGATGATGTATTACGGCTGGTGGAAGTGTTGCGCCATGGTCGCGAGGGGATCTTGCAGCCAGAAACGGCCAAGCTAATGCGTATGCCGCACGTTGGGGCCGAAGCAGAGACTCAAGGGCCGGGCTGGGGGTTCGGTTTCGGTGGGGCAATATTGGTGGATGCCGCACTGGCGGCGACGCCACAGCATAACGGCACTATGCAGTGGGGCGGCGTGTATGGGCATAGCTGGTTTTATGATCCGGTCGCTCAACTGAGCGTGGTAGCGTTGACCAATACGGCATTTGAAGGGATGTGCGGTTTATATCCGGTACAGATTCGTGACGCGGTTTATGGGATAGGTGCTTAATTGATACGCCAGGGGCCAATACGCTTGGCCCCTGGCATAAGTATTATTTCTCCATAGTCGGTTGATCCGGCGCGGCATCCTGCGCTGGCGTGCTCTCTTCTTCAGCCGGGCTGCCCATCATGCCGAACAGGCCAACGAAATCCTGTAGTGACATCTTGTTACCGTTCAGTTCAACCTGATTATCGGCGTAGCGGAAGGTACTGCCGATCACATCATCTTTCAGCGTGGTGAGCTTGAACATCTGGCCCATGGCCGCCAGGCTCTGTATTTGCTGTTGTGCTGCCTTTTGCGCTTCTTCGGCAGCGTGGCCCTGTAATGTGAGCGCTTGCGTAACCGTTTCTGTTGCCATCGCCACCGGGATAGTCAGCACTGCGTCCAGTTTTTTCACGGATTGTGCCAACAACTGATCGGGGGACACGGCGTTGGCACCAGCCTGCGTTGGATCGGTCAGATCCAGATTCAGCGTAAAGGTACTTTCACCTTTGCTGTTTTTCCAGCTCAGCGGCGCGATGCTGATGGTTGGGTTGCCTTTCAGCAACAGCGGCAGATTCTTGAACAGCATTTCGGTGGTTTGTTGCTGATAGGCTTGGGGATCCAGCGCTTCGGACTGTTGCAACAGAGCCATGGCTTCTTGATTGTAGCGCGTGGCGAACTCTTTCAGCCATTTACCATCCAGATTATCGATCTTCAGCAACAGCTTGCCGGAACCGAAATCGTTACCCTGAATTTTGACGGCATCCAGCGTGTAATCGAACTGGCCGTTCAGCTTGGTGTCTTTCTCATCGAATTGGCTTGCCAGGTTTAGGCCTTCCATCGCTACTACATCTTTACCGTCAACGGCGACTTTCAGCTGTTTCAGCCCCAGTTTCTGGTCACCCAGGCTCAGATCGAACTGGCCTTTGTGGGTATTGCTGTTCAGCGTCAGGCCTTGCAGCGTGACCTGCTCAATCAGGCCAGATTGGCCGGGGCCGCTGATCACGGTGCTGTCACTGTTACCATCCAGTACGATGGTTTTCAGGTCACGACCCACGTCAGCATTGATGGTGGCACCGCTGAATTTCAGCGTAGATTTGTCTTTTTGGAACTCTACCGGGATCACGTCGATCGCCGAAGAGGTATCACCACTGTAGGCAATGCGCGAATCAGCGGTGAACAGGGATTTGCCTTTGGTGATCTCAAACAGCGGTTTGACTGGCGGTGTGTTTTCCAGTTCGGTATGGATCGACGCAAGGCTTGGGATCAGGTTGAATCTTTTCAACTGGGCAAACGGGAACGGGCCATGGTCGACGGTTTCAAGCAGTGCCAACTCTTCGCCCGCTTTCAAGAGCCCACTATCGGTCTTAATCGTGCCATCGGAACGCAGTACGTAGCGCACATGGCTGGTGAAAATCCCGCGCTGATAATTTTCATAGCTTAGTTTAACCCCAGCATTCGGCAGATAAGCTTTCAACTGGCTGTTGGCGTTATCCACCATTTCACCCATCCGTTGCTCGATCAGCTTACCGGTATACCAAGAGGCTCCGGTCCATGCCGCGCCAAGAACCACAATGACGCTGACAGCGACTAACGATTTTTTCATAGTTCTATTCATCCTTTCTTTAGCCACCTATTTCGCATAGATGGATGGGCAAATTAGACCTGCAAAAAACGCCCGCAGGCGTTTAATTGTGGAGGTAACAGACTCATCTTAGCAACTAATTTGCTTAATTTTACAGGTGATTAAGCCAAGATATTATAAACACGGGCTACACGGCCGGTTCCGCTGACCTGAACCGGTGACTCAACAGCGGCGATAAAGCAGGATTCACCCGGCTGCAATACCACCTGTTGCCCCTGTTTTTCTAAGGTCGCTTCACCGGCTACGCAGAACACAATGGCTGCGCTGTTTTGCGCCAGCGGCTGCGCTGAGGCGGTAAGATCGTGCAAAGAGAAGGCAAAATCCTCGACTGGGATCGGGAAAAACAGCTCGCTACCGCGTTTTTCTGGCTGAGTCAGCAAGCCGGACGCCGGCTGTGGGCGAAATTGCAGGTTGGCCAGCAATTCGGGAATATCGATGAATTTAGGCGTCAGCCCCGCGCGCAGTACGTTGTCCGAATTGGCCATCACCTCCAGCGCTACGCCGTTCAGGTAGGCATGTGGGGTTTCGGCGTACAGGAACATGGCTTCGCCCGGTGCCAGTTTAACCACATTTAACAGCAGCGGTGAGAACAGGCCGTTGTCCTCCGGATAAAAACCGGCGATAAAGCGCAGGGTATCCCAAGGTTCACCCTGTTGGTTGTTCAGGGCCGCTTTCAATACGCCTAAGGCCAGTGTTTTCTGTTTGCCACTCATACCCAGCAGACTGGCAAACAGAGTTGCAAGATGAGCGGTATCCGGCTGCTGTAGAAAGGTGGCGATATCGTGATGTGCACTGGCGATCGGCTGCAACAGGGAAACAATGTCGTCAAGCTCACGGAAACCATTCATCGCCAGGAACGGCGTCAGTGCAAACACCAGTTCGGGCTTGTGGTTGGGATCTTTGTAGTTGCGCTCTGCGGCATCAAGCGCGATACCGGCCGCATTCTCTTTGGCAAAACCGGCTTCTGCGGCACTCTTGCTCGGGTGAACCTGAATAGACAGTGGCTGATCGGCACACAGCACTTTAAACAGGAACGGCAGTTCGCCAAAGCGCTGCGCCACTTTGGCTCCCAGTTGCCCTGGCTGGTCTTCATCAATCACATCACGCAATGAGCGCAGGGCACCGTTGGCAGCGGTTATCTGGGAACTGCTTTTCGGGTGAGCACCCATCCACAGCTCTGCCATTGGTTTGCCGCTTGGATTGGCAATACCATAAAGCTGAGTTAACGCATCAACGCTACCCCATGCGTAATTCTGTACCGCATTGGTCATTTTTTGCATGATTACTACCTGCTTTCTAAAGGAAATTGCCTAAGTAAACAATGTGGCCAAGGTGCATGCAAGCAGAGATAACTAAAAATGCCCTGCGGCCAAGCGCTTAATGCGAATAATTATTATCTCGCTATACTGATGATACCCCTTAACCTTTAGGGATTGTGCTAAGGAGACCGTAATGTCAGGCATTCGCATTGAGAAAGACTCTATGGGCCCGATCGAAGTACCGGCCAATCAACTCTGGGGCGCGCAAACCCAGCGCTCGCTGGAGCACTTCCGCATATCCTCAGAGAAAATGCCGCCAGCGCTGATTCACGCGCTGGCCATGACCAAACGTGCCGCTGCCAGCGTCAATATGGATCTAGGGCTGCTGCCTGCCGAGCGGGGTAATGCCATTATCCAGGCGGCTGATGAAGTGCTGGCCGATCAACACTCAAACGAGTTTCCATTGTCTGTCTGGCAAACCGGTTCCGGTACCCAGACCAACATGAACATCAACGAAGTGCTGGCCAATCGGGCCAGTGAGTTATTGGGGGGAGAGCGCGGTGAGGGGCGTCGGGTACACCCTAACGATGATGTGAATAAAAGCCAGAGTTCGAACGACGTTTTCCCTACCGCTATGCACGTGGCCGCGGTGATCGCGCTGCGTGAACATCTGATCCCTGAACTGAAGCTGCTGCACCAGACGTTGAACAGCAAAGCCGTAGCTTTTCACGATATCGTCAAAATCGGCCGGACCCATCTACAAGACGCTACGCCGCTGACGCTGGGGCAGGAGATCTCCGGCTGGGTGGCTATGCTGGAGCACAACCTTAAGCATATCGAAGCCAGCATCCCGCATATTTGTGAACTGGCTTTGGGGGGCACGGCGGTGGGCACTGGGCTGAACACGCATCCCGAGTATGCGGTGCGAGTGGCGAAAGCCTTGGCCGAGTTAACTGGGCAACCTTTTGTTACTGCGCCCAACAAGTTTGAAGCCTTGGCCGGCTGCGACGCATTGGTGCATGGGCACGGCGCGTTAAAAGGGCTGGCGGCGTCGCTGATGAAGATCGCCAACGACGTACGTTGGCTGGCTTCTGGCCCGCGCTGCGGGATTGGCGAGCTCTCCATCCCGGAAAATGAGCCGGGCAGCTCGATCATGCCGGGCAAGGTCAATCCAACGCAGTGTGAAGCCATGACCATGCTGTGCGCGCAGGTGTTGGGTAACGATGTGGCGGTGAATATCGGCGGTGCTTCCGGTAACTTTGAACTGAACGTCTTCCGCCCGCTGGTGATCCACAACTATCTGCAATCTGTCCGCCTGTTGGCAGACGGCATGAGCAGTTTCAACGAGCATTGCGCGGTGGGGATCGAACCGAATCGCGATCGTATCAGCCAGTTGCTGAATGAATCGCTGATGCTGGTGACCGCGCTGAATCCGCACATCGGCTACGACAAGGCGGCAGAAATCGCCAAAAATGCCCACAAACAGGGGCTGACGCTGAAAGCCTCTGCGTTAAAACTGGGGTATCTCACCGAGCAACAGTTTGATGAATGGGTACGGCCAGAAGATATGGTGGGGAGTATGAAGAAATAGCCTGCCTTAATATTTCAGGCGCAGCCGGTGCTGCGCCTGTTGTCTGTTTTACCTCAACCGTTCCAACTCCGGCAGTAACTCCAGTGGATCCGCGCGCTGAGTGTAATCAGGGCTAACCTGCGCATAGACAATTTTACCGGAGGGTGCAATGACAAAGCGCGCGGGCATCGGCAATATCCAACCATCATCATCATTAAAATCCGCCAGATTGGTATTGAAACGGTGTAAATACAGTTCGATAAGGTAATCCGGCAGCCTGAAGCTCAAACCGAAGCCTGCTGCAACGGTATTGCCCGGATCTGCTAATAGGGGAAAAGTGAACGTGCGCTCCTGCATCATTATCTGGCCGTTAGCCGGTGTTTGTGGCGAGATGGCGACGACGTTGACTGCTCGTGCCTGGAATTCCGGCATTGCCGCTTGCAACGCTTGCAGATCCAGATTGCAGTAAGGGCACCAACGGCCCCGATAGAAGCTGACGATTAACGGCCCCTGAGACAATAACTGCGCAGATGAGACGGTGTTGCCTTGCGTGTCTTGCAATATGAAATGGGGAGCAATATCGCCTGCCGATAACGCATTCCCCGCTATGCCGGAAGCGATAAGCTCATCGTTGCCACGCTGTAGTAAGGCGTGCACCCCGGCCGGAGGGTTAAAATCGAGCTTGCCCGCTTCGAAAGCGGCTTTAAAGGCATCAAGTTGATCCTGAAGTTTCATCATATCCTCGGTATAAAAAATGCAATGCCAGCAGTTTGCCTATTCCCTTACTGTGAGGGTAGATTGGCGATATGACTAATGGTTATTCCAATGAGGAATGGCATAATGGATAAATTTACTGATTTCAATACTTACATCAGCGTGTTTGAGGCGGGCTCTTTCTCCGCTGCTGCCCGGCGGCTGAATGTAGGGCAACCGGCAGTATCAAAAGCTATTGCCCGGTTGGAGCAGCAATTGCAGTCACGCTTACTGTTACGTTCCACCCATGGCCTGCAACCTACAGAGGCCGGGCAACAGTTTTATTTGCGGGTGAAACGTATTCTGGAGGATGTGGCAGAAACCGAGCTCGCCATTTGTGGTGCAGGAAAACCACTGAGCGGACGTTTACGAGTTGCTTCGGCCGCCGTGTTTGCCCGGCTGATTGAATTGCCCGATCTTACGCGATTCCTGTATGCCCATCCCGCACTGGAAATGGATCTGTTATTGGATGAAGGTCATTTAGGGCTGGTTGAAGAGGGCATTGATATCGCTCTGCGCATTGGTAATTTGCAGGATACCTCGTTTACTGCCCGCAAATTAGGGGCGGCAAAGCAATCGGTTCTGGGCACGCCCGCGTATTTTGCCGCAGCAGGCATGCCCAAAGTACCGCGTGATCTGGCGCAGCATGAAATGGTGATCCACCAGCGGCCCGGGGGGCTTGAACGCTATGTATTCAAGCATCATCAGCAGCAACAGGAAGTCCAGTTACACGGCCGGGTTAGGGTCAGCGCTGCGGAGTGCGTGCGAGAAATGGTGATGGCTGGGTTTGGCGCAACGGTGGCCTGTGAGGGAATGTTTCGTACAGAATTGCGCAACGGCACTGTGGTGGCTATTTTACCCGAATGGCAACTGCCGCCACTGGAGTTGTGGGCGGTGTTTCCTAGTGGACACTTGGTTTCTGCAAAAGCGCGTGCTTTTGCTGACTTTGTTCAACAGTTGATGCAACAGGAGTAATACATGTCCCGAACCCAACGTCTGCTCGATCTGATGCAGATCCTGCGTCGCCACCGCTATCCGCTGGCGGGGCATGCTCTGGCGCAAGAACTGGGGATCAGTATGCGCACGTTGTATCGCGATATCGCTACCTTGCAGCAGCAGGGGGCGGATATTGCCGGTGAAACGGGAGTCGGCTATGTATTACGGCCAGGATTTATGCTGCCGCCGCTGATGTTTTCACCCCAAGAGACCGAAGCGCTGGTGCTGGGGATGCGTTGGGTTGAGCGCAGAGGCGACAGCCAGTTGGCAAAGGCTGCGACCAATGCGCTGGCAAAGATTGGCGCAGTGTTACCCAAGGAATTGCGGGAAGAACTCGACGCCAACACCTTGTTGATCGGCCCGGTGGAGGAGGTCAAGGTGGCCGATGAAACCCGGGTGTTGATCCGTGAAGTGATCCGCCTTGAACGCAAGATCAACGTGGAATATCAGGATCAGGCGGGCAATATCAGCGAACGTACTCTGTGGCCGTTTGCCATGGGTTACTTTGAACAGGTGCAGGTGCTGATAGCCTGGTGCGAACTGCGCGCTTCTTTCCGTCATTTCCGTCTCGATCGCATCCGCACGCTAACGCCGTTATCGCAACGCTATCCGCGCGGTCGCCGGGCATTGATGAAAGCCTGGCGCGAAACCGAAGGGATTTGCTCATCGTAATGGGGCTACTGCCAGAAACTGACAGTCGGGCAGCTTAGGCTTTAGTTATCGGGAACATTGAGGTTCCTTTCATTACCAGGAGAGAACATGATAACGCCAAGCATGACCATCATTTATGTGGATAGCCCGGAAAAAAGCGCTGACTTCTATCAGCAACTGTTGGGGGTTGCACCTGTTGAAAAGTCACCCACCTTTGCGATGTTTGTCTTCAGTAACGGCTTCAAGCTGGCGATGTGGTCGAAGCACACCGTGGAGCCAGCCGCGAAGGCCGTTGGCGGTGGGACGGAGATCAGTTTCCTGTGTGAACAAGCGGAACAAGTAGATGCGCTCTGTCAGCAATGGCAGGCCAAAGGATTGACGATCGCACAGCACCCGGTAGAGATGGATTTCGGTTATACCTTTGTGGCTGAAGACCTTGATGGGCATCGTCTGCGTGTTTATAAGTTTTACGGCTAATCCGGCACGTTTGTGTACAAATGCAGGCGTTTTACCAATAATCGCAGCGGTTGAGCATCCGGCTTGTACTTATGCTTCACCGTTGCCGCATCGTAATTGAGTAACTCACCCATTTTTGGCACTTTCGCCCCGGCTTCCAACTGGCATAGGGCTATCAGCGGCAGCGGGCAGGGGTGTTGCACCTGTTTTTGCTGCTGCTGATACCACACTCGAGCGATCGGCTGTACCTTCACCGGCCGTTTGATTTTCAATACTGCATTTTGTGGCAGGCGACTGACATCATCAATTTCGCGGCTGACCAATTCGGCCCATTGCTCGCGATCAAAAGGTGGCACCGCACGCCCGGCCTTCAGACTTTTTTCCAACTGCGCCACAATATCGTCCCGCTTCACGTTCTTGATGATGTGCTTGTTGGCCCAGCCGAAGCGCACGGAATCAGGATTAGTCAGTAATGTCAGCGAGCGATAGGCGCTGAGGGTGATTAAGCCATGCAAGCGGGTATGCACAAAGTCGAAGCGTTGTTCTGGAGATAAACCGGATTCAACGGTGATGATCTGCTCCAGTTCGGCTTTCAGGCGGTTGATCAGCGCAATTTGCTGCTGTAGGGCGAGGTATTCGGCGTTATCCACCGCCAGGCAGATCACGCCGGGCAAGCGTACCGCAGCTTTGCTGCTGACGTGCGGCAGGTTATGGTGGATAAATAACCGTTGATAATGTTCCAATGCCAGATCGCGGGCTGCTTGGCCAACATGTTGTTCTACGCTGATTTGTTCTACCGCTGCATGTTCTTTACCTTTCTCGATTTCCGGCAGGGTAAAAACCCGTGCAGCGAGAAGATGTAGTGGCAGGATCTGCTTGTGGAGTGCTGCCAACGCCTGTTCCAATTCAGCAAAACACATATTCATTCTGCCAATAAGGCTATATTTATCCATTACACCTCCGATTTTAGTTACAACATACATTGCGCGTTTATACAAAGAAAGGGGCAACTTCAGCCCCTTACCAATATTCGATTCTGAGTCGTTCAAGCCTGGCAGGGAAGGTATGGATACTTTCGCTAAATACGCGCGGCTTCCGGCAGTTTTTTCAGGTGGAGGGCGACCAAGAGGGCCAGAAGCAACATCGCGCTGATAAAGGTTACCACACCACCCCAACCAAAACTGTGCCAGAACACTCCACCCAGGGTTCCGGCCACGCTGGAACCCACGTAATAACAGAACAGATACAGTGACGATGCCTGGCCCTTAGCGCGGCGCGCCCGGCGGCCGATCCAACTGCTGGCAACCGAGTGGGCGGCAAAGAATCCGGCGGTAAACAGCATCATGCCGATAAAAATCGCGGTGAGCGGTGCCAACGTGGTGATCAGGATCCCAGTCAGCATAATCAGGATTGAAACCAACAGTACGGGCCCGCGCCCGAAGCGGGTTGTCAGGGATCCAGCCTTGGGGGAACTGTATGAACCGGTGAGATAAACCACCGACAGCAGCCCAACCGCAGCTTGGCTGAGATGATAGGGATCGTTCAACAGCCGATAGCCAATGTAGTTGAACATAGTGATAAAACTGCCCATCAGCAGGAAACCTTCGGCGAACAGCAGCGGCAGCCCTTTATCATGCCAGTGCAGCCTAAAGTTGATCAGCAGGGTATGTGGGCGCAGCGAACTGGCACGAAAATGTTTCGATGCAGGCAGAATGCGCCAGAACATGAAAGCCGCAGCCAGCGCGAACAACCCAATGACCGCCAAGGCAATTCGCCATGAGAAGAAATCGGTCAGTACACCGGTTACCAAACGCCCGCTCATCCCGCCAATGGAGTTACCACTGATGTACAGCCCCATTGAAAAGGCGACAAAGCTGGGGTGAATCTCCTCACTCAGATAGGTCATGCCAACCGCGGCCACGCCACTCAGTGAAAGGCCAATCAGGGCTCGCATGAATAGAATACTGTGCCAACTGGTCATGAACGCGCAAATTAGCGTACAGATCGCCGCCAGTAACAAGGCCACCACCATCACCGGTTTGCGGCCAATGGCATCGGACAGCGGGCCGGTGAACATCAGGCCGATAGCCAATAAGCCGGTCGAAAAGGAAAGCGAAAGGCTGCTTTCGGCGGGGGAGATGCCAAAGTCCTGCGAAAGTACCGGCAAGATCGGTTGCACACAGTACAACAAGGCAAATGTGGCCAATCCGGCAGAGAACAAGGCCAAGGTGACGCGCGTAAATTGCGAAGTGCCACGTTCAATAAAGGGGTGTTTATTCAGCGTTGAGCGCCTAACTTTGGGCACTTCATCGGGGGGCAGCGCTTGCGATGTGGCGGCCGCAGAACGCATAGGGGTTGTCACAGCATTTCCTTACCGGGTTCGGAAGAACAAAAACACATCTTGAGTCACAAAATGATAGGGAGAGGGCAGTTTTTTGTCTAATATATTAATCATTGCAATTGAGACTTTAAAAATATGAATATCGAGCTCAGACACCTGCGCTATTTTGTCGCCGTTGCAGAGGAATTGCACTTTGGCCGCGCGGCGGAGCGGCTGCGCATGTCCCAGCCACCGCTGAGCCAGCAGATCCAGGCGTTGGAAGAGATGGTCGGCGCGCGCTTGTTGGCGCGTAATAACCGCAACGTCGGGCTGACTCAGGCCGGAGAGATGTTTCTCAAGGAGGCCTATCAGGTACTCGATCAGGTTAATCGTGCGACAGAAAGGGCCGCTCGGCTTGAGCGCGGTGAGATCGGCGAGTTGACGATCGGCTTTACCTCTTCTGCACCGTTTATCAGCGTGGTGTCACGCAGCCTGCGGGCGTTCCGTCAGTTGTCGCCGAATGTGCATATCAAAATGCGTGAGATCAATACCAAGCAGCAGCTCGAGCCTTTGCTGAACGGTGCGTTGGATCTGGGGGTTATGCGCAATACCCGTTTGCCGGATGCGCTCCAGCATCAGTTGCTGCTGCGCGAACCGTTGTTGGCAGTGGTGCCGAATGGTCACCCGCTCACTCATGTTGCGCCTGGCACGCTGCGTTTCACCGATCTGGCGCAGGAACCGTTCGTCTTCTTTTCCCGTGAGGTCGGTACGGCGCTGTATGACGAAATTCTGGCGCTGTTGGCCAATGCTGGAGTTGCTCCTTACATTACTCAGGAAGTGGGCGAGGCAATGACGATTATCGGTCTGGTAGCCGCTGGGTTAGGGATTTCTATCCTGCCGACGTCATTTGGCCGGGTTAAAATTGATGGTGTCACCTATCTGCCGCTGGCTGAACCGGAGGCGATGACCGAAGTCTGGTTGGTGCATCATCGTAACCGTCCAGTCACGGTTGCGGCCCAAACCTTGATGGAGCTAATGCTGAATCTGCACAAATAAGACGCGCTTCCAGGCTAAATGTCGGTGAATTTGTGCTGTTAATCACATAACGAATCAAATAGTTGACGCTGTATTCCAAAAGCCCCACCATAGCCCTTAGTCTTTATTTAGAAGCGCGAAAAATAGTAGGAGCAGGTTTGTGATTGCGGATGGGCAGCCTGGGCATATTGATCAAATCAAGCAAACCAATGCAGGGGCAGTGTACCGGCTGATTGATCAGCTGGGGCCGATTTCGCGCATCGAATTATCCAAACGCGCCCAGCTTGCGCCCGCCAGTATCACCAAGATTGTGCGTGAGCTGCTTGAAGCGCATCTGGTTAAAGAAACCGAATATCAGGAAATTGGCAGCCGTGGCCGCCCGGCGGTCGGGTTGGTGTTGGATACCGAAGCCTGGCATTACCTTTCTGCTCGTATCAGCCGTGGAACCATTACGCTGGCGCTGCGCGATCTCAGCAGCAAAATGGTGGTAGAAGAACTGCTGCCGCTCGATGCTGAACACCCCGACCCCTTACTGCAACGTATTGTGGGTGAAATAGACCGCTTTTTCATTCGCCATCAAAGCAAACTGGAACGTTTAACGGCGATCGCCATCACCTTGCCCGGCATGATCGATACCGCATCTGGCGTTGTTCACCGCATGCCGTTCTATGATGTGCAAGAAATGGCGCTCGGCCCGGCGTTGGCAACGCTCACTGGGTTGCCGGTCTACCTGCAACATGATATCTGTGCCTGGACCATGGCCGAGGCGCTGTACGGTGCTTCGCGCGGTAGCATGAATGTGATTCAGGTGGTGATTGATCATAACGTCGGTGCTGGGGTGATCACCAATGGTCGTGTGCTGCATGCCGGTAGCCGCAGCGTAGTGGAAATTGGCCATACCCAGGTCGATCCTTACGGTAAACGCTGCTATTGCGGTAATCACGGTTGCCTGGAAACGGTAGCCAGTATTGAAAACATGCTGGAAATCGCCCAACAACGCTTGGGTGGCTCAATGACGTCATTGCTACACGGTGCACCCTTGACCGTCGAATCTCTGTGCGATGCCGCGCTGGCCGGGGATCAATTAGCCAAAGACATCATTCTTGGCGTCGGGCATAGCGTCGGGCGCATTGTGGCGATCATGGTCAATCTGTTTAATCCAGAAAAAATCCTGGTGGGTTCGCCGTTAAATCGAGCCGCTGAGATCCTCCATCCGGCGATTGCCTCCTGTATCCGCCAGCAATCTTTGCCCGCATACAGTGAGCATGTACAGGTTGAATCCACTCAGTTTTTCAATCAAGGCACCATGCCGGGTGCTGCGCTGGTAAAAGATGCGCTATACAACGGTTCGCTGCTGGTGAAACTGTTACAGGGCTAATGTAAATTCCTCCTATCAGAATTTCTTAATGTTTACCGCAAAAATATTGAGCTACCTCAAGCCCCTGCAAGTTCGCATCCCCTAGACTTTTCCCTGTCAGGCTACTCGCGCCGCGATCGGCGGCGATCCTTTTGTTAACGGAGCATTTCAGGGCAATCCATTCATGTTAAAGCGCTTATTTGTTACAGGCACGGATACCGACGTAGGTAAAACCGTGGTTTCCCGCGGATTGTTGCAGGCATTTGCTGCACAGGGCCGTTCAGCGGCGGGGTATAAGCCCATAGCGGCGCGTTGTCAGGAAACCAGTGAAGGCATTCGAAATAAAGACGCTTTGGTTCTGCAGGCTTCGTCCACTATGCCTTTGTCTTATGACGAAGTTAACCCGATAACCTGCCTGGATGAGGTCTTCCACGCGCAGGCTACACAGGATATTGACTACGGCGTGATGAGCCGTGGGTTGCAGCATCTTTCTGCCAAGGCAGATACCGTAGTGGTAGAGGGTAGCGGTGGCTGGCGCGTATTGATGAACGATCTGCGTCCTTATGCCGAATGGGTGGTGCAGGAACAGTTGCCGGTGATCCTGGTGGTAGGCATCAAGTTGGGCTGTGTCAGCCATGCGCTGCTGACCGCACAATCGATCCTTAACGATGGCTTACCATTGTTGGGTTGGGTCGCCAACCGTATCAACCCAGGTTTAGCGCACTATGCCGAAACCATTGATGCATTGCAGCAACGTATTCCCGCACCGCTGTTGGGTGAGATCCCCTATTTGCCACGTGCCGAACAGCGCGAACTGGCGCAGTATCTGGATATCTCCGGCCTGATGGATCGCTACGCGCTGTGATAGACCGACTGCGCGCGTAACCCGCGCGCGATGGTCGTGGCGATCACACAAGCCAATAGAATGCCGGGGAGCAGGGTATATTCCCCGGTCATTTCAAATACCATCAGTGACGCCATGATCGGGGCATGCGTGGTCGCGGCCAACAGCGTCGCCATACCGGTCAACGCCATCAGTATTGGCACCGCGCTTCCCAGCTCCGGCCACAAGGCACACAGTTGCCCCAACAGCGATCCCAGTGCGGCACCCACGAATAATGTCGGGGTAAATACGCCACCAGGAGCACCAGAACCACTGCTGGCCAGCACCGCCAGCAGTTTGCAAATCAAAATCGCGCCCACCAGCAATATGCCCGGCGGTGCGCTGAGCAATGACTGCACTACGCTATAACCATTCCCCCACACTTCAGGGAACAGCAAGGAAAGAAGCCCGACGATCAACCCACCCAACGCCAGTTGTAATGGCGGGTTGAGATTCAGCGATCTAAATGCCCGACCGCTGGCGGACATTGCCCACAGGAACAGCGGGCCACATATTCCTGCCAAAACGCCCAACAGTGCCATCAGCAGATATTGTACCGGTGAGGGGGCAGCCAGTGGCTCCACAAGGTATAACGGGGCTTGGCCACCGTTGAGCAGGTTGGTGACCAGCAGGGCACTGACGGCGGCAATTACCACCGGTCCGAGAGAGGCCAGCATCAGCGTGCCGAACAGGATCTCGGCAATAAACAGGCTGCCCGCCAACGGTGCATGATAGGCGCTGGCCATCCCTGCTGCCGCAGCGCAGGCTACCCATAGCTTCCATTCCCGCGCATGGGTAAAGCGCTGCGCAAATATCGATCCAACCAGCGCCGCCAGCAAAATCATCGCCCCTTCACGGCCAATCGCACTACCGCTGGAAACCACCAGTAACGATGCCAGGCTTTTGACCAGACTGGCAGCAACGTCCAATCGCCCATCACCGGTTTCTATTGCTTCCATATAATCGGTAGGGGCCGCAGGGTGCTGATGCCGATAGCGCTGATAAATCCACAGCAGTAAGCCCGCCACCAAGCCACCCAACGCCGGAGTCAGTGCCCGACGCCAGCCGGGTAGTGCCGCGGCGGCGGCCACCAGACTACCGCTATCATGCCCCAGCAACAGCCACTCCAGCCCAAGCATGCTGCGGTGGAATAGCCAAACGACCAGGGCAGCAGAAATGCCAAGAAAGATAGCGATAAACAAGCGGCGCAGCAGGGCGCGATAGTGGTGCAGGTGGACCAATCGTTTCATGCTTCGGGAAATCGTGAGAAAAATGAAAGGGTCAGGTGGGCATTGTGCTTGTCTGCCCACCTGAAAACCAGTGAATCTTCACCGAGTCACTGGTGTGGTGCTAAAAATGTTAACTGGCAGGTGGTGTTGCAGGCTGATATTTGCCGCTCATGCTTTCCAGCAGGGCCACCAGGTCGTTGACGTCGCTCTCTGGTAGAGTAACGCCGACCTGATATTTCAACATATCTTTCACCGCCTGGTTAAGAGAGTTGACGCTGCCGTCATGGAAATAAGGCGCCGTTTGGGCGACATTGCGCAGCGTTGGCGTCTTAAAGCGATTGCGGTCTGCTTCATTTTTCGTGACATTGTAACGCCCAAGGTCAACCTCGGTGGGGTTACCACGCACGGCAAAGTAATCCGCTTTGACACCCATAAGTTCGTAAGACTGGCCGCCCAGGTTAACCCCGGTATGGCAGGTGCCGCATTTATTCTGCTGGAACAACTGATAGCCGTGTTTCTGCTGGGCGGTCAGGGCACTTTCATCCCCTTTCAGATAGCGGTCAAACGGGCTGTTTGGCGTGATCAGGGTTTTTTCAAACTCGGCAATGGCATCGGTAATGTTATCGCCGGTGAAACCGTTGGCATAGACCCGTTGGAAGTCAGCCTTTAACTGCGCATCTTTTTCCAGTTTACCGATAATATCGTCCCAGGATCCTGAGGCCATTTCGATCGGGTTCATTGGCGGGCCACCTGCCTGTGCTTGCAGGTCTTTTGCTCGGCCATCCCAGAATTGCGCGATGTTGAACGCGGCATTGAACACCGTTGGCGCATTGATTGGGCCTGGTTGGTTATTCACCCCAAGCGAAGACACGCGGCCATCGACACCCCCGGCACCCAGTTGATGGCAGTGCGCACAGGAGATGCTGTTATCTTTCGACAGCCGTGGATCGTGGAACAACCGGAAGCCCAACGCCACTTTCTGAGGGTCGGTCGGCAGCGATTCTGGCAGCGGTTGCAGTGCTGCACCGCGCAATGCAGTTGGAGTGCCTGGGGGAGTATAATGTTGCTCACGTTGCTGACGAATCCAACTGAGCAATTCCTGCCGGTCACCATCGCTCATATACCCAGACCAGTGCATCATTTTGTAAAGCGCTGGCGGCATTGTTTGATTTTTCAGTACAAATTCCAGCTTGGCCAGATCGGCTTCTGGTACGGCGGTATTTTGCTGCAGGGCATTACGCGTGGCATCAAGAGTAAACTGCCTGCTGCCAGTCCGAATATCATATTCCATGAGTTGTTTAGCGATAGGCAGCTCGGCATAGAAGGGTAATTTCGCCGAAGCCGTGTGGCAATAGTCACATCCGTAGTGGGTTAACAGAGTGTCTATTTTGTTGTTAGCAACCGCAGGTGCACGCTGTTGATCGTAATGATAGATATAACCGACGAACCCCAGATAGCCGACAACGGCCACGACGGCACATCCCAGAATGACTTTTTTAATCATGATCTCGCTCCAATGAGTTTAGCTTCCAAATTGCCCGACATCCGATCATGCTGATGAAAAAACGGGCAACCGAGGTTGCCACATCGAAGAGCATTACAGCTTGACCGAAATCAAATACTTCAATAGTTCTTAACTATCGTTCGGATAGGTTTTAACGATGAGCCAGGTACGGCGCGGCTTGCAGCTTGTTTCTAAGAAATTACTTAATATTCAATGTGCTGTATATAAAATCGCAACATAATGGTTCGACAGTGATTTGTGACACCGTCACAAGGCATTCAGGGCTACCTTATTGAGATTTAGGCATTTTGACCATTCAGCGACGGGCGCTCAATCGCATTTACAATCAGACTATTCTGGATGATTTTCAATCATCCGAGGTGCATTGTAAAAAGATAGATTGATAGGGCTAATGATCTTAATCGGTTGCGTTTGACCTGGCGAGAATTGAAAAGGATTTCGTCTATGCTGAGCAGAACAACGGCACATACTCCACTTCCATCGGATGAACTCCTGTTTTGGTCATTGCAAGGAGAGGAGCGCCTTTCATCGCCATACGCTTTTTCCGTTGAACTGCTCAGTAAAAACCCTCGGATTGATCGACAAGCATTACTTGGAAAATCCGTCACCCTGGCCATCCCTTCCCAATACGGCATGGTATCGCGCTTTTTGAACGGCAAAGTCACCTCCGCGGCCATTCATAGTGAAACGATTAATGACGATCAATACGCTGTTTATAAGCTGCGTCTGGAGCCTGATGTCTGGCCGATGCTGCGCGATCGTAACTGCCGTATCTTCCAGCAACAGACTGTGCCGCAAATCATTACGGCTTTGCTGCGTGAAAATCAGGTGTCGGTTGAGAACCTGCTGACCCGCGACTATCGCTTGTGGGAGTATTGCGTTCAATATCAGGAAAGTAGCTTTAACTTTATCAGCCGCCTGATGGAACTGGAGGGGATCTACTACTTTTTCCGTCACGAAATGAACAAAAACACCCTGGTGTTGATCGATGCGCCACAGCGGCATCAACCATTCAGCGGCTATGAGCAGATTGACTATCATGCCACTCCGTCCGGCGGTATTGCGCAGGAAGAGGGGATCAACCAATGGTTGATCAGTGACGCTGTCACTCCGGGGATTTACAGCATTGATGATTATGACTTCCGTAAGCCGAATGCCTGGCTGTTTCAAGCTCGCCAGAATCCAGTCTCTCCTCAGCCCGGTCAAATTGATGTTTTCGACTGGCCTGGGCACTTTGTCGAACATCAGCAAGGCGAAGCTTACGCACGGGTTCGCCAGGAGGCTTGGCAGGCTGAGCATCAGCAGATTAGCGGTAGTGGCACCGCTCTGGGGATCGTCCCTGGCTGCACGTTTGTACTGAATAATGCCCCTTATTCTTCAGATGCGGGCAATTATCTGGTCACCCGTGCAACCTATTTTCTGCGGGATAACCCTTATGCCAGCGGCGAGACAAAGAGTGAGCAACATTTTGATTTTACTGTGATCCCCGCAAATGTTCCTTTTCGCCCACCTCAGCAGGCGCCATGGCCAAAAACCAGCGGGCCGCAGACGGCCAACGTGGTTGGCCCGCAGGGTAAATCCATCTGGACCGATAAATACGGCCGGGTGAAAGTGAAATTTCATTGGGACCGTTTGTCTGCGGGAGATGACACCAGCTCCTGTTGGGTGCGTGTCTCCAGCGCCTGGGCCGGGCAAGGGTTCGGTGGCATTCAGATCCCACGGGCCGGGGATGAGGTGATCGTAGACTTTATCAACGGCGATCCGGATCGCCCGATTATTACCGGCCGGGTGTTCAACGAAGCGAGCATGCCACCTTGGGAATTACCCGCAGCGGCAACTCAGATGGGGTTCATGAGCCGTTCCGAAGACGGCACACCGGAGAACTCGAACGCGCTGCGCTTTGAAGATAAAGCCGGCTCGGAACAGGTGTTGCTGCATGCTGAGCGCAACATGGACACCGATATCGAAAATGAAGAAACACACTCGGTAGGCAGCAACCGAACCAAAACCGTTTCTGGCAACGAAACCAGCCATATCAAGCAGGATCGCACCAAGTCGGTCGACGGTAACGAAACCTCTACGATTAAAGGCAATGAAACGCTCTCCGTCAGCGGTAACCGTGCGAAAACAGTAACAGGCGACGAAACCGCCAGCGTTCAGGGAGCGCGAACGCAAACTGTCGATCAAAATGAATCCCTGACGGTGAAGGCGGATCGCAGCCTGACGGTACTGGGCGCAGATAGCCGTTCTATTACCGGGAATCATACTCAGACCGTTGGTGGTGCCAAAACGGAACAGATTGATCAAGCCGCCTCTATGACCATAGGCCAGAGCCTGACGGAAAGCGTTGGTACGGATCTGAGCTTATCCGTTGGCGGAGCGCGCAGCGTTGCCGTCACTGGCAACCAGGTTTCCACCATCGGTGGTGAAAATCAGATTAGCGTCACCGGCGGGCATTCAATGGATGCGCAATTTCAACAGGTGGTTGTCAAAACCGATGCGCTGCTCAGTGCTGGCGGTAACTCAACGATCGATGCCACCGGCGTACTGCTTAGCGCGAAAAACACCATTACGTTGCAGTGTGGTGCAGCCAGCATCTCACTGACCAGCGACGGAAAAATCATTCTCTCTGGCGTGGATATTACGTCAGCGGCATCCGGCGATCATCTTACCTCTGGCAGCAAAATAACCTCATCGGCGGCCGGTGAGCACGTTGTGGAAGGCGCATTGCTGAAACTGAATCCTTAAGCGGAGATGGATCATGAGTGAATGGAGTCCCTCGAATTCCGTTGAGCGCCGGTTTTTACAAGCGCATGAAGACTGGATGCGTTTTGCTGGCAAAAAAGAAGCTCGTCTTTTGTACTGGCAGGCCGATGACGACGATCAGCAAATGGTTGATCTCTATTTGCAGATGCGCCAAGAGGCTGACTGTGCCGTTATCCGATTTATGCATCCGTTCACCGATGCGCTTTATCTGGCCCAGGCCGCCCGAGCTCTGATCGCTTATTACCAGGAACGCCAGGCGGCTTCCCGGCAACAGGGTATGGTGGCGGATTGGTCTCCACCCGCGTTAAGCGGGCGCAGCGATGCACGGGATTTGTTCTCCGTTGCGTCCAGCCTGATGCGCCACCATCCCGATATCTTTCCCGGCTTGGTGTTTATCTTGCAGCCCGCACAAATCGCACATGCCCAGCAGTTTGAGAAAACACTGGAACAACTGTTGGAGGATCCATTCTGGACCACGCCCGAAGGTGAGCGCATCCGGGTTATTGTGCCGCAAAAGCCGCATCTTCCACCGCTGAACCCGCTGCAACAGCGTCACCCCAAGCGAATGTCTACCTTATTCGGGCGCTACCAGATGCGGCAACTGCCAGGGGAAGTAGTGGCAGAATCTGGAGAGCGGGGGCCATCGGGGGAGTTCCGTCGGCTGTTTGTGATGCTCGGGGATACGTTACGCAATGATGATTTTGCCCGGCTGGCCAAGATAAAGCAGGAGATGCTGGCGATTACCCATGCCCAGCAATGGTTCGATCAGGCCACTGTGGTGTTTCTGACCACTGGCGTGGCGTACCTGAAAGGGGGGAAAGCTAAGCAGGCACTGGAAGAGTATCAACAGGCGGTGCAGATGGCGGGCCAGGCGGAACGCGCCGGGCATCCGGCTGGCAGGAAGCTGATCGTCAATGCGTTGTTTGGCGAAGCCAGTGTCTGGCTGACTAAAAAGGCGTGGCTAGAGGCTGCGGCGTGCTACCGGTTAGCGGGTGAACAGGCGCAGGCAGATGGTGACGGCATTCTGGCGGTGGAAGGGTGGCGCATGCAGGCCTGGTGTCTGGATAAAGCCGGGCAATACCCCGAGGCACTGGATGCGGCCATGACGGGATTGGATGCCGGTATGTTGATTGAACCGGAGATCCGTGCGCACTGCGGGTTGAGCCTGCTGGCGGATTGGTTGATTCGGCACCCTGGGTTGATTTCTCACCGTCTGTCGGGAAGCCAGTTGCAGCAGAAATTCTTTCAACTGTTTGGGGAGCGCTGGCATGAAGCGCAGAGTTAGCGGCAGAGTCCGTCGATTGAGGTGGACAGAGAGGCAGAAAATATGGCATTGCCGGCAACGAAACATATCGATCCCGTTATCGGAGTTGATGTCCACAAAGTAATTGTTCCACCGGCCCCGCCCACCGCGCCGACGCCTATCCCGCATCCGCATGTGGGGATGATTTTTGACCCGCGGGAATACGTTAACGCTGCCAAGGCAGTGATAGGCTGCATGGCGATGAGTTTTGTCACCGCTAGGGCCGGTGAGTTGGCGGAAGCCAATCCTGCATTGGCCGCTAAAGCGATGGCGGTTGCGGGCCAAGCCGGGGGCGTGATGGCTAACGCTATGGCTAATCCCCTGGTTGCGACAGCTTTGGCAGCGAGTGAGAAAAAAGATGCATTGATGGGGGCCTTGGGCGCCAACATTGGGTCAGGCGGCGGTTCTGGGCGGCCGGTGATGATCAATGGCATGATGCGGGCGACCGTCGGCACCTATACCCATCATTTACCAGGGCTGCATTTCCCACTTGGGGCCTCTTTTGGTGATACGGATATCAACCCGTCCCGGGATGCCGAGTCTTACATGGGCAGCAAAACGGTGATGGCCAACAGCGATCCGCTCTCTTTTGCCGCACTGCCTGCCCTAAGTTGCTGGATGACCGGGCTGGAGCCGAGCAATCATGACCAGGCCCATACGACACGCAGCTACACTTCGCTGCCTACCGCAACAATGTTACCTATTCCGATGGGGCGGCCGGTGCTGGTTGGTGGGATGCCAGTGCTGAATCTGCTGGTGCTGACGAAATCGCTCTGGAAAGCCTTTCGCGGTTCGGCCTTGGCGAAAAAACTGGCAGATAAGCTGAAGCTGGATTCGGGTTTTTTACGCTGCACGGTACTGGATGCCGAGCCGGTGCACTCTATTACCGGCGAAGTGGTCGTGGAACAGCAAGACTTTCAGGTGCCGGGCCGGTTGCCGTTCAGTTGGGAACGCTATTACCGCGGGCACTATGTTGAGCGCAGCAGCCTGGGGCATGCTTGGCAAACGCTGGCGGACTGCCGGCTGGAGATTGTGCGCCACGGTCTGCTGATTGGCGTAGTGGCACGCTTCCCCGATCGGGCAACGGCGTTTGACTATTTCCCCGTGCTGGAAGGCGATAAGGGGCGTGTTGATGATGGGCATTACGGCGACAACCTGTGGCGGCAGGGGGATACCTTGCTGCTGCAAACCAAACCGGGGGTTATTTATCATTTCCACTTGCCGTCTGGGTGGCCGCAGAAGCTGGAGAAATTGCCGGATTGTGATGAAGCCTTTTTGGCCGGTAACTGGCGGCCCTCCGCCCATGACGCGTTGATTCTGTACCTGCAACGGTTTAACGATCGAAATCAAAATGCCTGGCACTGCCGTTATGACGATCAGAACAGACTGCGCGCGTTTACCGAGTATTGCGGTGATGAAGCCACCGGGCGGGAAATCCGCCTGGAGTATGACGGCGAGTTTTCTTGGGCGATAGGCAGCCTGACGCTGTGGATTTCCGGCAAGGCCACACGGACGTTGGCCCGTTATCGTTATGATCAACGTGGCGATATGGTGGCGGTGGAAGATGCCGCTGGCGAGCCTTACACGTTCGGCTATGAAGATGAGCACCGCATGGTGCGCCATACCAACCGCAACAGACTCTCTTTCTATTATGCCTGGCAACGTCATGACGATGGCGTGATACGCGTGGTACATGCCTGGGGTGATGGCGGGCTGTTCGACTACCGTTTTGACTGGCACCCAGAAGGCGGGGAAACGCTAATCACCGATTCGCTGGGGCATACCACCCGCCTGCAATATAACGAACGCCAATTTCCACTCAGCCGAACCAATGCCTTGGGCGAAACCTTCAGCTATCGGTATGACAGCAGCGGCCGCACGTCGCAGCAAACGGATCCGCAGGGCAACGTCACGGCCTGGCAGTATGACGCGCAGGGGAATGAAATCAGTCAAACCCAGCCGGATCAAAGCAAAACGACGGTGGAGTATGACGCACAGAGTCACCCTATCTGCGTGACCGACCCGACCGGCGCTAAATGGCTCCAGGCGTTTGATGAGCGCGGCAACCTGACGCAGCAGCAGACGCCGACGGGCGAAACCACCCGCTACGGGTACGACAACCGGGGTTTGCTGCTGAAGGTAGAGCGATCTGGCGGCGGTGTGACGCATCTGGGTTATGACCAATACGGTTTCCTGAATACCTTGACCGATCCGGCGGGTAATAGGGGCACTTTTGAACATGATTGTTACGGCAATCTGATTTGTCGTACCGATGCTGACGGAGCGGTGACGCATTATCGCTACGACATTTGCAACCGCCTGATCCATGCCCAACTGCCGGGTGGGAAAACCTTGGATTGCAGCTATGACCCTGAAGGTAATCTGCTCCGCTATCACGACGATCACCGCCGGGTAACGCAGTTCAGTTATTTCGGGCAAGGGCGGCTTAAAAAGCGCATTGAACCAGACGGCAGCACCATACGTTACCGCTACGATACCGAAGAACAGCTGATTGGCGTAGAAAACCAGTTGGGTGAGCGTTGGGGGTTGAAGCGCGATGCAGCCGGGCGTTTAACCGAAGAAGTGGATTACCACGGGCGGGTGCGCCGCTACGATTATAATGCTGCGGGGCATCTGACCAAAACCTGTGATCCGCTGGGCCACATGCTGGCCATCACCTGCGATCGCATGGGGCGCATCGTTAGCAAAACGCTGTTGGGCGATGAACAGACGGCGAATGTCGAGCGTTTCCGTTACGATGCCGCTGGCCGACTGACGGAAGCCGTTAACGCTGCCGCCACCGTGAAACGGCGTTACGGAGCGGATGGTTTGCTGGCAGAGGAACGGCAGAAACAGCAGGGCGTTGAGGCGTTGCTGGAGTATGAATATCGTGATGGCCTCCTGCATCATCAGCGCCAGCGAGTTTACCGCGAAAATGGGCAGGAGCTGTTATCGTCGCAGCACCAGACCTTCGGCTATGACGTTGCCGGGCGCGTATCAACGCTGGCCGTGGATGATAATCAACCGCTCAGTTTCAGCTACGACGAACAGCACCGTTTAAGCGAACTGACGTTGAGCTCCACCTTGAGCCAACACTTCAGCTATAACCAGCGTGGATTGCTGGTCCGTAATCAAGCCCTGGTGCGGGGCGAAACGGCGGGGCAGACTGAATATTTTTATGATGAACACGATAATCTGGTTCAGCGCCGCGACAGCCTGACGGGGACGGACAGTTACCGTTATGATCCGCTGGGGCAAATTATTGAGCACACCAATCCAGAGGGGCTGCTTAAGCGCTTTAGCTATGATTCGCTGGGGAACCGCTTCCGCGCCGTGCGGCAAAATCAGCAGGAACAGGTGTGGCAGCATGATGGCGGCGTTGAGTGGCGTCTGGATGGTGCCGGTCAGTTACGCGTGCGCCGCGAAGGGAATAATGAGCAGCGTTTGGGGTGGGATTGTCACGGCAGGCTGCGGGCGTTAGCCACCAAGGCGGGGCGATGGCGCTATGATTATGATGCGCTGGGGCGGCGGGTATGCAAGCGGCAATATGATGCTGCGGGTGCAACCGAGCAACGCACAACCTGGTTTGTCTGGGATGGCGATCGGTTGGTGCAAGAAGTCAGCTATTGGTGTGCCGAGCCGAAGGTAGACACGCAACCGCGCACGGTGTTGACCGCCGGGGAACCAGGCTGGACAGCGCAGAGCTATGTGTATCATCCCGGCACCTTCGAACCTTTGCTGATGCAAACCTATCAGGCCGAGGTTAATGCAGCGCCTTTGCGTATGGCCGGGGAGCGGATTGTTGATGCCCACGAAGAGCAAAAAGCGCGGCTGAAAGCTGATAATCTCTGCTTCTATCAAAATGACCCGAATGGTATGCCGTTGCGGTTACGCACAGGTTCTGGCCAGGTCGTTTGGTCTGCGCAGTATGAGGTATTCGGTAAAACTACCGTAAGCAGTGAGATGGGGCTGTGGCAGCCACTGCGTTTTCAAGGGCAATACCTTGATGCGGAAAGCGGGTTGCATTATAACCGCTATCGCTACTATGATCCCTTGTGCGGGGTGTTTGTTAGTTGTGACCCTATTGGGTTGGTGGGTGGGATTAATTCGTATCAATATGCGCCTAATACTCTGAGGTGGATTGACCCACTAGGGTTGGCTAAAGGGACACAAGGTGAGCCATCGTTAGTGGCTTTTATTGCAGCTTTTGAATCACGTTATCCAGGACGTCCATACCAAAGTGGACACACTCGTACCCATTCTGATGGCCGAAATTTGGAGATAGACTTTGAAACAGATAATGTAATAATTGAGTTTAAAGAGGGTAAAGGTACTGGTTTAACTCATCAAGCTACAGATAGAATGGATCCTTCTGTAAATCCTAATGGAAAACCGATAATTGGAGTTTCGGGTTGTAAAAAAGGAATATCATCTCATGTTAAGTCCGGGCTCGAAAAAATAAAAGCATTAGGGGCAAGTATGAGTGAGATGGATGACATATTAGAACTAATTGCCCCCTGATTTAGGAGTGATTTAAATGGATGATATCTTTTATATATGCAAGAAAAAAATAACCGTAAAACAGTTATATGAGGTGGTTATTGATTATTACAAAGAAATGGATGCATTTTCTTTCTTTACTATAAAGGGCGGTGGCGCGTTTCAAGTATATAAAAAAAAGAGTGTCTATTTGGATGTATATGAGTTGGATGAGGATGCATATAAGTTTGAATTGATAAACTGTGAAGGGCTTTCTATTTTTTGTTTTAGTCTTCATTGGCGGGATGTTAATGAGTTGAAATATTTATTTCAGTTTATTCTTAATGTAATGGATGGGGAGTTTGGTATGGATGGTGATAATCTTGAGCCACGGCTAGACAAGAGAAATATAATGAGTTTAGATGATTTTTTTCAGTAAAATAGGTGTGTGGCGTTCATATAAATCTACCAGCGTAAATTGGCCAACCTGATGCAACTGACGTAAAAAATAGAAAGGACGCGCACATTGAAGCCACGCCCCTAAAAATCACTGCGCCGCTTTAACATCCTGGCTGGTGCCAGCCTGTGCTGCCGTATCACTGCTCTCGTCGCCATTATGCAGGCGAGTGTAGACGATTTTCTGCGTGTCGAATCCGCAGTGACCAACCACCAGCCCACCGGCCTGACTTACCTGATCGTTAGGCACAATCTCCAGTTTGAAACCAGATTCAGGTACGCCGTTGTTCACGATCTTCTGCGCGATATCCGCTTTTATGCTTTCGCATGAGTCGGCGGCAAGGGTGGCTAATGGCGCGCCAGCCAGCAGCAACGCGCCGAGTACGAGTGCTTTTTTCATCATGATTCAATCCTTATGTGAGAATGAATTTCCTCTGACAGGATAGCAGCATTCAGCAGGGCGGCTTAACGCTATCGGCTGATTAAGGTCTAATCGGCCGACCAGTTTGGCGATCCAGGCACTTACGGGTGGTGGATTCCCAATAGGCATTGACGTTGTAGCTGTTGTTGCAGCTATCTTCATCATCAATGGCGCGTTCGACCTTATCAAACTCTTTTTCGACGCGATTGTTAACCTTGCGGCGCAGGGAACGGGTATCGTCCCATTGCTCTTTGCCCGCACGAGCCTGTTCGTTGCTCATGGCACTGTCGCCGTTGACGGTGACGCAGGTACTGCCTTGGGTGCAGCTTGCCGCCAGCACAGGAGCCTGCCAACTGCCAACCAGTATCAACATGGCGACTGGCAGCATCCCGCACATCAGCCGTTGAACAGAAAGTGATTTCATCGCTTCATCCTTATAAGTTAGTGTTGCGTCATTCGGCAGCACCCGTTGTAACATTCGGCTAAATATATCATCGTGTTCTTGCATTACACCAGCCTACCGCCGTATTCGTTTAATTTTTAGAGAGAATATGCCACTGATGTTAAAAACCACCTTATTGTTTTTTGTGACCGCGCTGGCAGAGATCATCGGTTGCTTCCTGCCCTATCTGTGGCTGAAAAAAGGCGCTAGCGCCTGGCTGCTGCTACCTGCGGCTGCCAGCCTGATGCTGTTTGTCTGGCTGCTTACCCTGCATCCGGCCGCTAGCGGGCGCGTGTATGCGGCTTATGGCGGTGTCTATGTAGCAACGGCGCTGCTGTGGCTGCGGGTAGTGGATGGCGTAAAGCTGTCGGCAATGGATTGGTTGGGAGCGGGGGTAGCATTGGTGGGGATGCTGATCATCGTTGCCGGTTGGCGTGCGGCTTAAGCGAAAAATGGCAGGGCGCGTTTACCCTGCCACTTGGCATTACGCCTCGCGGTGGATGCTCAAACCCGCAAAGGATTGGCAGACCGGCATCATTTCCAGCGTGTTGATGTTGACGCGTGCGGGCAAGGTAGCGACCCAGAACACTGATTCGGCGATATCTTCCGGCGTTAAAGCATTGGCTCCGTCATAGGTTTTGTTTACCTTGCCGTCATCACCCTTGAAGCGCACGTTAGAGAACTCGGTGCCGCCCACCATGCCTGGCTCAATATCCGTGACGCGGATATGGGTGCCGTGCAGATCGGCGCGCAGGCCCAGGCTGAACTGCCGCACAAATGCCTTGGTTGCGCCATATACGTTGCCGCCAGCATAAGGCCAGTTGGCGGCGGTCGAGCCGATGTTGATCACATGCCCGATATTGCGTTCCACCATGGCGGGCAAGAGCGCACGCGTCATGTTCACCAACCCTTTGTTATTGGTGTCGATCATGGTTTCCCAATCATCGGCATTGGCTTTGTGCGCGGGCTCCAGGCCCAACGCCAACCCGGCGTTATTGACCAGAACGTCGATCTGGCGCAGCGCGGCCGGTAATTCCTCGATCGCCTGCTGAATCGCGGCGCGATTGCGGACATCCAGACGCACAATGTGCAGTGCTTCACCCAATTCAGTTTGCAGTTCTTCCAGGCGCTCCATGCGACGGCCAGCGGCAATCACCTGATGGCCTTCACGCACAAATTTGCGGGCAATGGCTGCGCCAAACCCGGATGTGGCACCTGTAACAAAAATGATCATCTTACTGTTCCTCAACTGTTTTTACCCGGTATCCACTCTAGCGCGGCGCTATCGTCCCGGCAAATTTAACCGACGATCGCTGGCAGGTGATAGACCACACAGTCATATTTGATATTCTCGCGCCGTCCTTTGGCTACGCCACCCAGGGATTCGGCAATGTGACGGCTTGGGGTATTCTGCTGGGCGACCGGGTAGATAAAGTACTGTGGACGGTAACGCTCGCTGGCCCAGGCCACGATGGCCAAGGTGATTTCGCGGCCATAGCCTTGGCCATGCAGGTTTTCTTTCACCCAGATACCCAGCTCTGGGGTTGGGGTGTGCAGGCTATGCACGCCACCCATGCCGACGAACTGTTTGTTGTCGCGTAAACGGGCAACGAAGATGGCTTCTTCACCTTCGCGGATCAACGGCAGCCAGCTTTCCCAGACGCGAGTAAAAGCCTCTGGGGACTCTTCGGGTTCAAAGTTCATAAAACGCGTCAGCGTCGGGGTTATCGCCTGGTAAACATCATCAGCATCTGCTGCGGTAAAAGGGGCAATCAACAACCGATCAGTGTTCACTCGGCACTGAGAAAGGTCACTGTGATTCATTATTATTACCTCGCTTTTCAGGCCCAAAACGGCAAAAATCCGCCCCCGAAAAAGTAGGGCGGATCATCGATAATACGTTGATTGGTGTCAGATGCGACTTATTTCTGTTGCAGGTAGGGGGCGAGCAACAACCGATCGGCGGCGGAGAGGCGATCCGGTGCGGTTTGGGCCTGATGCCAGTAAGGATAAATCAACGGCGGTTGGCTCACCGCCTGCAACCGCTGTAACTCTTCTTCGTTCAAAATCAGGTTGGCGGCATGCAGATTGTCTTTCAACTGTTCGCTGTTGCGTGCGCCGATCACCACCGAAGTTACCGCCGGGCGGGTCAGCAACCAGGCCAGCGCAATTTGTGCGGCAGACAGCCCGCGAGAATGTGCGATATCAACCAAAACCTCAACGATATCAAACAGCGCTTCCTGATCGCGCACTGGCGGTTCGCCCCAGTTTGCCAAATGGCGAGTGCCCGCAGGCGTTGGGTGGTTGCGGCGATATTTGCCCGACAGCAAGCCACCGGCCAGCGGCCCCCAGACCAATACACCTAGCCCCTGATCCTGAGCGATCGGCAGCAGTTCATATTCCGCTTCGCGAGCCTGCAAGGTGTAGTGGATCTGTTGGCTGACCGGGCGCACCAACCCTAACCGTTCCGCGCTGCCGAGGTGCTTCATCAGGTGCCAACCGGAGAAATTGGACAGCCCGGTGTAGCGCACTTTGCCACTGCTCACCAAGTGCTCTAACGCCCGCAGGGTTTCTTCCACCGGCGTGATACCGTCCCACTCATGCAGTTGATAAAGATCGAGGTAATCGGTGTTCAGGCGCTTCAGGCTGGCTTCACAGGCACGGATCAGATGATGGCGCGATAGCCCGGCATTATTGGGCCCGCTGCCCATCGGGAAACGGGCTTTACTGGCGATCAGCACCTCATGGCGTTTGCTGCCCAATGCCTGACCGAGGATTTCTTCAGACTTACCGGCAGAATAAACATCGGCGGTATCGAACAGATTGATACCTGCATCGAGGCACATAGCAATCTGATTACGGGCTTCGTTAACATCGGTATCACCGGTTTTGGCGAACTTGCCTTGTCCTCCAAAGGTCATGGTGCCCAGACTTAGCACCGAAACTTTCAGGCCGGAATGGCCAAGCTGACGGTATTCCATCGTTTAACTCCTTACTTTGGTTGCCATTGATTTTTCAGAGATTACCGGGTGGGATTTTTTCTGACGGATTGCATTGCCCGCTTCGCCACCCAACGTAAAGCTATCCAACACCGCCAGCAAGGCGATGGCGCCGATAACCATAAAAGCCAGATGAAAGTCGGCGAGCGGTACGCCGCCGTTTGGGCGTGGCATCAGCATTTCCGCCAAACGCAGCGCCAGCGCGCCGATGGCAATCCCAAGGCCGCTCCCCATCTGCTGAGCCATATTGAATAGGGTATTGGCACCGCTCATGCGCGGCTGCGGCACTTCGGAAAATGCCAGCGTATTCAAGGCAGTAAACTGCATCGAACGCGTCAGCCCGCTGACAAACAGCAGCGCCACAATCAACCAGGTTGGCGTTTGCGGCGTCAGCAAGGCGCAGGCGAAAATGGTGGCGGCATTCAGCAGGCCATTGACCACTAGCGTAGTGCGAAAACGGAAGCGATAAAGAATGGCGGAAGTAAACGGCTTCATCAGCAGATTACCGGCAAACACCGCCAGTACCAGCAGCCCGGCATCAAAAGCGCTCAGTCCAAAGCCAATCTGGAATAGCAGTGGCAGCAGGAAAGGCACCGCACCGATGGCCATGCGGAACAGCGTGCCACCGCCGATAGTGACAGCGTAACTTTTTATCCGCATGGCCCACAGATCGACCAGCGGATAAGCGTAACGCTTGGCGTGACGTATCGCCAACGCCCCCAGCGCCAAACTGCCTGCCAGGCACAATGCCGGTACCAGCCAGGAAAGTTGTGGGCTGTTGACCAGATCCAGCCCAAACATTAAACCGAAGCAGGCGACTCCGGTGAGCACAAAACCCAGCCCGTCGAACGGCACGCCTTTCTGTGGCGTTTCATGTGGGATCAAGCGCCAGGCAAAGAATAGGGCGATGATACCCAAGGGCACGTTAAGGATAAAAATCCAGTGCCATGAGGCATAGGTGGTGATGAAGCCGCCGATCGGTGGCCCGAGGATCGGTGCTGCCAATCCTGGCCAGGTAATGGTAGCGATAGCCCTAATCAGGTCAGCTTTCGCGGTATTGCGCAAAACCACCAGGCGGCCAACTGGCACCATCAACGCACCAGCAAAACCTTGCAGAATACGGGCGGCGGTAAAAAACGGCAGGCTAGTGCTCAATGCACACAATATCGAGGCCAGGGTGAACAGCACGATTGCCGCTGCGAAAATATTACGCGCGCCAAAACGGTTGGCGATCCAACCACTGGCGGGAATAAACACCGTCAGGGTCAGGATATAAGCTGAAACACCGATGCTCATATCCACCGGTTGTACGCCGAATGACGCCGCCATCTGCGGCATGGCGGTAACGATCACCGTACCATCGAGATTCTCCATAAAGAACGCCCCGGCCACCAACAACGGCAGCGCACTGGCACGGAAAAAACCGCTCATGCTACCCTTGGCGGAGCACAGCAACAACGCAGGCATAATAGAAATCCCGTTTCAGAAGTCTTGGCCTCAGCAGAATTTTTGAGCATAGCGCATCAAGAGGAGGTTAAAAAGAGATTAGGTGAGTGATTATTAGCGAGCACAGTAAATTCTGGCAATTAAGGGCCATTGAACAAACAACGAGTAATCACTTGTTTTTGCTGAAACTGTTAACTGCGCCTAAGCTAGGCGTGAACCCTTGTTTCCTAGACATGGAGGAGTTTTAATTTGATGCGTTTAACAACCTTGGTACTTTCGATCGGTATGGCGCTGAGTGCGCAGGTTCAGGCAGAAGAAAGCAAGTTGCCGTCAGATAACACCGCCGTGCCAAGCGGCCAGATGAAAGAGACGAATATGACTGAAAAACAAGCCGAGAACCCGTTCTTCTCTGCCAGCACCCTACCTTTTGAGGCTCCTCGTTTTGATGTGATCAACACGAGTGACTACGCGCCAGCGATTGCGGCAGGCATCCAGCGCAAGCTGGAAGAAATCGAGATGATCGCCAACAACCCGGCAGCACCTACCTTCGACAACACCTTGGTGGCGCTGGAAAAAGCAGGGGCCTTGCTGACGCGCACGATTAACGTATTTGGCGCCATGACTGCCGCCAACACCAGCGATGCGCTGCAAAAGTTGGATGAAGAAACCTCGCCAAAGCTGGCGGCTCTGAACGATGCCATCATGCTGAACAGCAAGCTGTTTGCACGAATTCACACCATTTATGAGCAACGTGATGCACTGAAATTGGATGCGGAATCTCGTCGGCTGCTGGAGGTCACCCATCAAAATTACCTGCTGGCAGGAGCCAATCTTTCTGATGTGAATAAAAATCAGCTGAAGGCGTTGAATCAGGAAGCGGCGACGTTGAGCACCCAATTCACCAATAAACTGCTGGCCGCGGGCAAAAACGGAGCGTTGGCCGTCACTGACAAGGCCTGGTTGACGGGGCTTAGCGAAGGTGAACTGGCCGCAGCGGCGCAAGCCGCCAGCGAACGCAAGCTGGATAAACAGTGGTTGTTAGTGTTGCAAAACACCACGCAACAGCCCGCTTTGCAAAGCCTGCACGTGCGGGATGCTCGTAAAGCCTTGTTTGACGCCTCATGGCAGCGGGCAGAGCAAGATGATACCAACGACACTCGCCAGACCATTGCCAGATTAGCGAAAGTGCGTGCCGATCAGGCTCGTTTGTTAGGGTTCCCGAACTATGCCGCTTGGAAACTGCAAAATCAGATGGCAAAAACCCCGGATGCTGCGCTGACGTTTATGCGTAATATCGTGCCAGCCGCGACGGCCCGTGCAGAACGTGAGGCAAAAGACATTCAGGCGGTGATCGATCAGCAAAAAGGGGGCTTTAAGGCCGAAGCCTGGGACTGGCAGTTCTACGCAGAACAGGTGCGTAAAGCGAAGTATGACCTGGATGAATCACAGATCAGACCTTATTTCGAATTGAACAATGTGCTGAATAATGGCGTGTTTTACGCGGCCAACCTGCTGTACGGCATCAGTTTCAAAGAGCGTAAAGATATTCCGGTTTATCAGCCGGATGTCCGCGTATATGAAGTGTTTGATAAAGACGGCCAACCGCTGGCCTTGTTCTATACCGACCTGTTTAAGCGCGATAACAAGGGAGGTGGTGCCTGGATGGGCAACTTCGTTGAGCAGTCGAAACTCAATGGCGCCAAGCCGGTCATCTATAACGTGACCAATTTCACCAAACCGGCTCCGGGCCAACCGGCGCTGCTGTCTTATGATGATGTTATCACTCTGTTCCATGAGTTTGGTCATGCCCTGCACGGTATGTTTGCCGATCAGCAGTACCCCAGCCTGTCCGGCACCAACACCGCACGCGATTTTGTCGAATTCCCTTCGCAGTTCAACGAGCATTGGGTTAAAGATCCCAAGGTGTTTGCCCATTTTGCCAAGCATTATCAAACCGGTGAGGCCATGCCGCAGGCGTTAGTCAGCAAAATCGAGCAGGCCGATAAATTCAACAAAGGCTATGACATGACCGAGTTGTTGTCTGCGGCCTTGCTGGATATGCACTGGCATATGCTGGTTGCCGGTCAACCCCAGCAGGACGTGGATAATTTCGAGACGGCAGCGTTGCAAAAAGATCACATTGCTCTCAGCGCAGTACCGCCGCGCTATCGTTCCAGCTATTTCCAGCATATCTGGGGTAACGGCTATGCCGCCGGTTATTACGCCTATTTATGGACTCAAATGCTGGCGGATGATGCCTTCCAGTGGTTTACCGAACACGGCGGGCTGACGGCAGAGAATGGCCAGCGTTTCCGCGATAAGGTGCTGTCACGGGGTAATAGCCAGGATCTGGAAAAACTGTATGTTGAGTGGCGCGGTAAGGAACCGATCATTGAACCGATGCTGCTTAATCGTGGTTTGAAAGATTAGTAACGAATTTAACGAGCTCATCTCAAGTAGAGTGAGCTCGTTTTTTATTACTGGATAGGCTCATCTCAGTGCTTAATCCAGCAAGCCCCGCTGTTGCAGCGTGTATTTTGTGGCTTCATTCAGATCGTAACTGGCGAGATCCTCTTTTTTCACCCAGGCGTAATCGGCAAACTCATCGTTGATGGTGATTTCACGATTGGCGGCGTGGCAATCAAAAATCAGGTAAACCATATAGATCTGCTCTTTGCTGCAATCTTCATAGGTCTTTATTCGCACGTCATCGCGGAAGGTCCAGGGCTGAATGCGGTCCAGCACCAAGGCGGTACCCAGTTCTTCACACACCTCGCGGCGTAACGCTTCTTCCATGGTTTCCCCCGGTTCCATACCGCCGCCAGAAAGTGCCCACTGGCCGGGGAATACGCCTTTATGCGCGGCCATTTTGCATAATAGATAAGCGTTGTCATTCTCAATTAGCGGGCAAACAATAATGCGTTGGCGCATAGCGGCTCCATTTTCAATTGCGGTCAAGTGGGTTTCCTGCAAAGTTGCCCCCGTATTATACCCTTTCTTGATGAATTACAGTTTTGCCCGGTACTCATCTTCCATCTGGGTAAAGGTGGCCCAGAACGGACGCGGAGGGCGCTCCTGCATGCGATCGCGCAGAATATCCAGATGAGTATGCCAGCCGCCAGCGACGGTGAGCATAGTATCGCGATCGGGCAGGCGGCGGTGGATCACCGTCAACAGCACGTTATCGCCTTGCTCGGCTAACTCAAAGGTGACTTCGGAAGGGCGGCCTTCGCCTTGTTCTGCCCAGGTAAAACTCAGCAGGCGCGGAGGGAAAATACAGGTAATATGGCCAACGTTGGCTACTTTGCCGCCATATTGCTTATATTTGGCCGGGGGTTTTTCATGTTCGCCAGCCAACTCTGAATTGCAGAACACCAATTCAATTTTGGCCCCTTTCTGTAACGGCATTTCACCCGTAGCTAACCAGGTGGCACGTTGGTCGGACTCGGTCAGGTAGGCCCAGACGCGATCAAGCGGGCCAGGCAGCAACCGCTGAATGCGCAGCGTACCGGGTTCAATGATCATACCGTAATCGTTCATGGTTCACTCCGTTGGAGGATGCGAGTCGGCTTGTCGCAAAACGAATTCCAGTGCGTCCAACCGCTCATTCCAGAAATGTTCATAAGTTTGCAGCCAGTGCATGGCCTGCGCCATCGGCTCAGGAGCGAGCCGGCAAATATGGTTTCTTCCTTGCACGGTTCGCTGCACCAGTCCAGCCTGCTCAAGCGCTTTGATATGCTTGGACGCACCGGCAAACGACATCTCGAAAGGCGCCGCCAGTTCACCAATGCTATGTTCGCCTTCAGCCAGCGTATGCAGGATGGCGCGCCTTGTCGGATCGGCCAATGCATGAAAGATAGCGTCCAGTCGTGACGAGGATAATTTAACCATAAGGTTAAATATAGAACAGGGCGGATAATGCTCAACCATATTGTTGAATATTTTTATCGAATTGAGAGCTGGGTGCAGAATGAGAATGGTAAATCGGTTTTTGTTATACACTATTCTTTTCATTGCTTAACGTTCTGATAACCCTTAAGGAAGATGTCATGTCAGCCGTACGCGATCCGGAAGATAAAAAGCAGACCAACCTGACGTTATTCATGGAGTGATTATGTTTTTTGGCGTGTTATTTGCCTTGGCCGCCGGGTTGATGTGGGGGCTGATTTTTGTCGGCCCGGTGCTGGTGCCGGATTACCCGGCGGCGTTGCAATCTACCGGGCGCTATCTGGCTTTTGGCCTGATCGCTTTGCCGCTGGCGTGGTTTGATCGCCGCCGTTTACGGCAGTTATCGCCCAAGGATTGGCTGGAGGCGCTGAAGCTCACTGCCATCGGCAATCTGCTTTATTATCTGTGCTTGGCCAGTGCGATTCAGCGTACCGGCGCACCAATTTCTACCATGATTATCGGCACGCTGCCGGTGGTGATTTCCGTGAGTGCCAATCTGCTTTACGGCCATCACGATGGCCAGCTTTCCTGGCGTAAATTGACGCCAGCGCTGGTGCTGATCGCCGGTGGGTTAGTACTGGTCAATATTGCGGAACTGACGGGCAACAGTGTGCCAATGGATGTTTGGCGCTATCTCAGCGGGTTGCTGCTGGCAATATTGGCGGTAGCGTGCTGGACTTGGTACCCGCTGCGTAATGCCCGCTGGCTGCGGGAAAACCCGCATAAACGGCCAATGACCTGGGCCACTGCGCAGGGCGTGGTAACGTTGCCGCTGGCACTGTTGGGTTATCTGTTAGCGTGTGGGCAGTTGGCGTTAACGCAGCCACAGTTCGCGTTGCCGTTCGGCCCAAGGCCGGAAGTCTTCGTCCCGCTGATGATCACCATTGGCGTACTGTGTTCATGGATTGGTGCTTTGTGCTGGAATGAGGCGAGCCAACGTTTGCCAACGGTGCTGGTTGGGCCGTTGATCGTGTTCGAGATTTTGGCCGGGCTGGCCTATACCTTTATGCTGCGCCAAAGCTGGCCGCCATTGTTGACGTTGGGCGGCATTGCTTGCCTGATGATTGGGGTGATTCACGCTATGCGCATCAAGCCGGAACCGGTGGTGGTCGCGCTGGCAGTGAAAGAATAACGCCTGCCGTAACAACGGCAGGCGTGACGATCAGCGTTTACTGTGTTGAATAATCTCTTCGGCCACATTGCGCGGGGCTTCCGCGTAGTGGCTGAACTCCATGGTGTAGGTGGCGCGGCCTTGCGACATCGATCGCAACGTTGTGGAGTAACCGAACATTTCTGACAGCGGCACTTTGGCGTGAATCTCTTTGCCACCCCCGCCCGGAATATCCTCCATACCTTGCACCATACCGCGCCGTGATGACAAATCGCCCATCACGTTACCGGCGTACTCTTCCGGCGTTTCCACTTCAACCGACATAATCGGCTCCAGGATCGCCGGGCTGGCCTGGCGGCAAGCCTCTTTGAAGCCGAAGATCGCCGCCATGCGGAACGCCTGTTCCGAGGAATCCACATCATGGTAGGAACCAAAGGTCAGATGCACTTTGACATCGACCATCTGATACCCCGCCAGTACGCCGTTGCTCAGCGCTTCCAGGATGCCTTTTTTCACCGCCGGAATGTATTCACCGGGGATCACGCCGCCTTTGATCTCATCGAAGAACTCAAAGCCTTTACCGGCTTCATTAGGTTCAACCGTCAGCACCACGTGGCCATACTGGCCTTTACCGCCCGATTGACGCACGAATTTGCCTTCCACATCGGTAACTTTACGGCGGATAGTTTCACGGTAAGACACCTGCGGTTTACCGGTGTTGGTCTCTACGCCAAATTCACGCCGCATACGGTCGACGATGATCTCCAGATGCAGTTCACCCATGCCATAAATAATGGTCTGGCCGGAGTCTTCGTCGGTACGCACGCGGAACGACGGATCTTCGGAGGTTAAGCGCTGTAGTGCGATGCCCATTCTTTCCTGATCGGCCTGGGTTTTCGGCTCAATGGCCTGTGCGATTACCGGTTCCGGGAACACCATACGTTCCAGGGTAATGATGGCATTAGGGTCACACAGGGTATCGCCAGTGGTCACGTCTTTCAGGCCGACGCAGGCGGCAATATCCCCGGCGTGCAGTTCATCCACCTCTTTACGGTCGTTGGCATGCATTTGCACGATGCGGCCGATGCGCTCTTTCTTCCCTTTGACCGGGTTATACACGCTGTCGCCTTTGGCCAAAATGCCGGAATAGACGCGCACAAAGGTCAATTGGCCAACAAACGGATCGGTCATCAGTTTGAATGCCAGCGCCGAGAACTTCTCGTTATCATCGGCCTTGCGGATAATGATGTTGTCGCGCTCGTCATGGCCTTCCATCGGTGGCACATCCAGCGGTGAAGGCATCAGTTCGATCACCGCGTCCAGCATGCGCTGGATGCCTTTGTTGCGAAATGCCGAGCCGCACAGCATCGGCTGGATTTCACCGGCAATGGTGCGAGTACGCAGGCCGTGGACGATTTCCTCATTGGTCAGTTCAACCTGATTGAGGTATTTGTCCATCAGTTCTTCAGAGGCCTCTGCGGCAGCTTCGATCATCTTGGCGCGCCATTCGTTAGCGGATTCCAGCATATCGGCCGGGATCGCTTCAAAGCTGAAGCTCATGCCCTGTGAGGCCTGATCCCAGCGGATCGCCTGCATGCGAACCAAATCCACCACGCCGGCAAAATGGTCTTCCGCACCAATTGGGATCACGATGGGCACCGGATTGGCTTTCAAGCGCTCGATCATCATTTTACGCACGCGGAAAAAATCCGCACCGGTGCGGTCCATCTTGTTGACGAAGGCCAGACGTGGCACTTTGTATTTATTGGCCTGACGCCACACGGTTTCCGATTGCGGCTGCACGCCACCGACCGAGTCATAAACCATGACGGCACCATCCAGAACGCGCATCGAACGTTCCACCTCGATGGTGAAATCCACGTGCCCAGGTGTGTCGATGATATTGATGCGGTGCTGAGGATAATTATGCTCCATGCCGTTCCAGAAGCAGGTGGTTGCCGCTGAGGTAATGGTGATCCCGCGTTCCTGTTCCTGCGCCATCCAATCCATGGTGGCGGCACCGTCGTGGACTTCGCCCAGCTTGTGACTGACCCCGGTATAAAACAGAATCCGCTCGGTCGTGGTAGTTTTGCCGGCATCAATGTGCGCCGAGATGCCGATATTGCGGTAGCGTTCGATGGGGGTAGTGCGTGCCATAATCAACCTTTCTTAGCCGTGTGGCATGAGGCTTAAACAGTTTAAACTACAATGATATCCCTCAATGGGTTATCAACCGGCCGTGTGCAAGACATCTGCAACAGCATCAGACTAATCGTAGTCGATGGTAGTGGTTTTATTAAGCAATGGCTGTGATAGGTAAAAGATATATAACAAAAAACTGACCATAATGGCTTCCGCACTTTGTTGGCAGGCTGTTTAATGTGAGCGTTTTAAAATCCGAACAACAACATTGTTGAAAGGACTCGTCATGTCTGTATTCCGTGTTCTGTTTTTGCTGGCCGTTGCGGTGCAAATGCCGGTTTATGCCAAACCTTTGGTCAAAACCAGTGCAGTAACAGGAGGAGCTATTCACTGGCAACCTTGCGTTGGAGAGGCTTTTCAGCATTGGTTCGCCGATGAGCCACCGCCGCCCGCATTACAATGTGGCTATGTTGAAGCACCGCTGAATTATCATGAAAACGGGGCTAAGACCGTGCGCTTGGCGCTCACGCGCCTGCCCGCTATCGGCGTCAAAAAGGGCAGTGTGATCATCATTGCCGACGGACCAGGGCTGCCGGGCATCAACCCGCAGATTTCCGGGCAAGGGGCGGCGCTGAAGCTGCAGAAATCCTACGATATCATCGGTTACGATCCGCGTGGCGTCGGGCAATCAACGCCGAAAATATCCTGCCAATTGACGGAAAGTGAAGAAGCGCCCTTGCCGGATGAGAACGATATTCCGGGGTTGGAAAAACAGGCGCGAGACACGATCGCCGCTTGCATCAAACAGACGGGCAGCGAAGTGGTGCAGCAGATGGGCACCCATGAGGCCGTGAACGATCTGGACACCCTCCGCCGGGCGCTGGGCGAACCGGCGCTAACTGCGGTGGCACACTCTTACGGTAGCAAAGTGGCTGCGCTGTACGCCGAGCGTTTCCCGAAGAAAACTCGCGCATTGGTACTGGATGGCGTCGTGGATCTGGCACAAGATGATTTCACTCAGCGGATCCATCAGGAGCGGGGTTTCCAGCAAAGCTTTTTGCGTTTTGCCGATTATTGTGAGCAAACGGCCACTTGCCCGCTCACCAGTGAACCTAATCGGGCGATCCAGCTGTATCACGCGCTGTTGCACAAGCTGCATGACGCCCCCTTTGTTACGCAGTCGGGTTATGAAATCTCGGCGGAGGATGTGATCACGCTGACGCGCGCCCTGTTGCCGTGGCACGAACGTTGGCCTGAGCTTGCCAGTGCGCTACGTAAAATCGATGCTGGCGCTGCCGATGATGACGTCACCAATCTGATCGACGAAAGTTATACCCCGGATGTTGATGATGCGCAGACGGTGATCACCTGTGCGGACGTCGCCCTGCCTGGTACTAATTGGTCGATGCTGCGCAGGGAACGCCAGCAAATCAATACCGCCGCTTCATTCCCCAATTATCTGCCATTGCACGAATACCCGCTTGAAGCGTGCGATTTCTGGCCCTATCCCGGTAAAGATAAGCCACATACGCTGATCGTTTCCCCGGCACTGCCGCCATTGCTGTTTATCGCCCAGCGTTACGATCCGGTCACACCGTACCGCAATGCGTTGGCGATGTCGGCGGGATTCAAAAGCCCGCTGATTACCCGTGAAGGCGATGGCCATACGCTCGCGCTGACGGGAACCGATAGCTGTGTGGATGAGGCGGTAGTGGATTATCTGCTGATGCCGAAGAAAGTGCGGCACGACAAGAGCTGCCGTTAAGCAGGCCGGGCAGGGAGCCCGGCCATTGAGTCAATCGGCAAAGATATGCGCCTGGCCGAGAATGCTCAGGCTGACGTTTGATCCGATTCGAATGCCTTCACGGCTGATGGTTTTAATCTCCACGGTTTCATGGCTGTCGGCCATCAACAGACTGAGCGTGGAAACGAAACCGGCGAAGTCGATATGGGTGACCACCGCCTGCCGCTGAGCGGGCTGTGGCGAAAGGCCAATCTGGATCTGCTCCGGGCGCAGCATGATGCGGGCGTGCCCACTGCGCAGGCGATCGTCCACCGCAATGCGGCCTAATACGCAGTCTGCCCAACCTTGATTCAGGTGAGCCGACAGGACCAGCGTTTCCCCTAGGAACGTGGCGGTGGGTTCATCCACCGGCCGCAGATAAAGCTCTTGTGGTTGCCCAACCTGAGCCAACTGCCCATTACGCATCACGGCTACCTGATCGGCGAAAGAGAGGGCTTCTGCCTGATCGTGAGTGACCAGGATCGAAGCAACCTTGGCTTCCGCTAACAGTTCCGCCACTGCTTTGCGGGTTGCGGCACGCAGGCCGGTGTCCAGCGCGGAGAAGGGCTCGTCCAGCAGCATCAGCGTGGGCTGCTGCGACAGAGCTCTGGCTAACGCTACCCGCTGCTGTTGCCCGCCGGATAATTCATGCGGCCATAAGTTTGCCAGGCGCCGATCCAGCGCAACCATCTCCATCAGTCTATCAATATGATGCTGTTTTTCCCGCTTACTGCCGCTCAGCCCAAAACCGATATTGCCAGCCACGCTGAAATGGGGAAACAGGGCACCGTCTTGCGGTACAAACCCGATACCGCGCTGATGCGCCGGAACCCATACTCCGTTATCGGCCAGCGGTTTGCCTTGCAATCGCACTTGGCCACGATCCGGCACTTCGAAACCGGCAATAATACGCAGTAACGTGGTTTTGCCTGAACCGGAAGGGCCGACAATCGCGGTACGGCTACCGGCGGCCACCCGAAGATTAACGCCCTCGAGCACCGTCACACCGTTATAGGATTTACCAATATCATGCAGTTCAAGCGTACTCATAATCCTGCCGTGCGTTTAGATTGAGAATAAAGAAGCCAGGTTAGCGGTAATGACAGCAAAACCATGATCAAGGCATAGGGCGCGGCTGCCACGTAGTCAATTTCACTGGTCAGCGCCCAAAATCCGGTGGCCAACGTGCGGGTGCCGTTAGGCGCGAGCAGCAGGGTGGCGGTAAGTTCATTGGTAATTGCCAGGAACACGAGCGCCGCTCCCGCCGCAGCCCCCGGAGCGGCCAAACGTAACGTGGTGCTGCACAATGCCTGCAATGGCGTGCGCCCAAGGCTGCGCGCCACATTTTCCAGCTCAACCGGTGCCTGAGCAATGCCGGCACGCAGGTTAATCAGCGCTCTGGGCATAAACATCAGCAAGTAGGCCAGCAGCAGCGTGATTTCGGTCTGGTAGATGGGCCGGAACGAATGGATGGTGATCGTCACCAGCGCCAGGGCCACCACGATGCCGGGTAGCGAACTGGTGACGTAGTTACAACCTTCCAGCACCCGATAGAGCCGTGCAGGATAGCGCACCGAAAGCCAGGCCATCGGGATGGCACACAGGGTGATAATGACCGCACCACTGGCAGCCAACGTCAGGGTTTGCCGAACGGCTGGCCACAGGTCGCTATTATCCCAGACGGCAAAACCGCCCAGATATAGCCAACGAGCCAGCGTAATGAAAGGCACCCCTAAGGCCAGCGCGGTCAGCGTAATCGGCAGCAGTTGGCACAGCAGGCTAATAGCCGGGCTGAGCGGATACGGATTCTGGCTACGCGCACTGCCAGAGCCAACGCGCGCATAGCGGGCCCGGCCACGGCTGGCTGCTTCAACCACCAACAGCCCCAGGCAGCACAAAACCAGTACACCCGCCAGCATATTGGCCGCCGGGCCGTTAAAGGTAGATTGGAACTGATCGAAAATGGCGGTCGTAAAGGTATCGAAGCGAATCATGGCATACAGCCCATACTCGGCCAGCAGGTGCAGCGCAATCAGCAGTGAACCGCCCCAGATCGCCAGCTTGAGCTGTGGCAGGATCACCTGGAAGAAAACCGCCAGCGGCCGTCTGCCGAGTGAAGTGGCGACGTCTTCAATCCCCGGATCAAGACGGCGCAAAACCGCCGAAACCGGCAGATAGATAAACGGGAAATAGGCAATGACCGAGATAAACACGCCCGCGCCCAGGCCATGCATGCCCGGCACCAGGCTGATCCAGGCATAACTTTGCACAAAGGCGGGCACGGCCAACGGCGCAATGGCCAGAATAGACCAGATACGCCGCCCCGGCAGCCGGGTGCGCTCCGTCAACCAGGCCAGCGCCACACCGAGCAGCGCGCAGGTCGGCAGAGTGAAAATGACCAGTAACAGAGTATTGAGCAGCAGTTCTCCAACCCTAGGCCGGAAAACCAGTGTTTTAACCGTTTGCCAACCGGTGTCGATAGCGACACCAATGACAAATCCCAGCGGCAGCAGGGCCAACAACGAAAGCAGTACCGCAGAAACCACCATCCACAGCCCTGGCCGCGGCTGATAACGCCGCGCCACTGAACCACTCGGTAATACTGGCGCGGCATTGATAGAAATATTCGACATAACGGTTAAAACACTCTGTATCGATGGATCTGCCTTACAGCAGGCCTGCCTCGGTCATCAGTTCGACGACTTTCTTACTGTTCAGTTTGGACGGTTCCACTTTGGGCGCTTCCAGATCTTTTAGTGGCACCAGTTTAGGATTGGAAGCAGCACCCACGCCAACGGCGTATTCAAAGGCGTTGTGGGTGCGCAGGATCTCTTGGCCCTGCTTGCCAGTGATCCATTGCACGAATTCCTGTGCCTGTTGCTGATGCTTGCTTGAAGCCAGAACACCTGCGCCAGAGGTGCTGACGAAAGCACCGGGATCCTGATGCTTGAAATAGTGCAACTTGACGTTTTTACTGTTTTCACCCGTTTTTGCACCATCAACAAACGGATAGTAATGATAGATAACACCGCTGTCGACCTGGCCTGCGTTAACGGCTTTCATCACGGTGCTGTTGCCTTTATAGGCGGTGAAGTTGGTTTTCATCGCTTTCAGCCATTCACGAGTGGCTTCTTCACCTTTCAACTCCAGCAGGGCACTGACGATGGCCTGGAAGTCTGCCCCTGATGGCGAAGCAGCCCAGCGGCCTTTCCATTCTGGTTTAGCCAGATCCAGTAGGGACTTCGGCAACTGCGCTTCACTGAGCTTGGCCGGATTGTAAACGAATACCGTCGAACGAGCGGCAATGCCGGTCCAGCGGCCATGTTCCGGGCGATACTGCGGTTCTACCTGCGCCAGCGTGCTGGCATTCAACGGAGCAAACAGCTTGGCGTTGTCTACCAAAACCATCGCTGGGGAGTTTTCAGTAAGAAAAACGTCCGCCGGGGAAGCACTGCCTTCCTGTACCAGTTGGTTACCCAGTTCGCTGTCACCGCCGTTACGCAAAGTGACTTTAATGCCGGTGTCTTTGGTAAAACCATCAACCCAGGATTTCACCAGGTTTTCGTGTTGGGCATTATAAACCACGATCTCTTGATCGCTGGAGGCCGCGCTGGCTGAGAAGGCCAGCATCATGGATGAAGCCAGCAGGGCAATAGAGGTGAAACGCAACTTCATACGGTTATCCTTTTGATGAACGAGGAAGATAAGTAAGCAACGCTGGGGAAGCGTGAGCTGCTCAATTGTATCCAATAACATCAGGAATGATAGTGAAAACGATTCGTATTAGAATATTTTTAGCTTTTGCTCACTAATCATCTTTCCTTAAGGAAAACTAAGCTTGAACTTTAGGAGGGGAGTTGCTCGTGGTGTGCTGTGGTCGGTGTAGGGAAGATACGTTCTCGGGCACAGGCAAAACTTGCTTGGCCCGAGAGCTAAGATCGGTGAATAACGCAGGATCTAGCTTGCATTTTATACAGAATGCTTGGTTGGAATACAGATTTTCCCATTAATAATATGTGCATCACGACGTATCCAATCGTGAACTTTATAAACGCTGGTTTTGTGCAGTTGCGCGAAGAATTTTATGTCCCCATCATATTTTCTATATATGAGGTCTTCAACCCTGGTGAATATGCGATTTTCCATTTGATGTTATTTCCCTTTTCCAACTTGATGTAAAATATAGATTTTTTATTTATTATGCAAATAAGCACAGATTTAAAGTGGTTATAGGGAATAGCGTAACATAAAGCGTTAAATACGGAAATCGTCTTTTCTACGCTAAGAATTTTCGTTGGGACATATCTTATTAGGCAGCCTTAAGCGAGTTATCCAAATTAAAATCAAACTCAGATATGCAGATATTTCTTAAATATAACCTCAACGGGAGGCGAGTTATCGAGCGCAATCAAGCCTAACAGGCCTATAATCGCCCTGTAGTTTAATGCAGTATCTCGTTTGGCGAGGCTCCTATACAAACACAGGTTACTGATCTGACGACATCGAGAGATGCCCAAGGTTAAGACAGGCTTTATCGGATTAAGGTTTAGCCCAAAGTAACTTCTGAAATTTTTTTCAGATACGTTGTATAGTGCTAAAACCTGGACGCGGAGATAGGCTGTCTGCACTCCCTCTTTGGTTAACGCCCCTATGCGATTCACTGTTGAAGTTTAAACAGAAATAGGGACTAACATGATTAAATCACTTCCATATTCTTCAGCAATGGTGACTGCCGCACCGGCGATAGTTCACAAAGAATCTTCTGTTGCTTGTTACATGAGCTCAGATTTCATCACCGTTTCTGGCACGATGACCGTGAATGAGGCAAAAGACTACTTTTTGTCGCAATTGCAAACCGATGAAATACCCACACAACTGTTCATTACCGCCGATGATTACCATCTGCGCGGCATGCTGTCAGTGAAGAAACTGCTGCAATGCCGTGAAGGCGAGCGAACGCTGGGTTCAATGATGAACCATACCTACTTCCATGTTTCGCCGGATGATGACAGGAATAATGTTGCTCATTTGCTGGGTAAGGGCGGGCTGGATGTCGTGCCAGTGGTGGTCAATAAGACGCTGGTTGGTGTCTTGGGTGAAAAAGAGATTGCTCGTCTGATTGAAGACGAAAATACCGAAGATGCGCAGCGTCAGGGTGCCAGTTTGCCGCTGGATAAACCTTATCTGGAAACCAGCCCCTGGTCGCTGTGGCGTAAGCGTTCTGCCTGGTTGCTGCTGCTGTTCGTGGCGGAAGCCTATACCGGTAACGTGCTGAAGGCGTTCGAAGAGCAACTGGAAGCGGCAATCGCGCTGGCATTCTTTATTCCGTTGCTGATCGGAACCGGCGGTAACAGTGGCACCCAGATCACTTCAACCCTGGTACGGGCCATGGCGCTGGGGGAAGTCAGCCTGCGCAATTTGGGCGCGGTCATCAGCAAAGAGGTGAGCACTTCGTTGCTGATCGCCATCACCATCGGGGTGGCGGCCTGGATCCGTGCCTGGATCATGGGGGTCGGGATGGATGTGACGTTGGTGGTCAGTCTGTCTCTGGTGGCAATCACTGTCTGGAGCGCTATTGTTGCCTCCATTATTCCGATGCTGCTGAAAAAAGGGGGGATCGATCCGGCAGTGGTCTCTGCTCCGTTTATTGCCACCTTTATTGATGGCACCGGTCTGATTATTTATTTCAAAATTGCTCAGGCTGTTCTGGGAATTTAACACGATTTATCGGCTCCTGCCGATGCGGGAGCCATAACCATGGAGGTACATCAACGCAATGAGCACTTTTTCAAGTGTACTTTTAATCAACGAGGTCGTTATCGATTACATTTAAAGAGGATTAAGTTATGGGAAACATGATGATGTTTATGGGTTTTTTGGGTTTGGTCAGCGTACTGGGGTTGGCAGCAGCCTACATGAGCACGAGATGGGATGACTAATGAACGAAAAAGAACCGCCTAGATGCATCCTTCCCGTAATTGCATCATGGATTATGGGGAGGATTTTATACTGACAATATAATCCGTGAGTGATAATGATGGTTATTCTTATTATGGGTCTGCTTTACGCTATTTTAATGATCTCTGTAGGTATTAATGAGATTTATTTCTATTCAACCGGTAAGTCTGAATTTATTTCCAGTTTGATGTTAACGTTTTCAGGGAGTATTCTGCTCATCGCTTTTGTCTGGCAATGTTCGGCAAAAACAAAAAATTAATTTCTTACTCTGAACATGAGTTGTGTTATGCAAAATGAAAAACAAGCCGTTGCCAGAAACTCAATGATTGCCAGCGGTCTACTGGCATTGGGCAAATTTATTGCCGGTATTTTCACCGGCAGTATTGGCCTTATCTCCGAAGGTATTCATTCCTTCACCGATTTTATCGCTACCTCTATTACCTGGTGGGCGGTGCGCGTCAGCGATAAACCGGCCGACGACGAGCACCACTTTGGCCATGGCAAGGTCGAAAACCTGGCGGCACTGTTCGAGGTGCTATTGCTGTTGGCCGCAGCAGGTTGGATCATTTACGAAGCGGTGAATAGCTTACTGGGTGAGGCGCATCAGATTGTTGCTGCGCCCTTTGTCATTGCGGTGCTGCTGGTGTCGATCGTGGTCGACTATTTCCGCGTGAAAGCGCTGAATCGTGTGGCAAAAGCGACCGACAGTGCGGCACTGGAGGCCGATGCGCTGCATTTCTTCTCCGATATGCTGTCATCTGGTGTGGTGTTGTTGGGTATGGTTTTTGTGCTGTTCGGTTTTGCCCGTGCGGATGCTCTGGCAGCACTGGTGGTGGCTTGCTTCATCCTGTTTGCGGCATTGAAGCTGGGCAAGCGCTCGTTTGATTCCCTGATTGACACCGCGCCAGCCGGTAGCCGGGAAGATATCGCTACCTTGCTCAACGATTTCCCGGCGATCCTCTCTACGGAAAACATCCGCTTACGCAGTGCCGGGGCAACGCTGTTTATCGAGGTGAGCGTCGGAGTATGCCGGACCCTGCCGCTGGAGCGGATCAACACGCTGAAAACCGAGATTGCCGCACAAATTACGCAACAATATACCAAGGCCGAGGTCAGGGTGATTGCCATCCCTCAGGCCAGAAGCGATGAAGATATGGCGACCCGTATCCGTATGCTGGCGGCCAATCACGGTGCTGTGGTGCAAAATCTCACGCTACAACAGTTGGCAGATCATATGTCGATCAGTATGGATTTGGCGGTACCGGCCAGTGCCAGCGTGGAGCAGGCGCATGATATCGCCTGCGAAGTGGAGGATATTCTGCGCCAGACGCTGGGGGAAAATACCGAGATAGAAACACATTTGGAACCACAGACAGCGCATTGCCTGACCAGCCAGGATGTGGAACACGGTGAGTTGGCGCAGATCCAGCAGGCACTGGCGCTATCTGCTGAAAACGGCGGGCTGGTCAAGGATGTACATAATATCCGTGCCCGTAAAACGTCACAGGGTGTGATTGTGAACTTCCATTGCCGGGTTTTGCCCGCGCTGTCGATTAGCGCGGCGCACGATGCTGTCGACTTTATTGAAAGGCAACTGAGAATGCAGTTTCCGGCCGTATCGCGAGTTATCGGGCACGTCGAACCGCTGTGATTGACTAACGCCCCTTGTCATCTGGAAAGGGGCGTTTTTACCGTTTAACCATTGTTGCCTTCCTGCACGCCAACCTAGCCTTGATTGACAACTTCTGCTCTGATTCTCGGATGAATACGCTTTTGCGTTGAATGGGTTATTACTATAATCAGCTCCTATTATTCAGGCGAAATCGGTTTATTGCTTCGCCTGTCGCCAACTCATTCTGAGTACTCACGGTTATGATGAAGCCTTTACAGATATTCCTGTTCTCCTGTTTGTTGTTTGGCCTGCAACTGGCTCCGTTGACACACGCTGCAGTTCCGGCGACCACGGCGGCAAGCAGCCAGCCAGATACCGCTACGGTACTGAAGAATTATCAAAAGCAACTGGATGCAATTAAGCAGCAGGTCTCTAAAGCCCACACAGATAATCAGTTAAGCAAACTGTTTATTGCTACGCAGACGTTGGCGACCAGCTTAGAGAAATTGGTGACCGACCTGCAACCAGAGCAGGAAAAATTGCAAGCGCAGCTGGACGTACTTGGGCCAGAACCTGTGCCAGGTTCGATGGCAGAAACGGCCGCCGTTGCCAAGCAACGCAATATGCTCAACAGCAGTAAAGGGCAGTTAGATGATGCGGTAAAACGTTCTCAAGCGATTAGAACCAATGCCATCGCACTGGGGCAACAGATCAACGATCTGCGCCGCGTCGCATTCAAAACACAGCTAGCGTTGAACACTGGCAGTATTTTGACTTCTGACTTCTGGGGGGCAGAGGAACAGCCGCCCGAGGAAGATCTGAACCAGTTCAGCGATTTTAATCAGCAGATGCTGCAGATTTGGGATACCAGTTGGCAAGAGGAATGGCGTTACGGCACTTCGGGACTATTGGGATTGGTTGTTGTCATTTGGTCGTTGGGTCGTTATGCCGTTGAGCGTTTTTTGGCCTGGCTGAGTATTCGTTACTTACCGGATGGCCGGTTACGCCGCAGCTTTATGGCGTTGGCGACGGCGATGATTACTCTGCTTGCAGCCACAGTTGCGCTAAATCTGATTGAGTTCACCTTTTCACGCGTTCAAGAATTCAGCCCTGTAGTTCAGGACTTTGCTAATGGTTTCAAACAATTGGGGATTTTCTGTGCGTTGATCGCAGGGTTAGGGCGGGCTTACCTTTCACTTAACCGCCCATCCTGGCGTTTGGCGCACATGGAGGATGCTATTGCTTCCGGTATGCGTTATTTCCCACCGCTGCTCGCGGCCTTGGCATTGGCTTTTGGTTCGATAGAACAGATTAACAATGTAACGGGGGCCAGCCTTAAAACAACGGTATTGGGCAACGGACTGGTCTCTACTTTAATGGCGTTAGTACTCTTGGCCATACCTTTACGCGCTCGCCATATTCGCCATCAATTGGTGCGTAATGGTGAACATGTTGAGAAACGCTCCACGCTTGATGGCATAGCTAATATCCTGATTTCGCTATCTTCCATAGTGATACTGTTATCACTGTTAATAGGCTACGTCGCCTTTGCTCGTTTTTTGGTCTATCAGCTAATCTGGATTGCGCTGGTTCTGATGGCGTTTTATTTCCTGGTGCTGTTCACCACCGATCTCTGTGCCGCCGTTTTCTCGCCGCAAACCACCAGTGGCCGGGCATTGAAGAAATCACTTAACTTCAAAGATCGCCATCTTGAGCAATTGACGATTATTTTCACCGCTATCGGCAAATGCTCATTACTGCTCCTGATGATTGTTGCATTACTTAATGGCTCATTCGGTACTACGACACCCAATTCGCTGATTGAGAAAATTATCGCCATTTTGAGCGGTGATGGACTGAAACGGCTGAATATCGTCCCAAGCAATCTGCTCAATGCGGTAATTATCCTGGTGATCGGTATCTATGTCCTGCGGGTGACCCAGCGCTGGTTAAGCCATGAGTTATTGCCAAAGACCATCAGCGATATTGGTATCCGGGCATCATTAGTGACGCTGTTCAGCAACGTTGGCTATGTGTTGATTATTTTGATCACCCTGGCCACGTTGGGTATCCAATGGAACAATCTGGCCTGGATTGTCAGTGCGTTATCGGTCGGTATCGGTTTTGGCTTACAGGAGATTGTGAAGAACTTTATTTCCGGCCTGATTCTGCTCACCGAACGTCCGGTAAAAGTAGGGGACATGATTGGTATTGGCGGTGTAGAAGGGGATGTGCGTCGTATTAACGTACGCGCCACGGAAATCCAGCTTAGCGATCGTTCGACCATGATTGTGCCTAATTCCCAGCTGATTTCGCAGAACGTGCGTAATGCCACCATGGGCAATGCACAGGGTGTGGTGACGATTGCGCTGACGTTCCCCATTAATATCGATCCTGAACTGGTGCGCAATATTTTACTCAGCGCATACCGGGAATATGAATCCATCCTTGAAACGCCAGCGCCTTATGTACGCTTTAGCCAGCTTGGCCCGGATGGCATCATCCTCAGCGTGACGGGTTATGTTGCCAGCCCGCGCATGGTCGGTGCCACTAAGAGCGATCTGCTGTTTAATATCCTCAAGTTGTTGCGTGAACAGCAGGTGAATCTTTCCAATCCGAAAGAAGTGGTATTTATGAAGCAGAACGCCAAAGAGCTTATCGACGAAGAAGAGCATTCATCCTGAACATTCATTTATAATGGCTTACAAAAATCAGGGTGATTAAGTTTTGTTGATAATGGAGAAACGTGCAGATGATAACGAATATGCTGAAACATTTTCCTGATGCCGCGCTCAAGGCAGAAGCGGAAACCTTCGAGGAATTGATATCTCAGCCGGGAGTGTTAATTGAGCGCATCATTTCTACCGGGCAATCGAGCCCGCCAGGATTTTGGTATTGCCAGCCTCAAAGTGAATGGGTCATGGTGTTACAGGGTTCGGCAGGCGTACGGTTCGAAAATGAAGCAGAAGTACGAGAAATGCACGTGGGTGACTTCATTAACATCCCGGCACAATGTCGACACCGGGTCGAATGGACAGATCCTGATGGCCCGACCGTGTGGTTAGCCGTTCATTACGGGTTAGAGGTGCCAGAAAAAAGTCTGTAGTTTTTCATGCGTTTTGGCGAAATCTGTAAGGGTAATATAGAGATTGTTTCTCAGATTTCGCGTAGCGCAACCAAAAATGGCTTATGCCATGCTGGCGGTCATTACAGCACTTTGCTATTATTGTATTACTCAGTAATACAACAATAGGCGAATTTATGGCACGAGTAACCAGTGTTACCCTCGGTGAGCATTTCAATGGATTCGTGGGCGATATGATCCAATCTGGCCGTTATGGCAACACATCCGAAGTTGTCCGCGACGCTTTACGCCTGATGGAAGCTCGTGAGCAGCGTATGCAAAATGTCCGTGAAATGGTACTGGCAGGCCTGAATTCCCCAGCCAGCAAAAACAGTATGGATGACATTTTCGCCAGGGCTGCAAAGGACTTAAATGTATAAGCTTTCCGAGCTGGCTGATGAAGATATCTTTCAGATTGCTCGTTACACAATACAGCAGTTTGGTCAAAACCAGGCCCGGTGTTATCACGATGAACTGAAAAGAGCTTTTGAGCTACTGGCCACATCTCCTTGGATTGGCAGGGAATGTGATTGGGTATGCGCAGGGATGCGTCGCTTCGAATTCAAAAAACACTCCATCTATTACATGTTGCAGGATAACGACATCTTCATTTTACGCGTTATTCACCAATCTATGGACGTTGATATACTCGACTTTCCAGAATGAGTCTTAGGTGTCAGAAAGAAGTCTGTAGATTTGAATGCCGTCCGCGAAAGTCAGTCCAGCAGGTGGCTCACTGCTGCAAATTTTTGCAGGCGTTTGGTGAAATTAATGTAGCGATTGTTTCTCAGATTTCGCGTAGCGCAACCAAGTAGTAGCCCATACCACCATAAGCCGCATGGGCTATTAACTCCCGACGTCTCTCAGTTGAACACCAGTTACAAGAATTTGTGTTGTTTCAGCACACCTTTGTCGTCAAAAGTAAATAAAATCGACTGTCCAAGGCCATTTTGGCATAGGATTCCATCAGTGTTGATATCGTCCGTAATCCCTTGGCAGGCCATATTGCTGACATAAGGACGAATTTGGCATTTCATCGTTTTGCCATCTTTAATGATCAGCTGGTTTGATTCGTCAATTTCATTTGCTGCTGGTGTCGGACAGGAGCCTTGCCCCCAATTAACGCCATGATGTTTATCAAATGCCGAACACCCCTGAAGCAGGAGTGCACTGGTAAGGATCGCCATGAGGTATTTCTTTTTCATTATCCAATACTCCTGAAGAGTTTGAAAAAGTATTACTGCAATAAAATCCAACCCTGAACGTTTTGATTCTGCGGTAGAAATGCTTGAGAATGTCATCAAGAAAGAAAGCCCGCATCATCATAATCAACGGCATTATATGATGGTGAGCTACCTGAAAGCGGTGATGCATGTCAGTAATTTAGCAGCGTGAGCCACTGGTCTAGGACGATGTCCAGATTCTACGCTCAACACTATTGGTACGCATAATGTATATTATGTTAAATTACATGCATGAGTTCAGGTTGTCCTCTACATGACAACAAATCAAGCTGTTACCTTCTACACCCTCTCTTATGAGATTGACGCCGAACGCATATTCTTGGTGCAAATATGCCCTCAATTTGTCCACGCCATCGAGATGATGCTATACAAGACACTGAGTTACTGCTTGCGATATCTCAAGGGAAAAAATGTCTAATACAATGTCACAACGCGCGGCCAGAGAAGGTCTGTATCGGCTTGCTGGCTGCCACATCGGCAGCCAGTCTAGTGACGGGATACGCTAATGCGAATTCTTGCAGATATAGTGATACAGCCGCTGAGTATCCTCTAATGAACAAAGACGCGTACCCAGGTTAAGCGTAGCCGCACTGCCTGCTGCCACGCCAAAGCGCACGGTATCGATCAGATCGGCGCCGTGCGCCAGTTTCAATGTCATCGCACCTACCATGCTGTCACCTGCCCCAACGGTACTCATTTTCTTCACCGGCGGCGGCACTATCTGCACACAATGATCCCGATCGACCGCCAATGCCCCCTGTGGCCCAAGCGACACCACCACCCGTTCGGCGGCACCGCACCGAACCAATTCCTGAGCGGCACTGCGCACATCATCAGGGTGTTCCAACGATCGGCCGATCAGCGCCGAGAGCTCATTCTGATTGGGTTTTACCAACGCCAGCCCGCCCAAATCCAGGCAAGCCTTTAACGCATCGCCAGAGCTATCAACGATACATTGCAAGCCCCTTGCCTGCGCCTGTTGCACCAGATAAGTTAATTTTTCAATGGCGGTACCTGGCGGCAAACTGCCGCTGATCACCAGAATTGAACCTGAAGGAATCTTGTGTACGCGCTCCACAAGCTGATCAAATTCTGCCTCGTTCAACCGTGCACCCGGCATAACAAAACGAAACTGCTCGCCGCTATTGTCTGCATGGACATGCAGATTTTGCCGCGTCCAGTCTTGGGTTCTCAAGGTTTCCGTATGAATACCTTCCCGATCGAGCAGCTCTTTCAAATGTTCGCCCGTCGGGCCACCGATAGGGAAAATCGCGGTAGCTTGGCCACCAAGATACACAACGGCGCGGGCTACGTTGATCCCTCCGCCGCCGGGTTCAAATATCGGCGTAGTGCAGCGTAGCTTCCCTTCCGGGTAGATTTTGGCGGTGGTTGTTGCACTGTCTAGCGAGGGGGACAAGGTTAAAGTGAAAATCTGAGTCATGATAATACAACCTTATTCTTTGGGTTTTACTTCGTGACAAGACGGTGAGAAAGCTCAGAAATAAGTAACTCCCCTAAGTAAAGCACATAACTCCACGTTGATGAGATTGCATCGAGAGTGTTGAGTCAGCGTAGGCATGAAAATAGAGCCCGTAGCGGATATAACGCCGGGCTGTCGATTGAGGCTGTACAAGTGAAGTATGGCATTCTTGGCTAAAGATGACTTTTTACGCGCGTTCCGAGCTTTTCTACTTTTCTTACTGACGTTTTTCACCCCTTGGAAATAAGGAACTCGCTGAGGCGGAAACATTGCCGCAGCGAGCCACTACCGTCGTCAACCTGCTACCAAACCAAATAATGCCCCCACGCCGGATGATACCCCCATGGCGAGCGCACTCCAGAATGTGATGCGGATAATGCCAGGGCCGATGGGAGCTCCCCCGGCTTTAGCCGCAATGCCGCCCAGGATCGCTAGCGACAACAGAGCCGATAGCGCGATGGCTGGGATCGCCCACTGCGCAGCCACAATCAGCGCGACACAAAGCGGCAGTATCGCGCCGACGGCAAAGCTCGTTGCCGAAGCCAGCGCCGCCTGCAATGGACGCGCGGTAGTGATTTCTGAAATACCCAGTTCATCGCGGGCATGAGCACCCAGAGCATCATGCTGCATCAGCTTTTCTGCCACTTGCTTGGCTAACGCCAAATCCAGCCCGCGATGCACATAAATAGAAGTTAACTCGCGGTGCTCGCCTGGATAATCAGCATGCAGTTCAGCCTGCTCTTCTGCCAGCGCGGCACTTTCCGTGTCGGCCTGAGAGGAAACCGAGACATATTCCCCGGTCGCCATCGACATCGCCCCTGCTACCAAGCCCGCAATTCCCGTCAGCAAAATGCTGCTGTGGGTGGCGTTGGCTGAAGCAACGCCCAATAACAGGCTGGCGGTAGAAACAATGCCGTCATTGGCACCTAAAACGGCGGCTCGCAGCCAACCGATCTTTTCTATGCTGTGGCGTTCTCTGTGCATCGGGGCTTTCCTTTTCTTATCACTTCTGTTTGCTGGCCGTCAGTGTCTCACCAATGGCATAGAATTGCCCGCCGGCAATGTAGTGCAAACTGCGCAGTGAGGGATCTGCGGTTTCATAGTGCCAATGCCCCTGTTTGAACACGCGCGTATCAGCCCATGCACCGATCACTTCGCCAATGAACAGGTCGTGGGTTTGCTGATTGTGCGGCTCTGGGATTAAGCGGCATGCGAGCCAGGCGGCACAGCCGGTCACAAAAGGCAGATCGTAGCCGTCGATGCTAAACAGTGTCACCCCGGAACGCGCCAGTTTATCCGGCTCTGTGAACAGACTGCGGTTACCCACTTCATAGGTCAATTGCAGTTGCGCCACCGTAGGCACCTGTACCACAAAAGTGCCACTGCCCTCGATCAGTTCGCGAGTTTTAGTCGATTTATCCAGCACCACGCTTAACTTCGGCGGTGAGAAATCCAGCGCACAGGCCCAGGCGGCGGCCATCACATTATCGACCTGCTCATGGCGAGCTGAGACCAGGATCGTCGGGCCGTGGTTGATCAAGCGATAGGCCTTTTCGAGTGCAACGGGGGCAATGTGTTTATCCATGAAATCTCTTAAAGTTGGTTGATGTTCAGCGAGTTAAACCTACTTCGCTCGGCACATTTGGGGGGAATTATTTCATCAACCCCGCCCAACCATGGTATCCCATGTAGATACCGACAACGGCGATTAACACGCTTGAAAAATAAGGTGCTCTACGTGCCAGCGTGTTGAAACCGCTCCAACGCTGTGTCGCTCGCTGGACGCTATAGGCTGCGGCAACACCGACTGCCACCAAAGTGAGTGCCAGCCCGATACTGAAGCACAACACCAGTGCGGCACCCAAGGTGAATGCTTTCACTTGGATGCACAACAAAAGTACCGTGATAGCGGCCGGGCATGGGATCAAGCCACCGGTCAGGCCAAAAAGGACGATTTGACCGGTGGTGACGTTACGATTGGCAAAACGCCGTTTGATATCGCTGGCATGTGCTTTTTCATGAGCGTCCTGATATTCCTGAGAAGAGACATCCAGCCCTGTCAGTTCCGCGTGATCGTGCTCCTTGAACATGACCTCGTAATCATGTGAGTGCCCACCATGCGTCAACGATAACCGCGCGGTGAAATGGTGAGGTTCAGGGATCGGGTGCACTGACTGTAAAAAGTCCCCGTGTTCTTCAAACTCAAAAAGCTGCGGAGGCTCGTTTTCCCTCAACGTGGTGACGGTAACCTTTTGGGCTCCCCAATGTTGTCCTGATAGATTTTTTAAACGCCAGTGAGGAGGCATGCCTTGTTCAAAAATCGATAACTCAACCTGCCCGTGCCCCGTATCAATCAGCTGTGATTCATCATGTTGATGCGGCTCATGCCCGGTCTTCCATTGCTGCTCTCCGCGCCAGGTACGCCAAAACATCCATAAGGCCGTGGCCAAAATAATCACCGCAGAGATAAGTTGGAAATAAGGTTCACTGGCTTCTGCGGTGAATTGGCGGCTCAGGTACATCCCGCCAAAGGCTATCAACCACACAACAGTCGTATGTGACAGCGTGGCAGCCAACCCCAACAGGACCGCCTGTTTTATGGTGCCCCGGACGGCAACGATAAACGCAGCCATCATCGTTTTGGAATGCCCGGGCTCTAGGCCGTGCAGTGCGCCAAGCAAAATGGCACTGGGGATAAATAACCAGGCGTTGCCTATGCCTTGCTGTAATAAGGCGGAAAAATCCGTCATAGATAAGGTCTCTTAAAAAATTCTGTGGCTTGCATAGAATCCAGCCAGTTAGCCTGCTGGCAGGTCTGAAATACTATACCTCCAGAGTAAAATTAAGTATGAAAACCTGCGGTGCGTTTTGAGCCAATTTCATGGCGGCTAAAACGAGTCTAGCCGCCATCTTGGGTATCATGCCAAATAGTGTCGGAACCAGGCCAGGGTTCTGTCCCAGGCGAGTTTAGCGGCGGCTTCGTCATACCGCGGCGTAGAGTCGTTATGGAACCCATGATTTACGCCTGGGTAAATGTAGGCTTCATAGGTTTTACCTGCCGCTTTGAGTGCGGCCTCGTAAGCTGGCCACCCTTCATTGATGCGGGTATCCAATGCGGCATAGTGAAGCAGCAACGGCGCTTTGATGCGTGACACATCTTCTGCTTTGGGCTGGCGGCCATAGAATGGCACTGCGGCACTCAGTTCTGGATAAGCGACGGCAGCCGCATTGACCACACCACCGCCATAGCAAAAACCGGTGATCCCTACTTTACCGGTGGTCGCCTTGTGCTGGATCAGAAACTCGATGGCGGCGAAAAAGTCATTCATCAGCTTTTCAGGATTGATCAAGAGCTGCAACTCCCTTCCCTTGTCATCGTTGCCGGGATAACCGCCCACGGAACTCAACCCATCCGGCGCGAGCGCAACGAACCCAGCTTTCGCCAAACGACGCGCGACGTCTTCGATATACGGATTCAGCCCGCGGTTCTCATGCACTACCACCACGCCGGGCACCGGCCCTTGTGCTTTGGCCGGGAGCACCAGATAGCCACGCACCTGACCGTGGCCGTTGGGGGATGGATAATTAATGTATTGCGGGATGATCTCAGGGTCGGTGAACTCAACCTGCTGAGCAAGGGCATAGTCAGGAAGCAGTGAGCCGATGAGCGTGGTGGCAGCGATCCCTCCCACCGCAAAGCGGGCCGCGCGATCAAAAAACTCACGGCGGGAAATCAGTCCGTGGGCATAGTAGTCGTAAAGTTCGAGCAGTTCTGGGGGAAAATCCTTTGCAGTAAGACGACTCATTTGTTCCTCCTGTCATTTATAGCATTACCCCAGCACCAAACAGCTTCAGGCGCTTGGCGTACTTTCATACAGCATGCCAAGCAGCGTTGCGGTGATCCAGGTTTTTATTATTACCTCCCCCATCTCTCTGCTGATGGACTATAACTAACAGTGTTTTTCCTCCACCTGAGATGCTCACAATGTCCAAGAAAAAGATACTGATGCTGGTTGGTGATTACGCCGAAGATTATGAAACCATGGTGCCTTTCCAGGCTTTGCAGATGCTAGGGTATACCGTTGATGCCGTGTGCCCGGATAAAAGCAAAGGCGACTACATTATGACGGCCATTCATGACTTTGATGGTGCGCAGACCTACAGTGAAAAACCGGGCCACCGGTTTGTGCTGAATGCCGACTTTGCCAAAACACGCTCTGAAGATTATGACGCTTTGCTGATCCCCGGCGGCCGAGCACCAGAATATCTGCGCCTTAATTCGCGAGTGATTGAATTAGTGCAAGAATTTGACGCCGCCCGCAAACCGATTGCCGCCGTTTGTCACGGCCCGCAGTTATTGGCGGCGGCTGGCGTGCTCAAAGGGCGCACCTGCAGCGCTTACCCTGCCTGTGCCCCAGAGGTGCGGTTGAGTGGCGGAGAATATGCTGATATTGGCATCGATCAGGCACATGTTGATGGCAATTTGGTTACCGCTCCAGCCTGGCCAGCACACCCGCAATGGTTAGCTAAATTTGTCGACGTATTGGAGAAGTAGACGCTTCTCGCATGGCGTTCTCTTGCTGAAGCAAGAGAACGCCATATTCATCAGCCAGCCAGATAAGCGACATAATTGTGCAAATAATCATTGCGATATATCGCTGCAAGCTATACTTAGCGCAGTAGCTACCCTGGTTATAGCAGGTGCAACGATCTTAAAAACTTCCGCAATCCCATTGTCTTATTTGTCTTTGGAGCGCATATGGCTATTGATTCCAAAACCCCCCGCACGGTGAAAGCGCCAAGTTATCTTGATGCACTGATCCCGATATTTACCCTGATCGTTTTGGTGGGTTCTTCCGTTGCTCTGTTTGGCTTGGATGCAGTCAATGGCCCGTTACAGGTGGCGATCATTATTAGCACCATGATCACCGCAGTGATCGTTTTAAAGAATGGCCACACCTGGGATGAAGTCTCTGAGTCTGGGCGTAAAGGCATCTCAACCGTTGTGGGTGCAATTTTTATCCTGTTTGCCGTAGGGGCGCTGATTGGCACCTGGAATATGTCCGGCACCATCCCGACCATGGTGTATTACGGCATCCAGATGATCACGCCAAACTGGTTCTTCCCTATCGCTTTCCTGATTTGTGTCGGTGTATCAATGAGCATCGGTAGCTCTTGGACAACGGCCGGTACGCTGGGCGTTGGGTTGGTGGGTTTGGCCAACATGCTGGGGCTATCGCCAGAAGTCACTGCCGGAGCGGTGATCTCCGGGGCTTACGTGGGTGACAAGATCTCTCCGCTGTCGGAAAGTACCGTGCTGGCAGCTCAGTTGAATGGCGTCCCCTTGTATAAACACATCCGTGCGCAGCTATGGACCACCATTCCTGCCGGTATTATCGCCTTGGTGGCCTTTATCATTTTGGGCATCAATAAAAATGGTTTTGATGTGACGGTCACCAATAATGAACTTTCCCGATTCAGTGAGCTGTTCCACATCACTCCGTGGAACCTGATGCCGCTGGTGTTCCTGTTGGGATTATCGGTATGTAAAGTACCGGCCTCACTGGCCATTATGTGTTCGGCATTGTTGGCCGGTGTGATGGCCGCCTTTATGCAACCGCAGGTTATCGTGCGGTTTATAGCAGAACCTGATTTAGCCGCGCCGTTGCAGGCGATTAAAGCCATTTGGTTGGCAATGGCCAACGGTTTTCAGGAGAATTCGGGGATAGCGCAGATCGATGCCCTGCTTTCTCGCGGCGGAATGGACAGCATGTTGCTGACCATTTGGTTGATCATCGGGGCGGTCACCTTCGGGATTATGGTGGATGACTTTGGTTTGCTCAATAAGCTGGTCACCCCACTGCTGCTGCGCGCCAAAGGCGTTGTCCGCCTGTTTGCCTCTGTGGTAGCAACCGCCATAGGGCTCAACATCGCCGCTGGCGATCAGTATATTGCCCTGCTGCTGCCAACCCGCCTGTTCCGCGGCGAATTCGCCAAACGTGGGCTGGCACCCGAGAACCTGTCGCGTATTGTTTCTGACGCCGGTATTGTTACTTCACCATTGGTGCCATGGAACTCTTGCGGTGCTTATATGGCCGCCGTCTTAGGCGTTTCGACCATGGGATATATGCCGTTTGCCGTGTTTAATATTGTTGCACCGTTAATGACGTTAGCATTAGCCATTACTGGCATTAATATTCGCCGGATACCTATTGCCGCTTCGACGGAAGACTCAAAAGGAAATAATTCTGGCTGTGAATCTGTTCAGAAGTAACAAACGGCAAATAATCACCGAGGCGATAAAGACCAGCACCAACAGCGTGAACTTTAATGTAACGTCGTCGAAGTGATACAGCGTGGTAATGAAGTAAAACACGCTGTAGTGAACGATATATACCCCTACCATCGCCGGGCTGATAAACTCGACCACATTGGTTATCAGCCTGTTCTTGATATTGATATTATCGAACAGAATAAACAGTACCAGACTCATGGCCAACAGATGAAGGTGTTCTAACACAAACCAGCCAGCAACGCTCGGTTGAATATGGGTTGATAAATAACGCTCATAAAAATACATTGAGATGCCAATGGGAATAAGCATTATTTTTGCCAGCCCAAGAACGCGCACTCTTTTGGTAAACAAACGCCCCTGTTCAGAACCAAGCATGTGGCCAAAAATGTAGTACCCACCCCAGATCCAGATAAATGAATAACTGGAAATAAACAGCGGGTCATCTTGGGTATCCAGCGGGCTGAAGATATCAAGCAGTGCAATAGCCCCCACCAGACTGGCGAAGAAAAATGCTGTCACTCTCAAATGCTTAATGCCTTTAAGGATGATCGGGTAAATTAAATAGATGATACCCATATTCAGCAGTATGCCATTCTGTAAGAGATAGCCTTGCTGTATATATGTTGTCTTGATCAGTGATAGAACGATATTCCAAAATAGCATAATCAAAATGATGGATTTTATTTTTACCGCAATATCTTTCTTGGTTAGATCCTCCACTTCATCCATATAGCCTATGATGATAAAAAACAAAGGCTTGGATATAATTGACAGGAAATATAGGATGCTCATGGCATTAGCGTTGAGAAAACACTCATAGGCACACATTTGGCTTGTTGAGAAGAAAGTGACTGCGGCAAAACAGCTCAAGCTTTTTAAAGCGTGCTGGCTTACGTTTTTAATCATTATGCTACCACCAATTACTCAGTGCGATCAGATGCACCCTACTGTTTTTTATAAAAATAATTTTAGTACAATAACGTTATCTGCACAACGCATAATTGTCAGTGATCGTGGCGCATACAGCCTTATTCCCTGGTCAAATTAACCGCTACCGAAGACCAATTAACCCGCTTGATGATTTGCGCGCTTGAGTAGCATCATCGTGTGACAACATCATGACAGAATAGCGTTATGTCAATTTTTAATTAAAAGATAAATAGGAATAACGTTATCTTTCTACGCGGTAATAACTCAGCCAACTACCCACGTATCTCAAGGGTGAAAATAAAATAATATTTTTATTTTCACCCACAACAAGCACCATTAACCAATAAAAATATAATATCCAGTGTTTTATTCTGATTGGCGGGGCGGATCCCATTGATTAAGAGCAACTATGCTGCCAATGATTGTAAAGGATTTTCTCTTGGCAGGAAAAATTGGCGGTTATGGCTATGATTTAAATCGTGAGTACGTAACGTTAGCCTTTAATAACACATAACTTATGACTTGGTGTCAGTAAGGAAAACCATGACAAGTTCATCAACGAATAAACTGTCCCTATGGTCTCTCACCGCGTTGGTGGTGGGTTCCATGATAGGTGCCGGGATATTTTCTTTACCGGCGACCTTTGGGCGCGCAACGGGTGGGTTTGGTGCCATCATCGCTTGGTGTATTGCGGGCGGTGGTATGCTAATGCTGGCCTTTGTTTTCCAAACCTTGGCTCAACGTAAACCCGAACTTGATTCTGGCGTATTTATTTATGCCAAAGAAGGATTCGGTGACTACCTTGGATTTGCAGCGGCACTTGGATTCTGGGCCGGTACCTGTATTGGTAACGTCTCCTACTTTGTGCTGATTAAATCAACATTGGGGGCATTCTTCCCAATATTTGGTGACGGTAATACCATCCCTGCCGTAATAGTGGCTTCGGTCATTCTGTGGGGCTTTCATATTCTGTTACTCCGTGGGGTGAAAAGCGCGGCGGCTATCAATACCATTGCCACTATCGCCAAAATCCTGCCTATCATCTTGTTTGTTATTGTCCTGATCTTTGCTTTCAAAGGTGACATGTTCGCGCTTAACTTCTGGGGCGCACCGCAAGTTGCTGCAAACGTTGGCGATTTGTCTCACCTTAATGACTATGGCTATGTCGGTCATGCGGCGGCGGCGATTGTCCCTACGGTTGAACCTGAATCCCTGTTCAGCCAGGTACGCAGCACCATGCTGGTCACGGTGTTTGTGTTCCTGGGTATTGAGGGCGCCAGCGTCTACTCCCGTTATGCCAAAGAGCGCAGCCATGTGGGCATCGCAACGGTGATGGGGTTTATCGGCGTACTGTGCCTGCTGGTGCTGATCACCATGCTGTCTTACGGTGTGATGTTGCGTCCTGATTTGGCAGCGTTACGTCAACCTTCCATGGCGGGTGTGCTGGAAGCCATCGTGGGGCGCTGGGGGGCCATCTTTATCAGCGTGGGCCTGATTGTTTCTGTGCTCGGTGCTTATCTCTCCTGGTCACTGCTGGCGGCAGAAGTGCTGTTCTCCGCCGCAAAAAGTCAGAGCATGCCAAAAGTATTTGCCACAGAAAACAGTAATGCAGTCCCGTCTTCCGCCGTCTGGTTAACCAACGTCACCATTCAGGTGTTCTTGATCCTGACCCTGTTCAGCCAATACGCGTTCCAACTGGCGCTTGAACTGACCAGTTCACTGACCCTGATCCCTTACCTGCTGGTTGGGGCATATGGGTTGAAACTGGCCTGGACGGGTGAAACCTACGAAACCGATAAAACCGATCACAAGAAAGACCTGATTATTGCGGTGGTCGCCACTTTCTACTCACTGTTAATGCTGTATGCCGGAGGTATGAAATATCTGCTGCTGTCGGCCATTATCTATGGCCCAGGCACACTGTTGTACATTATGGCCAAACGTGAACAGCATGCAAAACTGTTTACTCCGGCTGAAATGGTGCTCTTCGTTATCGTTATGGTCGCCGCATTGGTTGCAATCTATAACATTGCAACGGGCGTTATTACTATCTGATTGAGGCAAGTCATTATGTCGACTAAAAAAAAGACACAGGCTAAGTTTGGTGTACATTCAGAAGTAGGGAAATTACATAAAGTGATGGTCTGTGCGCCAGGCAAAGCGCACAACCGGCTGACGCCAAGCAATTGTGATGAACTGCTGTTTGATGATGTGCTATGGGTTGAACGCGCCAAACGTGACCATTTTGACTTTATGACCAAAATGCGCGAACACGGCGTTGATGTGGTTGAGATGCACAATCTGCTGGCGGAAACGCTGGCGCTGCCGGAAGCCAGAAAGTGGATCCTGGATCAGCAGATTGTGCCGAATGAAGTGTCGCTGGGTATCCTCAATGAAACCCGCAGCTTCCTGGATGGCCTGGCACCACGCCCTCTGGCAGAAGTGTTGATTGGCGGCCTCTCCACCACCGAGCTGGCAAAAGAAGGCTATGCCGATCACGAAGAGCTGAAACTGATCCGCGAAGCGGTAGGGATTACAGAATACCTGCTGCCACCGCTGCCAAACACCTTATATACCCGCGATACCACCTGCTGGATCTATGGTGGGGTCACGTTGAACCCGCTGTACTGGCCTGCTCGCCACGAGGAAACCATCCTGACGACGGCCATCTACAAATTCCATCCAGATTTTGCAGGCAATGTTAATGTCTGGTGGGGGGATCCAACGGTGCATCACGGTACCGCAACCCTGGAAGGGGGCGATGTGATGCCGATCGGTAATAAAACGGTGCTGATTGGCATGAGCGAACGTACTTCGCATCAGGCGATCACCCAGTTGGCGGCCGCACTGTTCGCCAACAAGCACTCCGGTGTTGAACGGGTAATGATTGCAGCGATGCCGAAACTGCGTGCCGCTATGCACCTGGATACGGTATTCACCTTCTGCGATCGTGATGTGGTCACGCTCTACCCTGCGATCGTCGATCAGATCAAGACCTTCTCCTTGCGCCCAGATGACGGCCCAACCGGCATGAAACTGAGCCGTGATAAAGGCACCTTTGTCGAAGCGATCGCCGGGGCTCTGAACCTGAAGAAACTGCGCGTCGTAGAAACCGAAGGTAACGACTACGATACCGAGCGCCAGCAATGGGACAGCGGTAACAACATGGTGGCTCTGTCTCCTGGCGTAGTGCTGGCTTATGACCGTAACACCAAAACCAATACCCAACTGCGTAAAGAAGGGGTTGAGGTAATTGAGATTGTGGGCAGTGAACTGGGCCGTGGGCGCGGCGGCGGCCACTGTATGACCTGCCCGATTATCCGTGATGCCATTGACTATTAATCATCAGTAGCATTTCGTTGAACCAAAGCCGGATAGCCTGTCTATCCGGCTTTTCTTTTGCCTGTAGTCAGTGGAACAGCAGGTACAAAAAAGCCCCATATCGGGGCTTCGTTCAGACTCGCGACGTTTGTTTTACAGCGGATAACGTAATATCGCGTTGAGATCGGCACCGGATGGCAGATCTTCGCTACGCACTGCCAGTACCCTGGCCCCGGTAGCAATCGCCCGTTTGGCAATCTCATCGATAATCCCGTAGCTAGCCTCATCGCCGCTGCCGCTGAAAGAGATCAGGCCTTGGTCATCAATGGTTCCGCTCACGCTGCTGTCGATATTAATCAGCAGCAGATCGATGGCGCCAAAGGTGGCTGCACGGGCCGCATCGGACAGATCCTGCGTTACCCGCCGCTCGCCGGAGCGGGCTTCAAAGCGTGACTTCAGGGCATTTAACTGCGCCTGATAATAGTTTTCCAACACTGGACGAACCTGTGTCACCAGCTCAGAGGCCCCCAAATGTTCGGCATTGGTGAAAAGCGTTTCATCGGTAAGGTTCGGTAACGAGTTGGTGGCACGATAAATAGAAGCTAAGGGTTCGGTAGTGACCAAAATAAGCGGATAGTCATGGTTGGCAAATATTGGGCGCAAGGCTTGGTCTATTCTACGGGTGTATTGTGCCAGCCTTACCTTATGGTGAACCGCGCCATGATGATGATCGTTTAATGCAGCATCCCCCATTGCGTCACGCTTGTGAGATGGCATATTCGGCACCGCAACTTCTACCGGCGGTACATCGGCAAAAAACTCGATCAGGCGCGTCTGATTCTCAGACAAAGCCAGAACATAAGCTGAGTGCGGGAATGTTAGTGCCCGCAGCAAAGGTTTAAGGTAGAAACGCCCGCTCACTTCAAGCTGGTTGGGCAGTTCGTTCGCCAAACGGTAAGTGGTAATGCTGTCCGGCGTGGCCAGAATGGCCAGGCTGCGCGCATGCAGATCCCAAAAATCCTCATCTTCCAGCACCGAATAAAGCTCTTCCTCTAACAGGGCTAAGCGGCGTTTATCCAAACCTTTTTCAGCAACCTGCTGCAATGCCTCTTTAATAAAGTTGCCCAGTTGAATTTTGCTGGCTTCTAATTTTTGGCGCAGCGGAGAAGTTTCAAGGTAGATGGAAATGCAGGCATCAGAGCGGACATCGGATAAACGGGAGAACTCTTCACGGCTTGGAATATCAACGTATAGCATGGAGCACCTCGCGAACTTACAGTTTAGTTGGGTTGTGTGATGTTATTCAGTTCGTACCCATTGAACGACTATTAATCTTGTCGACTAGAACTCTGTTACACACACTGTGTGAGCTTTTAGTATAGTCGCTATTTCAACTGTCACCGGTAAATGGGCGTGATATTCCAGCTTTTAATCAGGCAATTACCCTGCCCTGAGTGGATTTCGAAACGGGGAAGTTAGGACGTTCTCTTTCCCAATGGGGAAAGAGAACGGTGAAGCGAAGGCAATTAAAAACGATCGAACTTTACAATTTCATCCAACGGTAATTTACCAATACGTGGATAAGGCTGGCCGATACCTTTACCAATCGCCACCATCAGGGCGATCTGGTAATGCTCTGGTTTGTTGATGATCTTGCCAACGGCGTCAAAATCAAAGCCGTCCATTGGGCAAGAATCATAACCCTGAGCTTTGGCGGCCAGCATCAGCGTCTGAGCGAAGATCCCGCTGCTGCGCATGATCTCATCGCGCTGTACCTGCGCTCTGCCACGGTAATACTGATCGATAGCCGGGAACATAAACTGCTGAACGGGTTCTGCCGCTTCTCCCCAGATAGTTTTCACCTGTGATTCCCAACTCAGCAGATCGCCGCACAACACGACCAGCATTGAAGCGTCCGTCACCTGCGCCTGACCCCAGGCGGACTCACGGATTTTTTCACGCTGCGCACGATCTTCAATCAGCAACGGACGCCAGTGTTGCAGGTTAAACGCGCTGGGCGCATTTTGCAGCGCAATATTGAGCAGCGCTTTTTTCTCTTCCAGCGTCATCACATGCTGGGTATCGAACTGTTTGGTGGCACGGCGTTGTTGAATGGCGTCAAGAGTGTGCATGTCTATCCTTATGTTTAGTAATGATGTTTCGTGACTATTGTCACGATCTCATCGCCACTGTCCAGACTAATTCGTGCGTTTTCGTTTTAGCTTTTCACCGTTGATACCACTTTCAATGGCTGAGCATCCGGCAGAATATTCATATGCTCGAGTACCTGAGCCATAATTTTACCGAACACCGGTGCGGCCACTGAGCCGCCGAAGTGCTTACCTGCTTTGGGGTTGTTGACCATCACCACCAACGCGAACTGTGGATCGCTGGCTGGCGCCACGCCCGCGGTATAGTTGATATAGCCTCCATCATACTTACCGCCGGGACCCATTTTTTCGGCGGTGCCGGTCTTGATAGCCAGCCGATAGCCGGGTATTGCTGCGTTGACGCCGCTTCCCCCTGGTAAGGCATCACTTTCCATCATATGCACCACCGTTTTCACCACCTCAGGCGAGATGACCTGCTGCCCCATGACCGGTGGCGTTACTTTGGTGATGGAAAGCGGACGATAAACGCCATAAGAGCCGATAGTGGCGTATTCACGCACCATTTGCAGCGGTGTAACTCGCAGGCCGTAGCCGAAGGCAAAAGTAGCACGTTCGATATCAGCCCAGCGCGCCCGATGCACCGGCAGATAACCGCTGCTTTCATTACCGATTCCCAAGTCGGTAGGCCGTCCAAGGCCAAAATTGTGATAAACCGCTGGCAACACCGTGGCAGGCAAAGCCAGGGCAATATGCGAAACCGCAATATCGCTGGATTTCTGCAAAACGCCGGTAATGGTCAGCTTCGACCAGTGACCAACATCCTTGATCAAATGGCCGTTAACAAAATAAGGCGTGGTATCCAGCACGGTGTCTGGGCGGATCAGTTGGTGGTCCAACCCAACCATCACGACTACCGGTTTCACCGTTGAACCCGGTTCAAAACTGTCGCTGCTGCATACGTTATGGATATCTTTGGCCGGCGTATTGGCATAGTTGTTTGGGTTGAAAGAGGGATAACTGGCCATACCGAGTATTTCACCGGTATTGATCTTCACCAGTACCGCACAGCCAGAGTCGGCCTGGTTGGCAATCACGCCGTCCCGCAGTTGGGAAAACAGCACGTACTGAATAAATTTATCGATGCTGAGCGTCACGTTCGGTGGCGGTACCGGGTCGACACTGCGGATCACGCCGATAATGGCGCCATTACCGTCTTTCTGGTACACCCGCAGGCCATTTTTGCCCTGAAGCAGCGGGTTAAAGCCCAGCTCGATGCCTTCTAACCCCTGGTTATCCTGCCCGACAATCCCGATCAACCCGGCCGCATCCTGGCCCATCGGATAAAAGCGGCTGAAGTCCTGCTCGGCGCTGACGCCGGTGAGGTGCAGTTTGTTGATATAATTGGCATTGTCATCTTCGACTTTGCGCGCCAGATAGACAAAACGCTTACGGGCATTGGCCTGGATCAGGTGCTGAATATCGCTGAGCGGTATTTTCAGCACGTTGGCCAAGCTCTGCCAGCGTTCGTTGCTGATATCGGTATGGGTATCGAGGATATGCTTGGGATCCAGCACAATATCCTTTGAAGAAACGCTGACGGCCAGCGCGGCATTATTACGATCGGTAATCATCGCCCGGTTGGTTGGCAAGATCTGAGTGCGGATTGAGCGCTGGTCTGCCTGATCGGCCAATTGCTGGTGCTCCATCAGTTGCAAATACCCTACCCGGAACATCAGTAGGAAAAAGCACACCAGGATCCCTGCACAAATCCAGGTAAAACGCACCGACGAATAATTTCTAGCGCTTTTTTTGGTTGAAGGAGCCACGGTTAACCCTGCGTTTTATTTAGATTAATCTATGGCTTAAGTCTAACGCTGGCAGGGTTTTTAGTAGATTGCAGTTTGTAAGAAAGTAAAAACAAACGCTTAGTCACGCAGCCAAGGTGTCACCGTCACGCCGATCAACACCCCTTCGGGGCTGAGTAAGCGCGTTACGCTCTGGCCCCACGGCTCCAGCCGGTTGGCGACCAATAACCGATACCCTTTGGCAACCAGCGTTGCCGTTGCCTGGGCGATGTCCGCAACGTCGAACTCCAGCCAGGCCTGCGGCACCGGTAAATCCTCTGGCCATTGATCGCTGCCGAAACAGGATTGCGCCGCCTGGGCCAACGGCCATAAAGCGAAGTGTTTCACGCCAGGTAAAGCATCAGGCTCAGTCAACAGATATTCCTCATTGCCACCCATCGGCTTTAACGGTAAACCCAGCGCATCCTGATAGAAGGCTTTGCTTGCGCTGGTGCTTTGGGTGATGGGGCCAAAACCGGCCACGAAGAGAACTTCAATATCGCAGAAAGGGGTTTTCATACTTTTCTCCACAAGAAATTCAACGTGCCTGCTGCCGCAATTGCAGAGGGGCACAGCCATAGGCCGTTTTGAATCGGTTACTGAAATGGCTGGATGAACTGAAGCCGCACTCCAGCGCGATTTGTGTCAATGGAATCAGCGTATGGCGCAACAGTTTCTCCGCCTGCTGCAAGCGTATGCGCATCACATACTGATGCGGTGCCTGCCCGGTACTGTGTTTAAACATGCGGGCAAAATGGAATTCGCTCAACCCGGCCTGGGCGGCCAAGTCTGACAGCAGCAGTGGCCGATCGAGATGGCCTTCCACATATTCACGCACGCGTTTCAGCACCATTGGGGCCAAACCGCCGCGCACCGCAGGCAAACGCCATTGCAACTGGGTGTAATGCTGCAACAGATGCGACATCAGCAAGGTGGAAACGCTGCTCAACGCCAGTTGGTTGGCGCTGTCCTGCCAATCACAATTCAGCAGAAATTGGCGATAAAGCAGCGTGATCTGCGCGTCTTCCCCAAACGCCCGCTGTTCCATATTGATCGACGCCGGGCTGCGATCCCACGTCTGCTCTAACAGATGGCGCAAATGCTGGTCGGTACAATAAAGATGCACAAAAGACAGATCGCTGCGGATATCCCAGGTGGATTCATACTGGCGTGGCATGATGCAGAAACGATCGGGCCCGCCGCCGTTCTGCCAGCCGCCCGGCACTTTTTGGTAGCACTCGTAACCGTCTGCCACATACAGGCTGAGAGTATGGTGGTCGGCGCTTTCCTGCGTAATACGATCGTTACGGTTGGACCAGGCCGCCAACTGCACGCCAGACCCCAATTGCACGCTATTGTGCAGTTGTGCCTTATGCTGTTGCAGTGTTTCAAATGCCTGATAAACCATGATCGCTCCGTTCTGATAAGAAAACGGTTTCAGTGTAAAGAGTCACGCCCCCTCCTGCCAACCATCGGCCGATGCTTTTGCGAAAAAAAGCGCAAGAATATGCAACTGTGCGCAAAGCGCTGAAAGCGCCAAAACCGTGAAAGATGAATACTCCGGCCCAGGATAATTAACCGGAGTTAACCATGAATACGCTGCTGTATCTTGCTGTGGTACTGATTTGGGGCACCACCTGGATTGCGATTACGATGCAACAGGAAGGCTCGGTCGCCATTCCGATCTCGATCGCTTACCGCTTTTTGCTTTCCGCTGCTGTCATGTTCCTGATCTTGCTGGCGCTGCGCCGCCTGCGTGCCATCAGCCTACGCGACCACCTGTTTTGCCTGCTGCAAGGCTGCTGTGTGTTTGGCTTCAACTTCTACTGTTTCTACCATGCAGCCGCCTATATCAGCAGTGGGTTGGAGTCGGTGATCTTCTCCATGGCCGTGCTGTTTAACGCAGTCAACAGCATGATTTTTTTCCGCCAGCGCCCCAGCCCAAACTTGCTGCCAGCGGCGCTGTTAGGGTTGATCGGCATTGTGGCACTGTTCTGGCAGGATCTGGTGGCCACGCAGATGGCACCCGAGTTGCTTAAAGGGATTGGCCTGAGCGCGTTAGGCACCTACGGTTTTTCGCTGGGCAACATGCTCAGCGCACGGCATCAACGCCGTGGGTTGGATATCCTCTCTACCAACACCTACGCCATGAGCTATGGCACACTGTTGATGATGGGGATTGCGCTGGCACAAGGGGCTTCGTTCCACATCGATTTCACCGCCCGCTACTTGGGTTCGTTGTTCTATCTGGCCATCTTTGGCTCAGTGATCGCCTTCGCGGCCTATTTCAGCCTGCTTGGGCGCATCGGTGCTGGCGCAGCAGCCTATAGCACCCTGTTATTCCCGCTGGTTGCGCTGACTATTTCGACCATTTACGAAGGTTACCAGTGGCACCTGAATGCGGTAATCGGTCTGTGCCTGATCCTGCTGGGTAATCTGGTGATGTTCTCTAAACCGGGCATGTTCACCCCGCGCTGGCGCCGCCGCACGGTATAAACGCAAACACTGCATCATAGGGCAGTTATCCGTTCACCATGATGCAGTGCTGGGTACCACAAGACACCGCCATGCTTATTTTAAATTACTCGTTCGCTATTTTATCTCCATGCTCTTGCCCTTCTCACAGCGAAACAAGAATAATCCCCAGTTCGTGCTAAATAACCAATTAGCTACCTGCATCACATAATTAACACAAAAATAACAAATGAACTGATAATCGCACAAACATCCTATATTCGCCCTTGTCGGTGAAATTTACATCCCCTAAGTTAAACAACAGGCCAACCAGCTTAATGCCGAAATCATCCACATACTCAGGAGAAGAAATGATCGATAAAAACAGCTAATCCGCCAACACAGTGTGACGAGTATAACGCCACGGCCAGCGGCCTTAAGCCTGTCCGTGCGTAACAGCATTAATTAATACAGTGACAATTGGAGTGATATTGCCTACTGCGGGCAATGGCTTGCTATTACCGCAGCCTTTTAACGGACCTATTTAAAACGAGGTTTCATGATGAATTCATCCTCCACTACGCTATTTTCCACACTGGAAGAAAAAATAAATAACGCCTTAGTAATAGATAAAGAAAAAGGTATCTATCGATGCAATCGCGCCATATTTACCGATGAATCTTTATTTGAACTGGAAATGAAAGCCATCTTTGAAGGTAATTGGATTTATTTGGCCCATGAAAGCCAAATTGCCGAGCCGGGCGATTATTACACGCTAACCATGGGTCGCCAGCCCATCATCATCACCCGTGACCAAGACATGCAATTACATGGGATGATCAATAGCTGTTCACATCGCGGTGCTATGCTGGCCAGCCGCAAGTCCGGAAATAAAACCTCGTTCACCTGTCCCTTCCATGGTTGGACCTTCAACAACAGCGGCAATTTGCTGAAAGCCAAAGACGAAAAGAGCGGTGCTTACCCTGCTTGTTTTAAACAGGCAGGCTCACACGATCTCAAGCATTTGCCCCATTTTGCCTCCTACCGCGGCTTCCTGTTTGGCAGCCTGAACGCCGATGTGCTGCCGTTGGAGGAGTACCTGGGTGACACCCGCCAGGTGATAGACCTGATCGTCGATCAGGCTCCGGATGGGCTGGAGGTACTGAAAGGTGCCTCTACTTATACCTATGACGGCAACTGGAAGATGCAAATGGAGAACGGTGCCGATGGCTATCACGTCAGCGTGGTGCATTGGAACTACGCCTCCACCATGTCACGCCGCAACTATGAGGCCAACGGCACCCCTACCGTGGACGCCAATGGCTGGTCGAAAAGCACCGGCGGCGTCTATGGCTTTAAGCATGGCCATATGCTGCTGTGGACCCGAGCGCTGAACCCGGAAGTTCGCCCGGTGTTCAAGCATTTTGAGCGCCTCAATCACCTCTTTGGCGCAACGCGCGCTGATCTGATGGTCAACGAAACGCGCAATCTGTGCCTGTATCCTAACGTCTACCTGATGGATCAATTTTCGACGCAGATCCGCGTCGTTCGCCCGCTGGCCGTCGATAAAACCGAAGTCACTATCTTCTGCTTCGCTCCCAAAGGGGAAAACGCCGGGGATCGTGCGCTACGGATTCGCCAATATGAGGATTTCTTCAACGTTAGCGGTATGGGGACGCCGGACGATCTGGAAGAGTTCCGCGCCTGCCAGCAAGGCTATAACGCTACTAACCTGCCCTGGAGCGATATGAGCCGGGGAGCGACCCGCTGGCTGGAAGGTGCTGATGAAAATGCACAGGCGATGGGCATCAACCCGTTGTTGAGCGCGCCACGTTCCGAAGATGAAGCCTTGTACATCAGCCACCACCACCACTGGCAACAAACTCTGCTACGCAGCCTGAATAACCGCGAGGTGACGCAATGAGCAACCTACAGCATGAGATCGAACAATTCCTGTACCGCGAAGCCCGCCTGCTGGATGAGCGTAACTGGGATGAGTGGTTGGCTTGCTACAGCCCAGCGGTGGAATACTGGATGCCCGCCTGGGGCGATGACGATCGCTTAACCCGCGATCCCCAGCGAGAGATTTCGCTGATCTACTACCCAAACCGTGAAGGGCTGGAAGATCGCATCTATCGCATCAAAACCGAACGCTCTGCGGCCAGCACGCCAGAACCGCGCACCAGCCATCAGATCAGCAACGTTGAGCTGCTGGAAGCCACTGACCTGTATGTTGAGGTGCGTTACAACTGGGTGACGTTCAGCCATCGTTATCAAAAAACCGACCTGTTTTTCGGCAACACGCGTTGCCGTATTGCCCTCAACGACGGGCAGCCGCTGATCGAGCGCAAAACGGTTCAGCTCAACAACGACTACATCAGTCAGGTCATAGATATTTATCATATTTAATGCGAGGTGATTATGGCCTTTACCATTGCGCTTAATTTTGAAGATGGCGTCAGCCGCTTTATTCAATGCAATCCCAACGAAAAAGTGCTGGATGCCGCTTATCGGCAAAAAATCAATCTGCCGATGGACTGCTCCGACGGTGTCTGTGGCACCTGCAAATGCCACTGCGAGCAGGGCGAGTACAGCCTGGGTGACGATTATCTGGCAGAAGCGCTGTCCGAACAGGAAGCGCAGCGGCGATTAGTGCTGACCTGCCAGATGGTGCCGGAATCAGACTGTGTGATCGACGTGCCGATGGCATCGACCCTGTGTAAAACCGGCTGTGAAGAGTTTTCCGCCAGCGTGGTGGCCGCAACGCCGCTGTCTGACAGCGCCATCGAATTCAGCCTGCAACTTGACGGCTGTGATGGCATTACCTTCCTGCCTGGTCAATACGTCAACATCGAAGTGCCCGGCAGCGATGCCAGCCGGGCTTACTCGTTCAGTTCTCTGCCTGGCAAGCAACAGGTTTCGTTCCTGCTGCGTAATGTCCCTGGCGGGTTGATGAGCAGCTATCTGACCGGCAAAGCGCAGCCTGGGGACAAAGTACGGCTGCGTGGGCCACAGGGCAGTTTCTATCTGCGTGCGGTATCGCGCCCACTGCTGTTTCTGGCGGGGGGAACCGGGCTGGCACCCTTCCTTTCCATGCTCGAGCAGTTGGTGCAAAGCGGCAGTTCACAACCGGTGCATTTGGTGTATGGCGTCACCCACGACCACGACCTGGTGAAACTGGAACAGCTGGAACAATACCGCGCACGGTTGCCCAACTTCAGCTATCTCACCTGCGTGGCCAGTGAGGCCTCACAGTCACCGCACAAAGGCTATGTTACGCAGCATCTTGATGCCAGCGTATTGAACGATGGCGATCTGGACGTGTACCTGTGCGGACCACCGCCGATGGTGGAAGCGGTATTGAACGATTTCCAGCGCCGCGCCTTTACCCCGGCCAGCTTCCATTATGAAAAATTCGCCGCCAGTCAACCGGCCTAAGGAGTTACCATGCAGAGAATGCGATTTGAAAACAAGGTGATGGTGATCACCGGGGCTGCACAGGGCATCGGTAAAGCGGTTGCTGAACAAGCCGCTCGCGAAGGTGCAAGACTGGCGCTGATCGACCGAGCGCCCTACCTGAAGGAACTGGCCGCCACATTGAGCGAACAGGGGAGCGATGTGTTGGCCATCAGCGCCGATCTAGAACGCTGGGAAGAGACCGAGAGTGCCATGCTTCAGGCTCAGCGGTATTTTGGCCGGTTGGATATTCTGGTCAATAACGTTGGGGGGACCATCTGGGCACGCCCGTTCGCGGATTATTCCCCGGAACAGATTTCCGCCGAGATCCAACGTTCGCTATTCCCCACGCTCTGGGGTTGTCGCGCCGTGTTGCCATATATGCTGCAACAAGGGTGTGGGGTGATTGTCAACGTGTCGTCCGTGGCCACTCGCGGGATAAACCGCGTGCCCTATTCTGCGGCCAAAGGCGGTGTCAACGCCCTCACCCAATCACTGGCTTTTGAATATGCCCAAGCCGGTATTCGCATCAACGCCACCGCACCAGGGGGCACAGAAGCCCCGCCGCGCCTGACGCCTCGCAATCAGGAAATACCCACGGCGCAGGAAAAAAGCTGGTACCAGCAAGTGGTCGATCAAACCCTCAATACCAGCCTGATGCACCGTTATGGCACCGTAAACGAGCAGGCCAACGCGATTTTGTTCCTCGCCAGCGATGAAGCCAGTTACATCAACGGCACCGTCCTGCCGGTGGCGGGCGGAGATCCTGGCTGATCTGTCCTAACTCCCCTGGAGCACATTGCAATGCTCAACGAGCATCTGAGCAGCGGCGGATACGCCGCCATTGCGCTGTTTGTGCTGTTCTGGGTGTTTCGGCGCTGAATTACCGCCGGAAAAATTATGATGCGCTGGTGCCATCAAGCCACCAATAATCCCAACAGCGCCCCGCCCGCCAGGATCCACAGCGGGTGGAGGCGTTTTTTCATCCCCAGCACGGTGGCCAGCAGAGTCAACAGCGCCAGCCGCCAGTGGGTGACCGACGCCTCGGTGATCAAGAGACCGCTGGCGACAACCAGCCCAACAGTGACCGGCACCAACCCGGCCTGCACAATGCGCCGCCACGGTTTGTCTTTGAAGCGTTTCCAAGCCTTCATCACCAGCACCGTCAACACGGAAGAAGGGACAAAATTAGCCACTGATACAACCAGCAGCCCGGCCCCACCCGCCACGTGCCAACCAATCAGCGGCACGATCATCATATTTGGCCCCGGTGCCGCCTGCGCCATGGCAAATAGGGCACTGAATTCCTGCGCACTCATCCATTGATGCACTTCCACCACCTGCCGCTGCATTTCCGGCAAGATAGTAAAGCCTCCGCCCAATGCCATCAGTGAAAGCTGGCTAAAAATGATCGCCAACGAGATTAATACCGCCATCATAAAAGCTTCCTCCACGCCAACAACATACTCAGCGCGGCCAGCGCCAACATGGTGGGTAAGAGCGGCAAATGCAGCCAGGCGATCGCCACCAGGCAAATAGCAACCACCGCCAACGCCAGCCATTTCCCCCACAGCGGTAGCAGCATTTTTATCCCGGTAGAAAGCAGTAACCCTGCGGCGGCCGCAGCCAATCCGGCAAAAACGTGCTGCACATGGGGTTCGTTCTGGAAACGGGCATACATCACGCCTAAGCCGATGACGATCGCAGTAGGGGCGCAGATCAGGCCCAGCAAGGCACAGAGTGCGCCACGTAAACCGCGAAACTCCATACCGACCGCCACGGAAAGATTGATCACGTTCCCTCCTGGCAGGAATTGGCACAGGCCTAATAGCTCGGTGAATTGTGCTCCGGTCAGCCAGCGCTTCTTCTCAACCAACATGCTGCGTGCCAGTGGCAGAACCCCGCCAAAACCGATCAAGCCGAGCATTAAAAAACCGAGAAACAGTTGGGTGTTATCCGGTGGCGCACTGACTGCATCGTTGGCTGATTTAGGGGCCGTCATAAGATTTCCTATCTCACTTATTTGATTATTCGCATGATGCGCGCAGCCATGCCGGGATGTCTAATGGATTAACGGCATGGGTTCCCTTCCCATTAATATCTCTGGTGGATAAGCGCATTTGTTGATATAAAATTTGCACTCACCGCAATGTATTATCACCTACAGTCATCTCCTCTCCATCCATTTAAAAGGGATCTTTATGAACCAAACATTTCGCCGCACGTTATTAGCCATCGCCCTGGCCTGCGCCAGCGTGGTGCAGTATGTCAACGCCGCCAGTGTGCCTGCACAGCAGCAAACCCAGGTTCCTGGTTACTACCGCATGATGCTGGGTAATATGGAGGTCACGGCGCTGTACGATGGCAACACGATGTTGAAGACCAGCCTATTCCACAACATCAGCGAACCCGATATGCAAAAGTTGCTGGCGCGCATGTTTGTCGACAGTACTTCAGGGATTCAAACCGCGGTTAACGCTTTCTTAGTGAATACCGGAACCCATCTGATCCTGGTGGATGCGGGCACGGCGCAGTGTTTCGGCCCAACGTTAGGAAAGATTCAGAGCAATCTGCGTGCTGCCGGTTATCAGCCTGAACAGGTCGACAGCGTATTGCTGACCCACTTGCACCCGGATCACGCCTGCGGCATCAACGATCAGGGCAAAGCGGCCTTCCCTAACGCGACCGTGTATGTCGCCAAGGCAGAAGCCGATTACTGGTTGAGCAAGGAGATCGCACAGAAGGCACCAGAAGCGGCACAGCCGATGTTCAAACTGTCGCAAGATGCTGTAGCGCCTTACGAAGCCCAAGGGCGGCTGAAGCGCTATGCGCCGGGCGACACGTTGTTCCCCGGTGTAGAAGCAGTATCAACGCCGGGCCATACGCCAGGGCACACCGCGTACCTGTTCAGTTCCGAAGGGCAAAACCTGTTGTTGTGGGGCGATATTGTGCATAGCCATTCGCTGCAATTTGCTCAACCAAAAGTCTCGTTGGAGTTCGATACTGACAGCAAACAAGCGATTGCCACGCGCCTGAAAGTTTTTGCTGACGCCGCCAAAAAACAGCTTTGGGTCGGTGGGGCACACTTGCCATTCCCAGGGTTGGGGCATGTTCGTGCCGAGAAATCGGGTTATGCTTGGGTACCCGTTGAATATGCACCAGTAGCCAGTAAAAAGCCGTGATATAGCGTTCCAGCACATGCATTACGGTGCATGTGCTATCTCTTTCCAATGACTTACTTGATGTCCGAAAGCCGCCATCGCTCTGCGCTTTTTCATGTCATAATCTGCACCTCAACCCTGAGGAGTGAACAACATGCAGACTTTTTTTATTGATCGTATGCCGACGCCGGTCGGTGAACTGGTGTTGATCGGTGACGAGCAAGGCCGCATGCGCGCTCTGGATTGGACCGATCATGAAGCTCGCTTGATGAAGTTGCTGAATACCCATTACCGTGCCGATCGTTTCACGTTGCAGGAGCAAGCGAATCCCGGCGGCCTGACCGAGCTGATGCAGCGTTATTTTGCCGGTGAGCTGGCGGTGATTGACCGTGTGCCGGTGATGACTGCCGGGACCGAATTCCAGCGCACCGTGTGGCAGCAACTGCGCCAGATCCCCTGCGGCGAGATTATTACCTATGGTGAACTGGCAAAACGCATCGGCCGACCAACCGCTTCACGCGCAGTGGGCATGGCCAATGGCTCTAACCCGATCAGCATTGTGGTGCCCTGCCACCGGGTGATTGGCGCACAGGGTGCGCTCACCGGCTATGCAGGCGGTGTGCAGCGCAAACAGTGGCTGCTCAGGCATGAAGGTTATCTGCAAAACGATCTGATTTAAATCTTTCGGCCGGGAACCTTTAATGAGATCAAAGTCCTAGCGTTACCGCCGGGACTTTGCCATCAATCTGAGGACGACACAAGACGTGCCGTCCTTTCACGAGAAACACTACGACTGCTGTGGCGCTCTTGACCGCCAATCAGGGCCAAGTAACGACGGCAATTCCTGCAATAACTGATTTACCTTCTCTATGCTGGCTTGCGGCATGGACATTACTTCATTTTTAGCCGCTTGCGTCGATATCAATCCGAGTGGTGCAGCCACAAACATCCAGTTGGTCACATGGAAAATGCCACCCCAGCCATTGATGGCATAGTTTTCTATATCCAGCATGCGTGGGGTTCGCTCCTGCCAACATGCTTTGATATTACGATAATCATCTGGCATCGCTGACGCGGCAACATCGCACCAGAATGGGGTATCGCGACGTGGGCAGTCATAGTGCATACGCAGGAAATCACGGATCCCCTCCCAGGAGCGCAGGTTAGCCTGATTAAACTCTTTGATACTTTTATCAGACACGATGCCCTGCCCAGCTCTGAGCACCCGCTCAAAGTTGCGCAGTTGTTCCAGCATTTGCCCAATTGAAGTGGCTTCCAACGGTTCAACAAAGCCGGAAGATAACCCCAACGCCATCACGTTACCGTGCCACACTTCTTTGAAACAACCTGGATCAAATTTCAGGGTTTTGTGCGCTGTTATCTTGTAGCCCAACGTTTGCTCGATTTCTACCAACGCCTGCTCATCGCTAATGTGCTTACTGCTATAGACATACCCGGCTCCGACGCGGTTCACCAGCGGTATCTGCCACATCCAACCTGCATTCATCGCCAATGCGCGTGTAACAAGGAGTGGGTTTTCAAACGGATGAGGCATATAGAATGGAATCGCACGATCCATTAGCAGATGTTCTTTGAATGAAATCCACTCTGCGTTAAGCGTATTACCTACAATCTTGCGAGCAAAACCGCTTGCGTCGATCACGAAATCTACATCAAGGGACTCTTCTCCCATAATGAGCGCCGTGGCATTTCCTGAGTTATCCAATTCAACCCGATCCACGATAGCATCCTGGTGAACGATTCCACGCTCAAGAGCAATGCTTTTCAGGAAATTCGCGGTTTTATAGCTGTCAAAATGGTAGGAAGTTTGAATATCGGTATTTCCTTCAGCCAACATCTGGCTGGCATCTTGCTGTGGCGCATTGCGGGCAACGGCCTGAAAACCGCGAATATAAGCAGGTAGAGGAAGGCGTTGGTCAATCAACGCGGAGAACCCAGGGCGGAAACCATGTTCAGACCACTCGGCTTTACCACCACCAGAGAACAGATGAAAATAACGGTCGTCCTCTTTGCCTGTCCGCCAACCTTCATAGCAGAAGCCCCATTTATAGGTAGCGTCTGTTTCAGCCATAAAGCGGTCAACAGGAATTTGATAGCGTTCGAACGCTTGGTTAAGATTTAATAATCCCCCTTCACCTACGCCAACAATTCCAATCTCTGAGGATTCAATGACCCGTATTTCAACATTGGGACTAAATACACGGCGCATGGCAATGGCAGCAAACCAACCAGCTGTTCCTCCACCCAATATAACAAAGCGTTTTGCATTTCTGAAATTCAACATCGCGACACTCTGAACACATCCCTGTTAGTAAGGCTCTCGTTAATTCCAACATCGACAATCAGTTACAGCTCTTTATCCGGTCTTAGATTACAGCCAGAACTGTGAGCTCATTCTTAGATCCACTTAAACCTTAACTCTCCTGGCGGGCTTTTTGCCCAATTTTTAGGCATGCCTTACTTACTGTCGTTGTCATCATTTCGATTACCAAAGTAACTTTTCAGTATTCTCCCTTTGATTACGAGTTAACATTTACCAGCATCAGCCGTTAAGACGGTCTAATACTGACGTGATCTTTTTCATAGACGAACCCGACGTTATCTTCAGAATCGTTGAGAACAGTGTTCACGCCTGACTCGTCGCGAATTTGCCCTCTTCAAGCAAATCGAATTCTTTAGATTGAGGTGGTCGACCATAAAGATTGCTCAATTCAAAGCCATGAGACCAATGGTGTACACCTTATTTTTTCTCATAAAATTATATTATTCTAGGAATTAACTCGGTTAAATAAGTGTTGGGATATGTTTTAAGTAACATCCCAAACCTGATACCCATTACCAAAGCGAACGCTATTGGTTCCCCTCCTATGCCCTGCCACCGGGTGATTGGCGCGACCGGTAATAGCTGCTCAGGCCTACAGGCTATCTGGATTTAATCGTCCAACAGAGCCTGCGCACTCTCTTCGTCGGTAACCAGGCCGTTGATCCAGCGGCCCAACAGCGCTGCGCGGATGGCTCGATGCTTTTCAGCGCCACCGGCCAAGGCGATCACCGGTTTTTCTGGCTGCTGCCGCAGGTTGACGCTGGTCAGGCGTTGATCGAGCTCACTGGCCACCCGCCGCCCTGCGCTGTCAATAAAATGCCCCAGCATTTCGGCTACCGCATTGGCGGCCGCTAAACGTTCAACCTCCTCCGCTGAGATAAACCCGTCCTGGTGCAACGGGCACTGAAATTCGACGGTGCCAATGCCGATAAAGGTCACATCGGCCTGGCTGGCTTTCTCGTTTACCGTGCGGTAAATGCGATGGTTGCACCACAGGATGCGATCCTGTTCGCTGTCGGCAAACAGCGGCGCGGGCAGAATAAAGTAACGGCCCTGGGTTTTTTCCGCCATCCACAGCGGTACGTCATAGCGCGTACAGGAACCGTCGGCAGCAATCGCGCCGATCAGTGACACGCAGCTGTGCTGCGGCCGTTCAAAATCGGGCAGTTCATCAATTGCCGCTTTCAGGCTGCGGCCAGAACCTACGCCGATGATCAGCGGCTGTTCATCACGGATAAACTGCGCCATCACTTCAGCACCGGCTACCGCCACCGCCCGGTTCAGCCCTGCGCTCGCCATGCCTTGGCTCGGCACCACCTGGCACAGGTTCAACCCATAGCGCTCGCTCAGGCGGGCAGACAGTTCCATACAGCGGCCCACAGGGTGCGAGATATTAACGCTGATCAGGCCGCTGTCGATCGCTAGTGCCACCAAGCGTTGCGCTACCTGGCGCGATACGCCGAGTGCATCGGCAATCTCATGCTGGGTCTGCCCAGCCACGTAATACATCCAAGCGGCGCGTGCCGCCTGATCCAGTTTCTTATCGTGTCGACTCATTTAACCCTTCTGCCTTCTAACGCTGATGCCCCATTTTACTGGCATTCCTGATATGTCGGACTATCGATTCGCACTTTTGTGAGCTAAAGCCCATTTAAAGGGCAAAAGTTTAATTAGTCTAGCATCAGCAAAAGAGCAAATGCCCAACTTAAGGGCCAATGCTCAATTATAACTTTGACGGAGAACATTATGAGCAACCCCTTGAACGCTTCCCCCGCCGTTTGGCTGCATATTGGTGCCGGTTCTTTTCATCGTGCTCATCAGGCATGGTATCTGCATCGCCTGATTGCCAACGGTGATACGCGCTGGTCGATTGCATTAGCCAACATCCGCGATGACGCAACGCCACTGCTTAACGCGCTGGCAGAGCAAAACGGTCAGTACGTGTTGGAAACCGTGACTCCACAAGGTGAGCGCCAGTACGAAACCATCACTTCCATTCGTAAAGTGATCCCTTGGGATAACGAACTCGCGGCGTTGATGGCGCAAGGAGCATGCGCGGAAACCCGCGTCATCTCCTTCACCGTCACCGAAGGGGGTTACTATCTGGATAACCAGTTCAACCTGGATCAGAACAACGCCGATATTCAGGCGGATCTGCTGGGCGGCTGTCGCACCATTTATGGCACCATCGCCCAACTGCTGGCGCACAGAAAACAGATTAATGGTGACCCTGTCACGTTATTGAACTGTGACAACCTGCGCCATAACGGTGAGCGTTTCCGCCATGGTTTGATGCAGTTCCTGCAACTGCGCCAGGAAACGGCGCTGATCGGCTGGATTGAAAGCCATACCCGTTGCCCGAATACCATGGTTGACCGCATTACGCCGCGCCCTTCGCCAGACGTTGCTCAACGCGTGGCGCAGGCCACCGGCTTCCAGGATCGTGCACCGGTAATGGGCGAAGCCTTTATCCAGTGGGTGATCGAAGATGATTTCATCGCTGGCCGTCCGTCGCTGGAAGACGTGGGCGTTGAGCTGGTTGCCTCGGTATTGCCGTATGAAGAAGCCAAAATCCGCATTCTCAATGCCAGCCACAGTTGCATTGCCTGGGCGGGTACGCTGATCGGCCAAAGCTTTATCCATGAAAGCACCGGAACGCCGGCGATCTGCCAGTTGGCTTACGACTACGTGACGCAGGACGTGATCCCGTCGCTGACCCCAAGCCCGCTCGACTTGGCCGCTTACCGTGACGTGGTGTTGGAGCGCTTCAGTAACCCTTACATCCGCGATACCAACCAGCGCGTTGCCGCCGATGGTTTCTCTAAAATCCCTGGCTTTATCACCCCCACCTTGCAGGAATGCTATCAGCGCGGCCAGGTGCCTGCGGCTACCGCCATGCTGCCAGCGCTATTTTTTGTCTTTATGCAGCGTTGGCACCAGAACGGCCTGCCTTATGACTATCAGGACGGCATTTTGGACGCCGACAGCGTGCACCAGATGTTCAACAGCGCCGATCCGGTGGCGGTTTTTGCCGCCGATGAAAAGCTGTTCAGCACCTTGGCCCAAAGTGAAGCGTTTGCCCAGTTGCTGCGCCAATCGATCGACAAGGTTAACCACTGGCTGGCGCAATAACGGGAGCGGATCATGTATTTAGGACTCGATTTAGGCACTTCAGAAATCAAAGCCGTGGTGATTGATGACAGCGGCAGCATTGTCGCCAGCGCTGGTGAGGCGCTGGACGTGCAGCGCCCGCATCCACACTGGGCAGAACAGGATCCCGCCGACTGGTGGCGGGCCACGCAAACGGTGGTTGCCCGCCTGCGCAGTAAAATACCGCAGCAATGGCCGCTGATCCGCTCGCTGGGCCTGTCCGGCCAGATGCACGGTGCGGTGTTGCTCAACCGCGATAATCAGGTTTTACGCCCGGCCATTTTGTGGAATGACACCCGCAGCGCCGAGCAGTGCCAACAGCTGACGCAAAGCGCGCCGGAACTGCATCAGATCGCCGGTAACTTGGCTATGCCGGGCTTCACTGCGCCAAAGCTGCTGTGGGTCGCCCGCCATGAACCGGAAATTTTCGCGCAAACGGCCACCGTGCTGCTGCCGAAAGATTTTCTGCGCTGGATGATGAGCGGTGACAAAGTGTCTGATATGTCGGACGCTGCCGGGACTTTGTGGCTCGATGTGGCGAAACGAGACTGGTCGGATAGCCTGCTCGCCGCCTGCGGCCTGACGCGCGACCATATGCCGTGCCTGGTCGAAGGCAGTGAAGCCTCCGGCCAGCTAAAAGGCGATATCGCCCGCGCCTGGGGGTTAGGTGACAATGTCACTATCGCCGGTGGCGGTGGCGATAATGCCGCCAGCGCAGTGGGTATTGGCGCGGTCAATCCCGGCGATGCATTCATCTCTTTAGGCACCTCCGGCGTGCTGTTTGCGGTTAACGATCGTTTCCGCCCGAATCCGCAATCGGCCATTCATGCCTTCTGCCACGCCCTGCCCGATCGTTGGCATCAGATGAGCGTAATGCTCACTGCTGCCAGTGCATTGCGCTGGTTCTGCCAACTGGTGGGCAGCAATGAAACCACGCTGTTGGCCGAGATCGCCCAGATGAATCAGGCGGAACAGCGGCTGGCACCGGTATTCCTGCCCTATCTTTCCGGCGAACGTACCCCGCATAACGATCCTCTGGCGCAAGGGGCTTTCCATGGCCTAACCCATGCTCATCAACGGGCAGCGATGGGCTACGCGGTCTTGGAAGGCGTGGCGTTTGGCATGGCCGACGGGTTGGAAGTGCTGCTACAGGCGGGAACACGGCTGCAACAATGTTCACTGATCGGCGGTGGCGCACGCAGTGAGCATTGGGCGCAACTAATGGCCGACGTACTCGATCTGCCGGTGGTCACCCATCAAGGGGGCGAAGCCGGTGGCGCATTGGGTGCTGCGCGCTTGGGCTGGTTGGCCACTGGTGGCGGCGTGGTACAGGTTTGCCATAAACCGGCCGTTGAGCGCAGTTTCCTGCCCAACGGTGAACGCCAACCGATACTGACCGAGCGGCTGGCGGTTTATCGACAACTGTATCAACAACAGCTAGCACTGCGCCGGACATAACCCGGCGTAACAAATAATAAAAAAACCTGTTCCCTTACACCTACGTTGGAGTTTGCTATGCAAGAGACGCACAAGCATTGGTTTGGGCTGCCGATGAACCTGTTCTGGGGCTATATCGCCATTGCCGTTTTCATGAGCGGCGATGGTTTTGAGATGGCTTTTCTGTCGAAACACATCACCGATATGGGATTTTCACCAGCGGAGTCAGCGCTGGTGTTTACCGTCTATGGCCTGGCGGCAGCGCTGGCCGCCTGGAGTTCCGGCGTGGTGGCAGAGATTATCACCCCGCAGAAAGCGATGCGCATCGGCTTTATCCTGTGGGTGGTGATGCACGTGCTGTTTATGCTGTTTGGCCTAGGGATGAAAAATTACCCGCTGATGCTGCTGTTCTACGGCATTCGCGGCCTGGCCTATCCGTTGTTCATCTATTCCTTTGTGATGTTGGTGGTGCAGAACGTACCGAAACAGCAACTCTCTTCGGCGATGGGCTGGTTCTGGGCGATGTATTCCATCGGCATCGGCTGTGTGGGTAGCTATCTGCCCAGTTTCACCATTCCGCTGATCGGTGAAACCGGTTCGCTGTGGTTTGCCATCGCCTGGGTTACCGCCGGTGGCGTGATGGCGCTGGTACTGCTGCGCAACGTGGGTCAACCCAGCAGCAAAGCCGATTTAACGCCGAAAGAGAAGCTGAAGGAACTTTCCCGTGCGGTGACCATTCTGTTCACCAACCGTAATATCTTTCTCGCCAGCCTGATCCGCATCATCAATACGCTGTCACTGTTTGGTTTTGCGGTGATCATGCCGATGCTGTTTGTCGGCCGTTTGGGCTTCAGCATGTCCGAATGGCTGCAAATCTGGGCGGTGTTCTTCTTCGTCACCATTTTCACCAACATCATGTGTGGCATTCTGGGGGAAAAAATCGGCTGGATGCGCCAGGTTCGCTGGTTTGGTTGCATTGGCTGCGCTATTTCCAGCCTGGCGTTCTATTACCTGCCGGTCTATTTAGGCCACAACTTCTGGGCGGCACTGATCCCGGCGGTGATGCTGGGGATCACCGTGGCAGCCTTTGTGCCGATGACGGCGGTGTTCCCGGTCTTGGAACCGGAGCACAAAGGTGCGGCCATTTCTATCTATAACCTGTCCGCTGGCCTGAGTAATTTTGCCGCCCCAGCCATTGCTTCCATCATTCTGCCGTTCTTCGATATTGTTGGGGTGGTCTGGGTGTATACCGGATTGTATCTGGTGGCGGCGGTGCTAACGCTGGTGGTTAAAGTCGAACAGCCGGGCCACAACTCGGTGCCACACTACCGGTTAGGTAACGAGGTATTGGCTAAAAATACCGCACAGTAAGCCGGAACATTATTTGCCGCCGCCTGCGTACTGCCTTTTGCCGGGTTTTGCGTATCGCGGCGGCAGTGGGTTATGTTGAAATATTGATTTGTTGCTCAAGGCGATCATCACATTTTGTGATTATCGCGAGAAACTCACCATATGTAGGACAAGAAAACTTTGGCGATACGGCCAGATTACTTCGTTATTTATCAATCGATAGCGAAAACCAGCCAGCTAGGCGATTTGGCAATAAACCAAGTAACTTCAGTAAGCTATAGAATAATCGGCGGAACCATCGTTTAAAATTCGCACACAATACCCCTAATCTTGTTATTGCTGCTCTTATCACCTGCCGCAAAAGATGTTAAAATTGACTCATATCAATTATTGCATGAGCGTAATCTATGATCCCGGAAAAACGCGTGATTCGTCGTATCCAGTCTGGTGGCTGTGCGATCCATTGCCAAGACTGCAGCATCAGCCAGCTGTGTATCCCTTTTACCCTGAATACGCACGAGTTAGACCAACTCGACAACATAATCGAAAGGAAAAAGCCGATCCAGAAAGGCCAGACGCTGTTCAAGGCAGGCGATGAGTTGAAATCCCTGTACGCAATCCGCTCCGGAACCATCAAGAGTTACACCATCACCGAGCAAGGTGATGAACAGATTACCGGCTTCCATCTGGCGGGCGATTTAGTGGGCTTTGACGCCATTGGCGGCATGAAGCACCCAAGTTTTGCCCAGGCGCTGGAAACGTCCATGGTGTGTGAAATCCCCTTCGAAACGCTGGACGATCTCTCCGGCAAAATGCCTAACCTGCGCCAGCAAATCATGCGGCTGATGAGCGGTGAAATCAAAGGCGATCAGGATATGATCCTGCTGCTGTCGAAGAAAAACGCGGAAGAACGCCTGGCCGCTTTCGTTTATAACCTGTCACGCCGCTTTGCCGAACGGGGTTTCTCACCGCGTGAATTCCGCCTGACCATGACGCGTGGTGATATCGGTAACTACCTTGGCCTGACGGTTGAAACGATCAGCCGTCTGCTGGGGCGTTTCCAGAAAAGCGAAATCCTCAGCGTGAAAGGCAAGTACATCACCATCGAAAACGCTGAGGCGCTGTCACAGCTGGCCGGTACGTCGCAAATTAACGTGTCCGTCAGTGCATGATCCCCATCAGGCCAATAATTCGCTGAAATTATTGGCCTGACACTTCTCTGCCGCTGTCCTGTTTCCCAATGTTGAGTTACTCTGTAATTGCACAGACTGTTGATCTACAGCTGTAAGAAGGAGGCCCTATGGCGAAGTATCAGAATCTTCTGGTGGCTATTGACCCCAATCAGGACGATCAACCGGCGCTTCGCCGGGCGGTCTACCTGGTAAAGCGGAATGGCGGGCGTATCAAGGCCTTCCTACCTATCTATGACTTCTCTTACGAAATGACCACCCTGCTTTCACCGGATGAACGCACTGCCATGCGGCAAGGGGTGATCAACCAACGCGCAGCGTGGATTAAAGAGCAGTGCCGTTTTTACCTTGAAGACGGCGTCCCGATTGAAATCAAAGTGGTATGGCACAATCGCCCTTACGAAGCCATTATTCAGGAAGTGTTGAGCAGCAATCACGATTTGCTGCTGAAAATGGCGCACCAGCACGATCGGTTAGAATCACTGATTTTTACCCCAACCGACTGGCATCTGCTGCGAAAATGTCCTTGCCCGGTCTGGATGGTGAAAGATCAACCTTGGCCGGAAGGTGGTAAAGCGTTGGTTGCTGTCAACCTTTCCAGCGAGGAACCGTATCACGATCCGCTGAATATCCGCTTGGTGCAGCAAACCCTTGAGCTGGCGCAAAACGTCAACCAAACCGAAGTCCACCTGGTGGGTGCCTACCCGGTTACCCCGATCAATATCGCCATCGAACTGCCGGATTTTGACCCCAGCGTTTATAACGACGCAATTCGTGGGCAACATCTGATCGCCATGAAGGCGCTAAGACAAAAATTCCATATCAAAGAAGAGTTCACACACGTTGAGAAAGGCTTGCCGGAAGAGGTGATCCCGGATTTGGCCGAACATCTGCAAGCCGGTGTGGTGGTATTAGGTACGCTTGGGCGCACCGGGATATCTGCCGCTTTTATCGGCAATACCGCAGAACATGTGATCGACCAACTGAAATGCGACCTGCTGGTGCTGAAGCCAGATGACTTCAACTGCCCGATCGAGGTGGATGAAGATGATGAGCATGACGACGAAGATTAAAACACAACGTCTTTGAGATATAAAAACAGGGCCGAAAGGCCCTGTTTGCTATGCGGGGGTAAAACTTACAGTTCGACTACGTCGAAACGCACGTCTGGGTTGACGTCAGCGTCGTAATCCACTTCTTCCAGGCCAAAACCGAAAAGGCGCAGGAATTCCTGCTTGTAACCGGTGTAATCGGTCAGATCGCTCAGGTTTTCCGAAGTGATTGACGGCCACAGATCGCGGCACGCCTGCTGCACATCGTCACGCAGTTCCCAGTCATCCATACGGATACGGGCGTGATCGTCCAGCGGCAGATCGTCACCGTACAGGCGAGTACGCATCAGGCGCGAAACCTGTTCGATACAGCCTTCGTGAATACCCTTCTCTTTCATGATCTTGAAGGCCATGGAGATATACAGTGGCATCACTGGGATCGCAGAAGAGGCTTGGGTTACCACCGACTTCAGCACCGCCACGTGAGCAGTACCGCCTTTGGCGGCCAGATCGCCGCGAATAGCGGTGGCTGCACGATCCAAATCTTCTTTAGCGCGGCCCAGCGTGCCATGCCAGTAGATTGGCCAGGTCAGATCGGTACCGATATAGGAGTAAGCGACTGATTTAGCGCCTTCAGCCAGAACCCCAGCATCTTCCAGCGCAGACATCCACAGCTCCCAATCCTGCCCACCCATCACGGTGATAGTGTTCTGGATCTCTTCTTCCGTCGCTGGCTCAACGGTGGCGGTGATAATCTGATCTTTATTGGTGTCGATTGCGGTGGTGGTATACACCTCGCCGATCGGTTTCAACGCGGAGCGCACGATTTCGTCGGTCTCCGGCATTTTACGCACTGGCGAAGCCAGTGAGTAAACCACCAGATCGATCTGGCCCAGGTCGGCTTTGATCAGCTCAATCACTTTGGCACGGCATTCGTTAGAGAAGGCGTCACCGTTGATGCTCTTGGCGTATAACCCCTCTTCTTTGGCTGCTTTGTCAAACGCGGCCGAGTTATACCAGCCAGCGGTCGCCGTTTTGCTTTCCGTACCTGCTTTTTCAAAAAACACGCCGATGGTAGCGGCACCGCTGCCAAACGCGGTAGCAATACGGGAAGCCAGACCATAACCGGTGGAAGCACCGATCACCAACACGCGCTTAGGGCCATTAGCAATGGTGCCTTGTGCTTTGGTGTAGGCAATCTGACGACGAACATTGGCTTCGCAACCCACTGGATGAGTGGTGGTGCAGATAAAGCCGCGAACCTTAGGTTTGATAATCATAATGGGTCTAGGATCCGTTAAATGGATGAAATCGGGACATAAGATACCTCATTGCGCCCCTTTATGGTGATCTGATGTGTTGAATTGCACAAATATTGAACTGATTTTATTAAATTAAGCACAAAAATCACGATCAATAGTGAGGATTGGTCACCATTATGACGAAAAAAAGCACGGATTTTCGCCCGTGCTTTTATCTTGCAGTTCTCGATTACAGCGCGCGCAAGATCGCTTCCACGCTGGCTTTGGCATCGCCAAACAGCATCTGGGTGTTCTCTTTAAAGAACAGCGGGTTCTGCACACCGGCGTAACCGGTATTCATCGAGCGTTTGAACGCAATCACGTTTTGCGCTTTCCACACTTCCAGCACTGGCATACCGGCGATTGGGCTGCGTGGATCTTCCAACGCTGCCGGGTTCACCGTATCGTTAGCGCCGATCACCAGCACGGTGTCGGTATCAGGGAAATCTTCGTTGATTTCGTCCATCTCCAGCACCACGTCGTAAGGCACTTTGGCTTCCGCCAGCAGTACGTTCATGTGGCCCGGTAAACGGCCCGCCACCGGGTGAATACCGAAACGCACTTTGATACCGCGAGCGCGCAATTTCTCGGTGATCTCTGCCACCGGATACTGCGCCTGCGCTACCGCCATGCCATAACCTGGGGTGATGATTACTGAGGTTGAGTTCTTCAACTGTTCAGCGACTTCTTCCGCCGTGGTTTCACGGTATTCGCCCATCTCTTCTGCGTTGCCGGTAGAGGAACCATCGGTACCGAAACCGCCAGCAATCACACTGATAAACGAACGGTTCATCGCCTTACACATGATGTAAGACAGGATCGCACCGGAAGAACCGACCAGCGCACCGGTCACGATCAGCAAATCGTTGCTCAGCATGAAACCTGCCGCTGCCGCTGCCCAACCGGAATAGGAGTTGAGCATGGACACCACCACCGGCATATCAGCACCGCCGATCGAGGCCACCAAGTGCCAGCCGAAGCCAAGCGCGATAATCGTCATGATCAACAGGGCAAACACTTCCCAACCCACGCTGTTGGTACGCACGAACAGCACCATCAGCAGGAAGGAAACCACGATCGCCGCCAGATTCAGCTTGTGACGATGAGGCAGCGTCAACGGCTTGGAAGAGATAATGCCGCGCAGTTTGCCGAATGCCACGATAGAACCGGTAAAGGTGACCGCACCGATGAAGATGCCGAGGAACACTTCGGTAAGATGGATATTCTCCATCACCGGCTCCATTGGCGCGCCGTGATCCAGATAGCTGTTGAAGCCCACCAGAACCGCCGCCAGCCCCACGAAGCTGTGCAGCACTGCCACCAATTCTGGCATTTCGGTCATTTCGACCTTCTTCGCCAGATAGATACCGATCGAACCACCGATGATCATCGCGATAATGATCCAACCCACGTTGCCGGAGTGCGGCCCGAGGATAGTGGCAATCAGCGCGATCGCCATCCCGGCGACGCCAAACAGGTTGCCCTGCTTCGACGTTTCATGGCGTGAAAGACCGGCCAGGCTGAAAATAAACAAAATAGCGGCAACAATGTATGCAGCTGTAACTAATCCACCAGACATTTGCTACCCCTTTAGTTTTTGCGGAACATTTTCAGCATGCGCTGAGTCACGGTGAAACCACCGAAAATGTTGATGCTGGCAATCAGCACGGCAATAAAGGAGAGGAAACTCACCCAACCGCCATGGCCAATCTGTAATAACGCACCGACCACAATAATCCCTGAGATCGCGTTAGTGACCGACATCAACGGAGTATGCAACGCATGGCTGACGTTCCAGACCACGTAGTAACCCACCACGCAGGCCAGCGCAAACACGGTAAAGTGTGACAGGAACTCTTGCGGTGCCGAGTTGGCAAACCAACCAAACAGCACAATCGCCAGCGCGATCAGACCGTATTTCACCCAAGGCGAAGTCGGTTTCTTCTCTATTTTTTCCAGCGGAGCCGCCTGAGCCTGCTTCGGCTGAGCGGAAACCTGAATTGGCGGTGCTGGCCAGGTCACTTCACCGTCACGCACCACGGTCACGCCGCGGATTACGGTGTCTTCGAAATCGATATCGATCTCGCCGTTCTTCTCTTTCGCCAACAGCTTCAACAGGTTAACCAGGTTGGTACCGTAAAGCTGTGAAGATTGCGTCGGCAAACGGCTTGGCAGATCGGTGTAACCGATGATCTTCACGCCGTTGTCGGTCATGGTCACCTGGTCGGCAACGGTCAGTTCGCAGTTACCACCGGTTTGCGCTGCCAGATCGACAATCACACTGCCCGGCTTCATCGAAGCGACCATCTCTTTGGTAATCAGCTTCGGAGCGGGTTTACCCGGGATCAGAGCGGTAGTGACGATAATGTCCACTTCCTCCGCCTGGGCGGCAAACAGTGCCATCTCGGCCTTGATAAAGGCTTCTGACATCACTTTGGCATAGCCATCGCCGCTGCCCGCTTCTTCCTCAAAGTCCAGCTCGAGGAACTCCGCGCCCATACTCTGCACTTGCTCTTTCACTTCCGGGCGAGTATCGAAGGCGCGCACGATGGCACCCATACTGCCTGCGGCGCCAATGGCGGCCAAACCCGCCACGCCAGCACCGATAATCATCACTTTCGCCGGTGGAACCTTGCCGGCTGCGGTGATCTGGCCGGTGAAGAAACGCCCGAACTCGTGTGCAGCTTCAACGATAGCGCGATAGCCTGCGATGTTGGCCATCGAACTCAACGCATCCAGAGACTGCGCACGGGAGATACGCGGCACGGAATCCATGGCCATGGCGGTGACATTACGCGCCGCAAGTTTTGCCATCAATTCCGGGTTTTGCGCAGGCCAGATAAAGCTGACCAACGTGCTCCCTTCACGCATTAACGCGATTTCGTCCTCTTGTGGCGCGTTAACTTTCAGAATCAGATCCGACTGCCACACGTCCGTGGTATCGGTAATTGTCGCTCCTGCTGTTTCATAAGCGACATCCTCAAAGCTTGCCAACTTGCCCGCCCCGCTTTCGATCGCGACGGTAAAGCCCAGTTTCAGCAATTGTTCTACCGTTTTCGGCGTTGCTGCAACACGGGCTTCATTGGCCAACCGTTCTCTTGGTACACCAATACGCATAATGTTCCCTTCTCACCTGTCTTTGATGATGTTTATTATCTTTCTACCCATAGCAATAGCACCAGCCAGACAAGGCTTTTTCTGTCCTTGTCTGCATGCAGATTAAGGTGCCATCTATAACCTACTGAAAATAGGGTCGATGATCCATAATTGCTTACGTTTACCGGTCAGTTTTTACATAAAAATTCACTTAAGGATATGACGAATCGCAATTTTGCGTGAAAAAGAGGCTGCAATAGCTCTTTTCATCACAGGTTTTTACCCATGCTGCTCCCCGCCACTTCCAGTCTGAAGCGGCTGTAAGAGCATAAAAGTTATAAAATTGTGAATAATTAACATTAATGAGATGAAACGCTTTATTATTGAAACTTATATCGAATTGACGGCGTAACCGCTAAAGGAGTCTGACACGGATTTGTCTCATATCATCAGATAAAATGCTGAGACATTTGCCAAGATGACATGTCATAATCTGCGGCTGAATGACACTTTATAAACGTTAATGCGCTAGGCGAAAGGATTTTTTATGAAGCTGAAGACCACGATCATCGCATCAGCCTTGTTATCACTCACCGCGCTATCTGTGCATGCCGCGCAAGAGCTAACACCGGAAAAAGCAGCGGCGATTAAGCCGTTTGATCGCATCACGATTACCGGCCGTTTTAATGCTATCTATGAAGCTGCCGATGCCGTATCACGCCGTGCAGATAAACTGGGCGCCGACTCTTTCTACATTCAAGACCTTAACAGCAGTAACAACGGCGGCAACTGGCGAGTTACCGCAGACCTTTACCACAAAGATGCGCCAGAAGTGAGCAAAGAGAAAAAATACCGCGTCTTTGATGGTGTAAACGAACTGCCAAAAGACGAAGCTTTCCTGCTGGAACCTTACGATACCGTTAGCGTCAGCGGTTTCTACCGCAGCCAGCCAGACATTAACGACGCGATCGCTAAAGAAGCCAAGAAAAAAGGCGCGGCCTCATTCTTTATTGTACGCCAGGTTGATACCAACCAGGGCGGCAACCAGTTCATTACCGCCTATATTTATAAAGCCGATGCTCCGAAACGTGTAGTGCAGAGCCCGGATGTCATTCCTGCCGATTCTGATGCTGGCCGAGCTGCGCTGGCAGCCGGTGGCGCAGAGGCAGCCAAAGTCGAAATTCCTGGCGTCGCCTCTTCTGCTTCACCAAGCCGTGATATTGGCCGTTTCTTCGAAACCCAATCTTCTACCGGCCAGCGTTACACCGTCACACTGGCGAATGGCACCAAGATTCAGGAACTGAACAATGCCGCCGCCGCGCAGATGGTGCCATTTGATTCAGTCACCTTCAACGGCCACTTCAGCAGCATGACCGAAGTTTCCAGCGAAGTGGCGAAACGTGCCGCAGAGAAAGGCGCCAAGTATTACCACGTTACGCGCCAGTGGCAGAACAATAGCGGCGGCAACCTGACCGTCAGTGCCGATTTGTTTAAATAATTGTCACATTATGGTTTACCATCGGGCAGCGATTGAGCTGCCCTTTTTTATGATGCTTAGTCTCCGCATAGGATGAATAAGTTTTTATCAAACCCGCATATCCAATCATTGCATCTGCCAGTATCCCCCCGTAAAATTCGCGTCAATTTTTAGGCTTATTGCCTGTTCATGCAGTGATTCTCATTACGTTATTGCAACCCAGCCGCGCCTATACAGTTGTTTATTCTGCTTCAGGATCTGTCATTGGAAAAGAAACTAGGTCTTACCGCGTTAACCGCTTTGGTACTCAGCTCTATGCTGGGGGCCGGGGTATTCAGCCTGCCGCAGAATATGGCCGCGGTGGCCAGCCCCGCCGCGTTGCTGCTTGGCTGGGCAATCACCGGTGTCGGTATACTGTTCCTGGCTTTTGCCATGCTGTTACTGACCCGCTTGCGGCCCGATCTTGACGGAGGGATTTTCACCTATGCCAAAGAAGGTTTTGGCGAACTGGTCGGTTTTTGTTCCGCTTGGGGATACTGGCTCTGTGCAGTGATCGCCAACGTTTCTTATCTGGTGATCGTGTTTGCGGCACTGAGTATTTTTACCGATCGCAGCGGGTCGGTGATTCTGGGGGATGGTAATACCTGGCAGGCGTTGATTGCCGAATCCGTTCTGCTGTGGATCGTGCATGCATTGGTGCTGCGCGGCGTGCAAACGGCCGCTAGCATCAATCTGGCAGCGACGCTGGCTAAGCTTATTCCACTCGGTTTATTTGCCGTGCTCGCCGCCATCGCGTTCAGAATGGATGTGTTTACGCTGGATTTCCATGGCATTGCACTCGGCACGCCGGTTTGGCAGCAGGTTAAAGACACCATGCTGATCACGCTGTGGGTGTTTATCGGTGTTGAAGGTGCGGTTGTCGTTTCAGCTCGGGCACGCAATAAGAAAGACGTTGGCCGGGCCACTATGCTGGCGGTGCTTTCCGCGTTGGCGGTTTATCTGCTGATCACCTTACTCTCATTGGGCGTGGTACCGCGCAGCGAACTGGCCGAAATGCGCAACCCCTCCATGGCGGTATTGATGGTGGATCTCATCGGCCCGTGGGGAAATGTGATCATCGCCACCGGTCTGATCGTTTCGGTTTGTGGTGCTTACCTGAGTTGGACCATCATGGCGGCAGAAGTACCGCTGCTGGCTGCCCAGCATGGAGCCTTCCCCAAACTGTTCCGCAGGCAAAACAAGAATCATGCCCCTTCCGCTTCTCTATGGCTGACCAACGGCGCGGTACAAGTCGCCTTGGTGATCATCTGGCTGACCGGCAGCAACTATGACTCGCTGCTGACTATTGCCTCGGAAATGATTCTGGTGCCCTATTTTCTGGTAGGTGCCTTTCTGTTCAAGGTGGCACGTCAGCGCCAGGATAAACGGCTGATCGTTGCCGCTACCGGCGCCTGTTTGTATGGGATTTGGTTACTGTATGCCGCAGGCCTGATGCATCTGTTAATGTCAGTGCTGCTGTATGCGCCAGGGTTGCTGGTATTTATCTACGCGCGCCGTGGGCATGAGAATGTGAAATTGCTGAACAAGCTGGAGAAAGGCAGTATTTTTCTGCTGCTGGCGGCCACGGTGCCAGCCGGCTGGTTTATGTTGCAGTAAGTAACACGAAACCGGGTGGTTTCACCCGGTCAGTTGTTGTGCAGTGACGGTAATACGTTCATCGATCTGGGTCACCACCACGCGATTGGCGCACTTTTTTTCGATTACTGCCAATTGCTCAGCCTTCAGTGCATAAGGCAGTTGAATATCAAACACCGCAAGTTGCTGCTGCTGGGCCAGGTCGATCAGGCGGATAATGTTGATTTCATCGCTAAGCTGGGTAGAAACCACCTGCAAGGCCAGCGCTTTCAATTGTTCGCTGCGCGTTTGCGAACCGGCCGCGCCTGATTTCAATACCATGCCAAAAATCGGCATCACACCATAAATGGCATCAATAAAACGCCACTGCTTCTTGCAGGATGTGGACAGAAAATCCATATAGTCAAAACAGACTCTCTCACTGCGTGCGTGATGATTCCTCATCCCCCTATTCCTCTTTACTTATAGCCAGTTGGGTAATGCAGCTGAAAATGGATAATCGAAGGGAAGCTTTAACTGCCTAACGTATAATGGCATGATTCCCTCATTGTTTGCCAGCTTGCCCAGGAGCTTTACTTGATGGTACCTCACAACTCAGCCCCGGTGCTGATTACCGGCGGAGCACGCCGGATTGGACTGGCACTGGCCAAGTCATTTTTGCAGCGTAACATTCCGGTGATCATTGCCTATCGCAGCGATTATCCGGCATTGGCCGAGTTGAAACAGCTAGGGGCAATTTGCCTGCAAAGTGATTTTTCGGCACATGCGGGCATTTACCGGTTTGCGGAGCAGGTTGCTGAGATCGCACCAAAGCTGCGTGCGGTGATCCACAACGCCAGCGCCTGGCTGGCTGAGTCAGCCTCGATGCCGCCGGAGCAGGTCATGGCCTCCATGTTGCAAATCCATGTTTATACGCCGTACCTGTTAAATCAACTGCTGGAACCCTGCCTGCGCGGCCAAGGGCAAGCCGGTGCCGATATTATCCATCTGACCGATTACGTAGTGGAAAAAGGCAGTGACAAACACATCGCCTACGCCGCCAGTAAAGCTGCACTGGATAACATGACGCGCTCTTTTGCGCGCAAGCTGGCACCCGAAGTGAAAGTGAACGCCATCGCTCCGGCGCTGATTATGTTTAATCCTGACGATGATGAAGCCTATCGCCGCCAAGCACTGGAAAAATCACTGATGAAAATCGCCCCTGGCGAAGATGAGGTGGTCAATCTGGTGGATTATCTGATGAGTAGCCGTTACGTTACCGGGCGGACTCATGGTGTCGACGGCGGACGGCCGCTGCGCTGAATGTGGGATAGCGCAATACCGAATGGCGCGCTATGCTGAATGCCGTTTTTCTTATAAAAGCACGCAAAATGACTAAAATTGTTTTTGTAGAAGACGACCCGGAAGTGGGCAAACTGATTGCTGCCTATCTGGGCAAGCACGATATTGACGTTATTATCGAACCGCGTGGCGACACAGCACAGGCCTGCATTGAGCGGGAACAGCCGGACTTGGTGCTATTAGACATCATGCTGCCCGGCAAAGATGGCATGACGCTGTGCCGCGATCTGCGTCCGGTTTATCCTGGCCCTATCGTCTTGCTCACCTCTCTCGACAGCGATATGAACCATATTCTATCGTTGGAAATGGGTGCCCATGATTACATCCTGAAGACCACGCCGCCAGCGGTGCTGTTGGCTCGCCTGCGTTTACACCTGCGCCAGCACGGCAGCCAGCCGAAAGAAGAACAAATGCAGACGATCACCCAGCACAATGCGCTGCATTTCGGCTTGCTGTGTATCGATCCGGTCAACCGACAGGTCACGCTGGGTGAAGAGATCATCACCCTATCCACTTCAGATTTCGATTTGCTGTGGGAGTTGGCAACTCACGCCGGGCAGATCATGGATCGCGAAGCCCTGTTGCAAAACCTGCGCGGCGTCAGTTATGACGGTATGGATCGCAGCATCGACGTGGCGATCTCACGCCTGCGCCGCAAACTGTATGACAATGCGCTGGAACCGTTCCGCATCAAAACCGTGCGTAACAAGGGGTACCTGTTCGCACCCAACGCCTGGGCATCGGTGCAGCAATGAGAAAGCTTTTTGTTCAGTTCTTTTTACTGCTGTTTGTCTGCTTTTTGGTTATGGCCATGCTGGTCGGCTTGGTTTATAAATTCACCGCCGAGCGCGCTGGCCGCCAGTCGATGGACGATCTGATGAAAAGTTCGCTGTATCTGATGCGCAGCGAACTGCGGGATACCCCGCTCAAAGACTGGAACAAAACCATCGCTACGCTGGATTTAAACCTGTCGTTCCAACTGCATATCGAACCCCTCGGCAAGCAGAACCTGAGCGAAGAACTGACCAAACGGCTGCGCCTGGGTGAGATCATCGCCCTGGACGATCGCTATACTTTTATGCAGCGTATTCCACGCAGCCACTATGTGTTAGTGGTGGGCCCGATCCCTTACCTGTTCTATCTGCATCAAATGCGGATACTGGATCTGGTCTTGCTGATCTTTATCGGGATGTCGTTAGCTCTGCCGGTGTTCCTGTGGATGCGCCCGCACTGGCGGGATTTGCTGAAGCTGGAGAACGCTGCCCAACGTTTGGGGGCTGGGCATCTCAACGAACGTACCTACTTTGAACCCACTTCCAGCCTCAGCCGGCTCGGCGTGGCGTTCAACCAGATGGCGGATAACATCAGCACGCTGATTGCCAGCAAGAAACAGCTGATTGATGGGATCGCCCATGAGCTGCGCACCCCGCTGGTTCGTCTGCGTTATCGCTTGGCGATGAGCGAAAATCTTTCCGAAAGCGAACAGCAGGCGCTAAATCGTGATATCGGCCAGTTGGAATCGCTGATCGACGAACTGCTGACCTATGCACGCCTGGATCGCCCGCAGCTGGCGCTGAACATCGAACCGATCGATTTACCTGGCTGGCTGAAAGATAAAGTGGCGGACATGCAGTTGGTCCATCCCGAGCGGCAGATTGAGCTGAATATCCCGCACGTCGGTGATTTTGGCGGTGTCGATTTGCGGCTGATGGAGCGAGTGCTGGATAACTTGGTCAACAATGCGCTGCGTTACTCGGAGCAGAACCTGCGCGTCGGCCTGTGGTTTGATGGCGATGGTGCCTGCCTGCAAGTGGAAGATGACGGCCCAGGTATTCCGCCGGACGAACGTGAGCGCGTCTTCGAACCTTTTGTACGCCTTGATCCGAGCCGCGATCGCGCAACCGGGGGCTGCGGGCTGGGGCTGGCGATTGTTCATTCCATTGCGGTGGCCTATCAGGGCCATGTCTATGTCGAAGCCAGTTCTCTGGGCGGTGCCAGTTTCCGTTTCTGCTGGCCGGTCAAACAGACTTTTTAACCTTAACTGACTTTGATAAGTAAAAACTATCAGAGCGCCAAGAGGAAGTGATCGCGAAATATAGCTATATGGTAGCTAATATCAACCGCTTATTTTATTTACCATAGCGACACATTACGCCCCTGAATCTACAAAAGGTCGGTATACATCCTCATTTTCCATGTGAGAAGTGTGATACAAGCCATGAATATTAAATTCTAACCTATTATTATTCTAGGAATTTATTATTCTCTGTGATGAATTTTTTATTCATCATGAGGGAATGCAATGAAAATACCAGGAGTAGCAACTGTTGCTGTGTTTATTTCCAGTCTGACAATGATGGGGTGCGATAACGCTAAAGTATCCTCCAGCCAGCAAGAACCGCAAACCAGTGCCGAACAAATAGTAACTCAGATGAGCCCACGAGAAAAGATTGGCCAGGTGCTAATGCTGGATGTGCGTAACTGGGGCAAAAACGCTGCTGGGGAACCGGAAGGTGTCACCGTACTCCCTACCGAGCTGGCTAAAGTCATCAATGACTACCGGCTGGGCTCTTTGATCCTGTTTCGGGAAAACTTTATTAATACGCCACAAAGTTATCAGCTGATTCAGGATTTACAGAAGGCCAGTTATCAGTTGCCTTTACTGATCAGCACCGATCAGGAAGGCGGATATGTCACGCGTCTGCGCGAAGGCACAGAAATGCCGGGTAATATGGCACTGGCAGCAACGCGCGATGCCAATATGGCACAACATGTGGGTGAAGTTCACGGCTCGGAACTCAACGCACTGGGAGTGAACATTAACTTTGCTCCGGTGGTGGATATCAATACCAACCAGAATAACCCGGTTATCGGCGTGCGTTCGTTCAGCAGCGATATTGCGCTGGTTAATGAGATGTCGGGTGCCTATATCAAGGGATTGCAGCAGAACTCTGTTCTGTCCACCGCAAAGCACTTCCCTGGCCACGGTAATGTGGAAACCGACTCGCACTTTGGGCTGCCGCTGGTTCCTTATACTGAAAGCGAATGGCGGCAAAGCGATTTGTTACCATTCAAATACGTTATCGAACAGGGCATTGATGCCGTAATAACGGCACATATCATCGTTCCTGCCCTTGACGATACCACAGTAGTTTCTAAAAAAGATGGTACTGAAATCGGTTTGCCAGCCACATTATCCAAAAAAATCATCACTGGTATTCTTCGTGATGAGCTCAAATTCCAAGGTCTGATATTTACTGACGCAATGGATATGGGAGCGATCACCGAGAACTTTGGTGCTAATGAAGCAGTGGAAATGGCGTTGATGGCAGGCAGCGATGTCATCGTGATGCCAGTCCATGTCTGGGATCAACAGGGGATTGAACAACTGGAAGAGCTTTACCAATATCTGGAAACTCAACACTATAAAAACCCAGAGTTTGCGTCACGCCTACAAGAAGCGGCGACCCGGGTTGTGCAAACTAAATTGGCAAAAAAGATCGCGGCCACCAACAATTCACATACTTTGGAGTTCGCTCAATCTGTCGTTGCTTCACCAGCGCATAAACGCGATGAACAGAAAGTGGCAGAACACGCCGTTACGCTTATCAAGAATGACAACCTGTTGCCCTATTCCCTTAATGCACAGAATAACGTGCTGATCATCTCTGATGAAAATACGCGCAATGATATTATCCGAAGTGAATTGCAAAACATTGCCAGCCAGCTTGAAAACCAGGAAATCACAGTTTCCAGCCTGGCCTATAAGCTGGATCAGCAAACCGTGCCAGACACTCTGGAAGAAAGTATTAAAGCCAACGATCTGGTTATTCTGGTCACTTACAATCTAAAAACCAAAGGGCATGCTGCACAACAGACCATTGATAAAGCGAGAGAGCTGGGAATCCCCCTGGTTGTGATCTCATCACGCAATCCCTACGACATTGCTTATTTGGATAATGTGACCGCTAACCTGGCTATTTATGGTATCACCGGGTTTGATGTCACTAATAACAATCGTAACTCTCTTGAAGCCAATATTCGGGCAGGCATCAGAACATTGTTTAAAAATGATGCTGATACCCTCCTCTTTAATGTTCCTAGCGGTAAATTGCCTGTTGATATCAAATCTCCTGAAGGCGAAATCATCTACCCCTTCGGGCACGGCTTGACTTACTGAACCCGGTAAAAATTGCTCTTTGTTGCACAAAGTAAAAATCCGCCTTCCTAGAAGGCGGTATTGCTTTTGCACTTAATAGGGGTATTAATCTCGAACAATTTTGTGATAACCAAACACCCTGTATTAGTGCGTTATTGCTAACCAGGGTTGATTTTTTTCTCGAGCGCGGCGACCTATAGTACATTGTGGGCAACAACCTCTACGCGGGATATTATAGGGAACTAATTCATGACATCTGCACATTCCTCATCAGCTTACCAAGAGCTACGCGCGTTATTCACCCGCCTTTCGCGGTTTGACCACCTATCCGCCATCAGCGGCTGGGACATGCAGACCATGATGCCACCAGGTGGCAACAAGGCCCGCTCTGAAGCTCTGGCTGAATTGAGCGTGGATCCTGACGGCCCCCAAAACCGCAACGCTGCTTGAACGCGCTCAGCAAGAGTCTCTGAGTGGTATTGACAGCGCCAATCTACTGGAAATGCGCCGCCAGTATGATAACGCCGTGCTGGTGCCAGAATCTCTGGTTGAAGCAAAGTCATTGGCTGGCGCACGCTGTGAACACGCCTGGCGCGCGCAACGCCCTGCCAATGATTGGGAGGGTTTTAGCGATAACCTGCGTGAAGTGGTCAAACTGACCCGTGAAGAAGCACAAATCCGGGCGCAAGCGGCCGGTGTCAGCCGTTATGACGCCTTGCTCAATCTGTATGAGCCCGGCATGCGCAGCCGCGATCTGGATCGGATTTTCGGCGATCTAAAAACCTGGCTACCGGATTTACTGCAAAAAGTGGTCGCCAAACAGGCAAAAGAACCTTGCCTGATCCCACAGGGCCCGTTTGATGTTGAACTGCAACGTAAACTCGGCCTGAGCGTCATGAAACTGCTCGGTTTCAACTTCGACGGTGGCCGTGTTGACGTGAGTGTGCATCCGTTCTGCGGCGGTGTGCCGGAAGATGTACGCATGCATTACCACCCGCTATAATGAGAATGAGTTTCTTACCGCGTTACTCGGCATCGTGCACGAAACTGGCCATGCCCGTTACGAGCAGAACCTGCCGCGTGAGTGGCTTGGCCAACCCGTTGCTCTGGCTCGTTCTACCGCCATTCATGAATCGCAAAGCCTGCTTTTTGAAATGCAACTGGCACGCGGCAGCGATTTCCTGAAGATCCTGCGTCCTTTGGTTACCGCCCAGTTTGGTGAGCAGGCAGCCTTGGAAGAAAGCAACTTTATCCGTTTGAATCAGCGCGTAAAACCCGGCCTGATCCGCGTTGATGCCGACGAGGTCAGCTATCCAGCCCATGTGATTCTGCGTTATGAAATCGAACAGGCGTTGGTTGAAGGCGAGATTGAAGTAGAGGATATTCCGGCGTTGTGGAACGAGAAAATGCATAGCTATCTCGGGTTAGATACTGTGAGCAATTATCGTAATGGCTGCATGCAGGACATTCACTGGACCGATGGTACTTTTGGCTACTTCCCTACCTATACCCTTGGTGCAATGTACGCCGCGCAGCTATTCCAGCACGCACGTAAAGCGCTGCCCAATTTGAGCGATGATATCGCAGCGGGCGACTTAAGCGCCCTGTTCCACTGGTTGCAGCAAAATATCTGGCGTCACGGCAGCCAATACTCGACCGAGACCCTGATCGTCAATGCGACGGGTGAAACGCTAAATCCACGCTATTTCCGCCAGCACTTGGAAAACCGCTATCTGTAATTGTCATCCCCTTCTGGCACGGGTATTCCGTGCCTTTTCCCACTGTTAAGCGTTAAGAAATATCAGAGTGTGCGATGTTACCCGATGCACTATAGCCGCAGATGTTGGGGTTAATATTAGCTAATGTATGTTGTAACTAAAATAAGAAATAAAGGCCCTGTACATTGAGTTACAAGCCGAAACCAATCACTCACGGAAAGTATTCCAGACTTTACATAAGATTGTTTCAACGGCCCCGCAGTGGGGTTAAAACATAAACCGTAATTTGAGGGATTCACCATGAAAAAAGTATTAGCTCTGATGGTTGCCGCAGTAATGGGTCTGTCTTCTGTTGCTTTCGCTGCTGATACCATGGCTCCTGCGGCACCTGGTGCAACCACCACTCAGGCTGCACCGGCTAAAGCGACTCATGCGAAAAAACATCACGCGAAGAAAGCCACTGAACAAAAAGCCCAAGCCGCCAAGAAGCACCACAAGAAAGCAGCCGTTCAGAAAGCCCAGGCAGCTAAAAAACATCACAAAAAAGCCAGTAAAAAAGCAGCAACTCCGGCGGCTTGATAGCCACCTGGCGTGAGGCACCCCTCACCTGTTCTGGCAAATTTTGCTCAACACCCGGTTCGCCGGGTGTTTTACCATCGGGGGTTGTCACTATGCTGCGTCGCTACTTGTTTGAGATCATCCTTGGCACCCTGATCGTTTGCGGATTAATCGCCGCCTTCTTTTATCTTTAATTTCCCGTCAGTTTTGTCAGGAAATCAATGACAGACCATCCACACGATAGCCAAATCGGTCTATAGTTAGCACTCATTGTATTTATAGGAAATTCGTACTTGTCAGACAAGAAACCTATGCGCATACCCGTTTTGCTGTTGCTGTTGCTGTGTTCATTTCCATTGGTTTTATCCTTTTCCGCCCGCGCTGACAGCCCTTCTGATGCGTCTGAGGCAGAACAAACCCGCCTGTTTTTCGGCAAAGATGAGCGCATCAAAGTAGCAAAAACCAGCGAATCACCCTGGCAGGCCATTGGTCAGGTAGAAACTGCCAGCGGTAATCTGTGTACCGCCACGCTGATCTCGCCTCATTTGGCGCTCACTGCGGGCCATTGCGTACTGGCACCACCGGGTCATCTTGATAAGGCAGTGACTCTGCGTTTTATTTCCAATACCAACGGCTGGCAATACCAGACGGAGAATATCGAAACGCTGGTTGACCCGAAGTTAGGCAAAAAGCTTAAACCCGATGGTGACGGTTGGATCGTACCTCCTGCCGCGGCCGCTTATGATTTTGCGCTGATTCGGCTGAAAGAGCAGACCCCTTTGCCGATCAAACCGCTACCACTGTGGCAGGGTGACAGTAAAGCATTAACCCAGGCATTGAAGAAGACGAAGCGCCTGATTACTCAGGCCGGTTATCCGGAAGATCATCTGGACAAGCTCTATGGCCATCAAGGCTGCAAAATCACCGGCTGGGCACAAAAAGGCGTGCTGTCACATCAATGTGATACGCTGCCGGGCGACAGTGGTTCCCCGCTGTTGCTGGAAACCAATGATGGCTGGCGGCTGATCGCCATTCAGAGTTCAGCACCGGCAGCGGAAGATCGTTACCGGGCTGACAACAGAGCGCTTTCCGTTACCGCTATTCGCGATGCCCTGAATGCATTGGCGGCAGGTAAATAGCTGAAGAGACCGCACCGAGCTGGCAACGACCGGTGCGGTATTATCTACGCCGAAAGCTGATCGATAGTTTGCAGAATACGTTTATCAGAAATGGGATAAGGCGTGCCCAATTGCTGGGCAAACAGGCTAACGCGCAGTTCTTCGATCATCCAGCGCACGGCTTTCACCTCATCGTCCTGCTGACGCTTCGGCGGCAGTTTGTTCAGCCACTGCTGCCACGCCTGTTGCACCTGCTCCACTCGCCACATCTGCGCGCGATCGCGTTGCGGATCGACGGCCAATTTCTCTAACCGGCGTTCGATGGCCTGCAAATAGCGCAGGGTATCCGACAAACGATGAAAACCGTTATTAGTAACAAATCCACGGTAAATCAGGCCACCAAGCTGGCTTTTAATATCTGAAAGTGCCAGCGCCAGTGAGATATCCACCCGGCCCTTCAGGCGCTTATTGATGTTAAACACCGTGGTCAGGATCTGTTCGACCTGCTTGGCCACCTCTACCACCGTTTCGTTCAACTCCGCACGCACCAACGCCTGCAACCGGGCAAAGTTTTCTTCCTGCCAGACCGGCCCACCATGTTCGGCAATCAGCTTGTCGATACCGCATGAGATACAGTCATCGATCAGATCCAACACTTTGCCATAGGGGTTGAAATACAACCCCAGTTTGGCTTTGTTCGGCAGCTTTTCATGCAGATATTTGATCGGGGACGGAATGTTCAGCAGCAGCAGGCGGCGCGTTCCCTGCCACATGGCCTGCCGCTGTTCCTGTTCACTGTCGAATAGGCGGATCGCTACGCTGTCTTTTTCATCCACCAACGCCGGATAAGCTTTGACCGAGTAACCACCGCGTTTCTGCTCATAAAACTCAGGCAGCTTGCCAAAGCTCCAGATATGCAGATCGCTCTGTTCAATGCCGTCGTCCGCCACCGCCGACAGCGTTTCCTGCACCTGCTCTTTCAGTTGCAGTTTCAACGCCAGCAGGTCTTTGCCTTCACGCAGCGTTTTGTGTTTTTCACCCACTACGCGGAAAGTCATTTTAAGATGATCGGGCACCTGATCCCATTGCCAATTTTCACGTGACACCGTCACGCCAGTCATGCGGCGTAACTCACGTTCCAGTGAATCCAACAGCGGCATTTCCAGTGCCGTGGCGCGGCCAAGAAAAGCCTCCGCGTAGTTGGGTGCTGGCACAAAATTACGTCGCACCGGCTTCGGCAGCGATTTGATCAAAGCAATAATCAGTTCGCGGCGGATACCGGGGATCTGCCACTCAAAACCGGCCGCTTCCACCTGATTGAGGATCGGCAGTGGGATATGCACCGTCACCCCATCCGCACCAGTGCCAGGCTCAAACTGGTAAGTCAGGCGCAGCTTGAGATCGCCCTGATACCAGGTGTTGGGATAATCCAGCGCACTGACCTTATTGGCACCGTCCTTGATCAGCATCGCTTTTTCGAAGTTGAGCAAATCAGGTTTCTGCTTAGCGGCCGCTTTCCACCAGTTATCGAAATGTCGCCCAGAGACCACGTCACTAGGAATGCGTTGATCGTAGAAGCTGAACAGCGTTTCATCATCCACCAGAATATCGCGACGGCGTGATTTGTGTTCCAGTTCTTCCACCTCGGCGCGCAGCTTCAGGTTGGCAGCAAAGAAAGCGTGGCGTGTCTGCCAATCCCCTTCCACCAGCGCATGGCGGATAAACAGCTCACGGCACAACAGCGGATCAATGGTGCTGTAATTCACCGCGCGGGCAGCGACGATCGGCAAGCCGAACAGCGTGACTTTTTCGCTGGCCATCACGGCACCCTGGGATTTCGACCAGTGCGGTTCGCTGTAATGGTGTTTTACCAAATGCTGCGCCAGCGGTTCGATCCATTCCGGCTCAATGCGCGCGGCAATGCGCCCCCACAGGCGGCTGGTTTCCACCAGTTCGGCCACTATCGTCCACTTCGGCGGCTTCTTAAACAGGCCAGAACCGGGGAAGATAGAGAAACGAGCGTTGCGCGCACCGGTAAACTCTTGCTTGTCGGCATCTTTTTGCCCGACGTGCGACAGCAAACCGGTCAGCAGAGAGGTGTGTATGCTGCGGTAGTCCGAAGGCACGCTGTTAACCGGCAGGCCCAGCTCTTTGACCACTTGGCGCAGTTGGGTGTAGATATCCTGCCATTCACGCACACGCAGATAGTTAAGGAAATCGTTGCGACACAGGCGGCGGAACTGGCTGGAGGAATTCTCTTTCTGCTGCTCTTTCAGGTAATCCCACAGGTTGACGAACGCCATAAAATCGGAATCTTTGTCGGCAAAACGGCGGTGCTTTTCATCTGAAGCCTGCTGTTTATCCATCGGCCGCTCGCGCGGATCCTGGATCGACAGCGCGGACGTAATGATCATCATCTCACGTACGCTGCCGCTCTTCTGCGCTTCCAGCACCATGCGCGCCAGACGCGGATCGATCGGCAACTGGGCCAGTTGGCGGCCTTGCGGCGTGAGCTGGAAATGGCCATTGGCGGCGGTTTTAAGCGCCCCCAACTCCTCCAGCAACCGCACGCCATCCTGAATATTGCGTTTATCTGGCGCTTCGACAAACGGGAAGGCGGCAATATCCCCCAGCCCCAACGAGGTCATCTGCAAAATGACCGAAGCCAGGTTGGTACGCAGAATTTCCGGATCGGTAAACTCCGGGCGCGACAGGAAATCCTGCTCCGAATACAGGCGGATACAGATCCCGTCAGAAACGCGCCCGCAGCGGCCTTTACGCTGGTTAGCCGAAGCCTGGGAAACCGGCTCGATCGGCAGGCGCTGCACTTTGGTGCGGAAACTGTAGCGGCTGATACGCGCCGTTCCCGGATCGATCACGTATTTGATGCCTGGCACGGTGAGTGAAGTTTCCGCCACGTTGGTCGCCAGCACGATGCGGCGGCCATGGTGAGACTGGAACACCCGGTTCTGTTCGCTGTTCGACAGGCGCGCATACAGCGGCAGCACTTCGGTATGCGGTAGATTCAGCTTGTTTAACGCATCGGCGGTATCGCGGATTTCGCGCTCGCCGCTCATAAAGATCAGAATATCGCCCGGTCCTTCACGGCCCAGTTCGTCGACCGCATCAAAGATCGCCTGCAACTGATCGCGTTCGGTATCGTCGGCGTCATCCACCACCGGCCGGTAACGCACTTCTACCGGATAGGTACGGCCAGAAACTTCGATAATCGGCGCATGATTGAAATGGCGCGAGAAACGCTGCGGATCGATGGTGGCCGAGGTGATGATCACTTTCAGATCTGGGCGCTTGGGCAGCAGTTCCCGCAGATAACCCAGAATGAAGTCGATGTTCAGGCTGCGTTCGTGTGCTTCATCGATGATCAGGGTGTCGTACTGCATCAATAGCCGATCCTGCTGGATCTCGGCCAGCAGGATGCCGTCGGTCATCAGTTTGACCAGCGTGTTTTCACCCACCTGATCGTTAAAGCGCACTTTGTAGCCCACGCTGCCGCCCAGCGGAGTTTCCAGCTCATCGGCAATGCGGTTGGCGACGGTACGTGCGGCCAGGCGACGCGGCTGGGTATGGCCGATCAGCCCTTTTACCCCACGCCCAAGCTCCAGGCAGATTTTCGGCAACTGGGTGGTTTTACCCGAACCGGTTTCACCGGCCACGATCACCACCTGATGATCGCGAATGGCGTTCAGGATGTCCTGTTTCTTCTGGCTGACCGGCAGGCTTTCCGGGTAAGAGATTTTTGGACATGACGCCGCGCGCGACTGCGCTTTCTGCAACGCCTGAGCGATATCACCGGTTATCTCAGTAATAACCGCCTGTTGAGCATCGGGATTTTTGACTTTGCGCGCCCCCTGCAATCGGCGTTGCAAGCGCTGTTGATCACGGAGCATCAAGTCAGACAATTGCGCTGACAGTGCCGCGAGCGGAGATTTCACGTTCGGTATTCCTTGTTTCTTCGCTGCGTTATCACTGCACAGCAACGATTTTAAATAGGGGTAACCATCATTTGGTTTCAGGACGACAGAATATCACAAGGAAGTTTCTCGCCATAATCCATCCGCTTAGCCGCTTTTACTTCATTCAATAAAATCGAACAAAGGTCTCGAAATATTCCGCTATCCCTGTTGTATAAAGATGAATAGAGTGTATTCCATGCAAAGGACACCATGTCCTGATGTCACTGTCATAACCAAGGAACTACCGATGAGCAAAGTTTTGGTTCTTAAATCAAGCATTCTGGCAGCCTACTCCCAGTCCAACCAATTGGCCGATTTTTTCGTTGAACAGTGGGCCACGGCGCACAGCAACGATACCATCACCGTGCGCGATCTGGCCGCACAGCCAATCCCGGTGCTGGATGGTGAACTGGTGGGTGCGCTGCGTCCTTCAGATGCGCCACTGACGCCACGTCAGAAAGAAGCGCTGGCACTGTCTGATGAGCTGATTGCCGAACTGCAGGCCAATGACACCATCGTGATCGCTGCACCCATGTATAACTTCAACATCCCAACCCAGTTGAAGAACTATTTTGACCTGATTGCCCGTGCTGGCGTGACGTTCCGTTATACCGAGAGTGGCCCAGAAGGCCTAGTAAAAGGCAAGCGCGCTATTATTCTGACCAGCCGTGGTGGCATCCATAAGGGCACCGCAACCGATCTGATCGAGCCTTACCTGCGCTTGTTCCTGGGCTTTATCGGCATCACCGAGGTGGAATTCGTGTTTGCTGAAGGTATCGCCTATGGTCCAGACGTTGCCACCAAGGCGCAGGCCGATGCCAAAGCGGCACTGGCTGAAGTGATCGCGGCATAATCACCACGAGCGAATCGAGTAAGACAAACCCTGCAAAACTCGTATTACCCCACAATAATAAATAACTGCATTTCTGTTGCGCGCCTAAGGGCGCGCTTTTTTATTTCTTCAGCCACTGGCCGTTGATTCCGCGAACAAACTCACCGGCAGGTGCGCGGGTGACCAGTTTCTGCCCCGCCAGGCGCGCCACTTGGTCGATCGCAATGTGATTGCTGTCTGCCACTTCCTGGTATTTTTCGGCCCGGCCGGTATTAATACGCTGTACCAAGGCATCAGTCTCTGCATCCTGCTTAACGGGGGCGATATAGCCACTCAAAGTTTCACCCACCCGCCCCTGTTGTTTGGCTTCGTCCAGCGTCAGCGCCTGAACCATCCCACTGAACAGCCACCCAGCGCCTATCAACCATAGATAACGTTTTTTCATCTCGGCTCCTAGAATAAATCGCTTTGGTTTTTCAGCAGATTTTCAACGTCTTTATCCACCTTGATGCGGATCTCATGTTCAATTTTGACGTTCATATTGATGGTGATCGGATCTTTCGGCGTCGCTACTTCAATACGCGGCACGCAACCGCTCAGTAAGCCAGCACCTAGTACGGCAGCCAACAACGCCCCGGTCGTGTTATTCATGGTTGTTCCCCAGGTTGTGAGAGGGCCTGCTCCAGCCACTCCTGTAAATTGTCACCGAAACGCAAGCTGCGCCACAGATGAAACACGTTTTCCTGATGGCTGTAATTAAGGATAATCTCACGCTTGGCATTTTTCTGTGGGTTTGCGCCATTTATTTGCGCCTTCAGCGTCAGTTCACCCAGATTGTCGAGATCGACCCGCGCCTTCGAGCGGTTGATTTCAACGTAACGTAGCCAATCAATAGCGATGCCGGTTGCCAGATTATTACTGCCAATCGCATCGGCCATGTCTTTATCCAGCCGCAGCGTCAACACGCCATCATTAGCGATCCAACCATCGCGTACCAACCATTTAGGATGATTGAGATACAGCGGTAATTCACCGTTCACGCGCCCAGACATCGCAAACTGCTTCGGATTCAGAGCGGTAAACAGCGCGCTGAGCTCGATCTTATCCAGTTTCAATACCGCCGCATCATGCTGTGGCAACCGCAAAGCCGACAGGCTGATATGGCCATCAAGGATATCGACACCCACGTTGCTCAGCGTCAACGGCTGTGCCTCGCTGTAAGGATATGTGCCCTGCAAATCGGCGGTAATATTCTGCATTTCAAACAAATTGCTGATCAGCTTGATGCGCAGCATCACCGGCCGTTTGGCACCAAATTGCCATTGGTGATTTGTCAGCCGGTAGGGCAGCACAAAATCCACCCCGCTCACTTCACCGTCGCTCAGCCACAGGCCACCGTTTCTCACTACCCAATGGCCACCGGCTTCAAAGCCTTGTTGGCGTGCAGCGGAGAACGCCGATTGCGCATAAAACTGGCCATCGCGCAGTTTGAAATTCAACTCCGGCGAAATCAGCGGCTGGAATACCGTCAGCGACTGTTTCGGCCACCAGCCTTCACCACGCAGGCGCTCGCCATCCCAACGGCCACGCAGGGCTATCGGCCCGATCTGTTGGGCCTGTAGCGTGCCCTGCCATTGGAAATTGCCAGGTTGTTTACCGGTGAGTTGCAAGTTCAGTACCGAAGGCGGCAGATGAGCACCATTGCTGAAGTTGACCCGCTCCGCCACCAGTTGCAGATCGCCATTAAAGCGTGGCGCACTGGCATCACGCTGCCACACCAGGGGTTGGTTGAGCGTCAGTCGTGGTGCCACCACGGTCACCATGCCATATTTGAGCTGATTGAATCCGGTCGACAGTTGGCTGAGCGTAATGGTGGAATCCTGCCAACGGCCGCTGCCCGCCACATCCCAGGCCGCCTGTAGCGGAGGCAACTGACCATTCCCCCAATAGTGCCATTGCCAGTCACCGTTGTCTGGCCAGAACGTCTGTGCCTGCCCATCCAGATGCAGCCGGAAGCGGCCCCAATAGCGATCGCTGGCGCTAACAATCGCCTGCAACCGCCCGGTGATCCCTGCGGCGGTTACTTTCACCCCGGCCAGCGGCAGGCGGGCCTCTTCCAACCTCATATCAGGCGTGACTTGCCCCCAGGCGCGCAGCAGCGAACCGGGTTGCAGGGCCAATGTAGGGTTGAGAATAGTGCCGCCGATCACGCCAGGGATCGACGCAGTGAACGAAAAGTCGGCCAGATTGGCTTGGCCGGTCAGTTGGAAGCTGAGATCGCTATTGGTCAACCCGACTTTGCCCGGCCCCAGCGTCAGCACGGCGTTGCCTTTGCCGTTATGCCCAGCGGTGATCACGTTCAACCGTGCGCTGATCTGGGTTTCATCGAGCCCTTTACTCCAGTCATGCAGCGCCAAGCTCAATCCGCCGCTAAGCGGTTGCTCAACGTAAGGCCAGCGCCATTCCCCCTGGTTAATGCGGATCTGCTGGGGCGTCACTTCCCATGGCAACGTCGCCAAGGGTTGGTCGCTGCCTTTTTCCGTTAACATCAGCACCCCTTGCTGCTGTTGCCAGCGCAGATCCAGCAGCAAAGGATTGTCCAGATAAACGGTTTGTACTTCCCCTCGCAGCGCCCCTTGAGCTGGCAGGCTGCTCAAATCCAGCGGCACGGTCATTTTACCGCTCAGTTGAACCGGCGGCGCAGCATTGGGCGGTGTGATGCTCAGGCGATTGAACGTCAGTTGTTGACGATCGTCCAGTACCGCTTCGGCGGTAAGATTTTCCCCCTGATAATGCAGTTGCTGGCCATCGGCCGAAGATAACAATTGCAATTTACCGGCATAAAATTGCCACGGGGCGAGAGTGAACAGATTGATATTCAGGTCAAACGGCGGTAGCTGGCTTTGCAACCGATCCAGCGTCAGCGGTGCCGGGTTGGCATCACCGGCGGGTAATTTGGGCAGACAGGCGGTGTCCACCGTCAGACGATCGCCGTTCAACAACCAGCGCCCCCGCTGATAAGCCAGGCTCAGGCTGCTGGCATCAGCGATGGCACAACCCTGCGCGTTAAAGCGCACTCCATCAATACGCAGAGCCCCCTGTTGCCAGCGCAACGGCCCCTGCAACACCAGTTGGCTACCCTGCGGCAGCCAAGGGGTGATAGCGCGTGGCAACCAGCGTGGCAGCGTCTGCCACAGCGTGATTAACAGGAGGAGGATACCCGCCACTATCCCAATGGATATTTTTAATCTCTTTGTCATTACGCGCTGATTTTATTCCCGATAAACACTGATAAAACAGAGTCATTGCCGTTAAATCGCGGCTAATGATGGCATGAATCCCCTATCAGGTGAAGGTGATACATTCCCATTAGTAATATATAGGTTTCTATCCCCCTCGGCGCGGTAAAAACCACTAATGCTCTGATTTCTAGCACTAAACCCTTGTTCACCACTAGCGCACGGCTAAGCTAACTCATTGTCGAATTTAGCAAAATAGACTAAATTAAACAGATGATTACGCGGGAGAAACCACGATGAAAATGGCGATTTACAGTACCAAACAGTATGACCGCAAGTACCTTGAGCTGGTAAATCAGCAGTTTGGTTATGAGCTGGAGTTTTTTGATTTTCTTCTCAGCAAGAAAACCGCCAAGACCGCCCACGGCTGCAAAGCGGTGTGTATTTTTGTGAATGACGATGGTTGCCGCGAAGTGTTGGAGGAATTGGCTGCAATGGGGATCGAGATCCTCGCCCTGCGTTGTGCCGGGTTCAATAACGTTGATCTGGAGGCCGCTAAAGAGTTGGGTATCAAAGTGGTGCGCGTTCCGGCCTATTCACCGGAAGCGGTCGCCGAACATGCGGTAGGCATGATGATGTGCCTGAACCGCCGTATTCATCGCGCTTATCAACGCACCCGCGACGCCAACTTCTCACTGGAAGGGCTGATCGGTTTCAATATGCACAACCGTACGGCAGGGGTGATCGGTACCGGCAAGATCGGTATTGCCACCATGCGCATTCTGCAAGGGTTCGGTATGAAGCTGTTGGCTTACGATCCTTACCCGAGCGAACAGGCGCTGGAACTGGGAGCGGAGTATGTCGATCTGAAAACCCTGTATGGCAAATCTGACGTAATCACCCTGCACTGCCCAATGACGCCGGAAAACCATCACCTGCTGAATGCCGATGCTTTTGCGCTAATGAAAGATGGGGTAATGGTGATTAACACCAGCCGTGGCGGGTTGATTGACTCATCAGCGGCCATTGACGCGCTGAAGCAGCAGAAAATTGGTGCTCTGGGGATGGACGTGTACGAAAACGAGCGCGATCTGTTCTTTGAAGATAAATCCAACGACGTGATCCAGGATGACGTGTTCCGCCGTCTGTCGGCCTGCCATAACGTGCTGTTCACCGGTCACCAGGCGTTCCTGACCGAAGAGGCGCTGACCAGCATTTCGGAAACCACGCTGAGAAATATCGAACAGCTTTCCAAGGGTGAAAGCTGCCCGAACCAGCTCTAAGCCGAGTATGTTAACCGGGCCAGCAGCGTGGCCCGGCTACTGCATCAGCCTGCGCAGGCTCCCTGCCCCAACGCCGACTCTTCACACTGCTTGCCGTTTGGCATTTGGCACATCCTCAACGTATCACCGTTCAGATTGTGCGCGATGGTGGTCACGCCGCCCACGCTGGCGCAGTGAGCGCTGGTCGGTATCATACCAATATTGGCGCTGGTGCCTTTCTGCGGTGGTTCTTCGTTGTTATTGCTGCTGCAAGCAGCCAAAACCAGTACGACGCTGGCAAGCAGCCATTTTGCTGTAGTCATTATTTTACCTCTGAACCCGTTACGACTTTGCTGTGTAAAATCGCCATTGCTATAAACGGTATACTCAAAGCCCCACCGAGGGCTGAGAGCCTATCTCTGATACAAGCCTATTTAATCTAGCCTGATAATTAAATAATGAGAATATCGCAGCGCGTTTATTTGCCTTTTTTTTGACCTGAGAGGAATTCTGAGCGCAACCATCACTAATAATCAGTGCACCGACGCTTTTGAAAATAAATTAATCACCAGCACCCCGGCAATAATTAAGCTCATGCCAAGAACCGCTGGCAGATCCAATTTCTGTTGATAAATAAACACCGCCGCTACTGAAACCAGCACGATACCCATTCCCGACCAGATAGCATACACAATCCCCAACGGCATAGTTTTTACCACCATCGACAGCCCCCAAAATGCGATGGCATAGCCGACGACCACCACTACCGAAGGCCATAAGCGGGTAAAACCCTCAGAGGCTTTTAACATGGTCGTAGCAATAACTTCAGCGATAATTGCCATGGTTAAATACATAAATCCGGTCATTAGTTTTTCTTCTGTTTAAGTGGAGTTTTATTAGTATGAAACACAGCGATTAAATTAGTTTTAAACCGCAGCCACTATATCCTAGCTGAGCCTGGACGTGGAGAAATATCGCGTTACATCAACGTTATCCGAGCCACACAAATGCGATAAAGCGTGAATATATCCCTCTGTTAGACTTTAAGCATTACTGCAAAAGATCGCTTTTGCAGCGTTGTGAGCACAGAAAGGTACCAGAAATGATAACTACCGATGGTAATAACGCTGTCGCCTCCGTGGCCTATCGCACCAGTGAAGTGATTGCCATTTATCCCATTACCCCAAGCTCAACCATGGCGGAACAGGCTGATTCCTGGTCCGGCGACGGCAGGAAAAATATCTGGGGAGACGTGCCACGCGTCGTGGAAATGCAGTCCGAAGGCGGCGCGATTGCCACCGTACACGGTGCGCTGCAAACCGGGGCGCTGTCGACCTCGTTCACCTCGTCCCAAGGTTTGCTGCTGATGATCCCTTCCCTGTACAAACTGGCCGGGGAACTGACGCCCTTCGTACTGCACGTGGCGGCACGCACCGTTGCTACCCATGCGCTCTCGATCTTCGGCGATCATTCCGACGTGATGGCCGTGCGCCAAACCGGCTGTGCCATGCTGTGCGCCAGCAACGTGCAGGAAGCGCAGGATTTTGCGCTGATCGCCCAAACCGCCACGCTAAACAGCCGTATACCCTTTATCCATTTCTTTGATGGCTTCCGCACCTCGCACGAAATCAACAAGATCGTCCCACTGAGCGATGACACGCTGCTGCAAATGCTACCGCAAGAAGCGATTGATGCGCACCGTAGCCGCGCGCTTTCGCCAGATCGTCCGGTAGTACGCGGCACCTCTGCCAACCCGGATACCTACTTCCAATCGCGCGAGGCCACCAATCCGTGGTACGACCAGACCTACCGCCACGTCAGCGAAGCGATGGAGAAATTTGCCCAACTGACCGGCCGCCGCTATCAGCCGTTTGAGTATTATGGCCATCCGCAGGCCGAACGCGTGGTGATCCTGATGGGATCGGCCATCGGTACCTGCGAAGAAGTGATTGATACGCTGCTGACGCGTGGGGAAAAAGTTGGCGTGCTGAAAGTGCGCCTGTTCCGCCCCTTCTCCGCCCAGCACCTGCTCGCCGCGCTGCCGGAAAGCGTGCAAAAAATTGCCGTGCTCGATCGCACCAAAGAATCCGGCGCACTGGCTGAACCACTGTATCTGGACGTAATGACTGCGCTGGCGGAAGCCTTCAGCCGGGGCGAGCGCGCCACGTTGCCACGGGTGATTGGCGGGCGCTACGGGTTGTCTTCCAAAGAGTTCGGCCCAGACTGCGCACTGGCGGTATTCAAAGAATTGACGTTGGATCAACCCCGTCCACGCTTTACCGTGGGGATTTTCGACGATGTGACCGGTCTTTCCCTGCCGCTGAGCACAGAAGTTCTGCCGCCGCGCGCTTCGTTGGAAGCGTTGTTCTATGGCCTGGGCAGCGACGGTTCGGTGTCTGCCACCAAAAACAACATCAAAATTATCGGCAACAGCACCGCACTGTACGCGCAGGGCTATTTTGTCTATGACTCGAAAAAGGCCGGTGGTTTAACCGTGTCACACCTGCGGGTCAGCGAAAAACCGATCAATTCAGCCTATCTGGTCACTCAGGCCGATTTTGTCGGTTGCCACCAGTGGCAGTTCATCGACAAATACCAAATGGTGGAACGCCTTAAGCCGGGTGGCACTTTCCTGCTGAATACGCCGTATAGCGCCGAAGAAGTCTGGTCGCGCTTGCCGCAGGAAGTTCAGGCCCTGCTGAACCAACGCCAGGCGAAGTTCTACATTATCAACGCCGCCAAACTGGCGCGGGAATGCCAACTGGGTGCCCGTATCAACACCGTCATGCAGATGGCATTTTTCCATCTGACGCAGATCTTGCCCAGCGATGTGGCGCTGCAACAGTTGCAGGATGCGATTGCCCGCAGCTATAGCAATAAAGGCCCGGAGATTGTCGAACGTAACTGGCAGGCGCTGAGTGCCACTTTAAATGCGTTGACGGCGATCCCGCTGCACCCCATCGACAGCCACAGCCCGCTGCGCCCGCCGGTGGTTGCCGATGCTGCGCCAGATTTTGTCAAAACCGTTACCGCCGCGATGTTGGCCGGGCTCGGTGATGCCTTGCCGGTGTCGGCTTTCCCGCCGGACGGCACCTGGCAGGTAGGCACCACCCAATGGGAAAAACGTAATATTGCCGAAGAGATCCCGATCTGGCAGCCGGATTTATGTACTCAGTGCAACCACTGCGTCGCCGCCTGCCCGCATTCGGCCATCCGCGCCAAAGTGGTTCAGCCACAGGCGATGGAGCATGCCCCTGCCTCACTGCAATCCTTGGATGTGAAAGCGCGCGATATGCGCGGCCAGAAATATGTGTTGCAGGTCGCCCCAGAGGATTGCACCGGCTGCAATCTGTGCGTGGAGGTCTGCCCAGCAAAAGATCGCCAGAACCCAGAGGTCAAAGCGATCAACATGGCTTCACGCTTAGCGCATTTAGAGGAAGAAAAAGCCCATTACGACTTCTTCCTGCAACTGCCGGAAATCGATCCTGCTCAGATAGAACGTATCGATATCCGAACTTCACAATTGATTTCGCCGCTGTTCGAATACTCCGGTGCCTGCTCCGGCTGTGGCGAAACGCCGTATATCAAGTTGCTGACCCAGCTTTATGGCGATCGACTGCTGATCGCCAACGCCACCGGTTGTTCTTCCATCTATGGCGGCAACCTGCCCACCACGCCTTATACCACCAACGCGGCTGGGCGCGGCCCGGCTTGGGCCAATTCACTGTTTGAGGACAACGCCGAGTTTGGCCTGGGCTTTCGCTTAACGGTGGATCAGCATCGCAGCCGCGTGCTGCGCTTGCTGGAAACCCTGGCACCGCAGCTGCCAGCAGAACTGGTAAGCGCCTTGCAGGCTGAAGATATTGCACCAGAACCGCGCCGCCAGCAGATTGCCGAATTGCGCAGCCTATTGGCTACGATGACCGGCAACGATGCCAAACAACTGGCCACCGATGCCGATTATCTGGTGGATAAATCCATCTGGCTGATTGGCGGTGATGGCTGGGCTTACGATATCGGCTTTGGTGGGCTGGATCACGTGCTGAGCCTGACGGAAAACGTCAACGTGTTGGTGCTGGATACGCAATGCTATTCCAATACCGGTGGGCAGCAATCCAAAGCCACGCCTCTGGGGGCGGTCACCAAGTTTGGTGAGCACGGCAAACGCAAGGCACGTAAGGATCTCGGCGTCAGCATGATGATGTACGGCCATGTGTATGTAGCGCAAATCTCGCTGGGGGCACAGCTTAACCAAACGGTGAAAGCGATTCAGGAAGCGGAAGCCTATCCGGGCCCATCGTTGATCATCGCCTACAGCCCGTGCGAGGAGCATGGTTACGATCTGGCACTCAGCCACGAGCAGATGAAGCAACTGACCGCCACAGGCTTCTGGCCGTTATACCGTTTCGATCCGCGCCGGGTCGATGAGGGCAAACTGCCGTTGGTGCTGGACTCGCGCCCACCCAATAGCGATCTGGCCGCAACCTTGAATAAAGAACAGCGTTTCCGCCGCCTTAATACGCAGCAACCCGAAGTCGCTGCCGCGCTTTATCAAGCAGCAGAAAAAGAGCTGAAGCAAAAATACGATTTCCTCAGCCTGCTGGCGGGAAAAGCAGAGAAGTCGCCATCAGAGTAATCCCCTCAGGGCGCGACAGGTTCGCGCCTTTTTTTCGTCTATGACGAAAAACGCTCTGGCATTCAGCGCTGCAATAAGTACCATACAGCGCATAGCGACTAATGCCCCTAACATGCAAGAGAAACACGTGGTAAACCAAAAAGAGCAGTACAACCTCAACAAATTGCAAAAACGCCTGCGCCGTAACGTGGGTGAAGCCATCGCAGACTTCAATATGATTGAAGAAGGTGATCGCATCATGGTATGCCTGTCTGGTGGTAAAGACAGTTACACCATGCTGGAAATCTTGCGCAATCTGCAACAGAGCGCCCCGGTAAACTTCTCTCTGATTGCTGTGAATCTCGATCAGAAGCAACCCGGTTTCCCGGAGCATATTCTGCCGGAATATCTGGAAAAGCTGGGTGTGGAGTACAAGATCGTCGAAGAAAATACCTACGGCATCGTCAAAGAGAAGATCCCAGAAGGTAAAACCACTTGCTCCCTGTGTTCACGCCTGCGGCGCGGCATTCTTTACCGCACCGCCACTGAGCTGGGTGCAACTAAAATTGCTCTAGGCCATCATCGCGACGACATTCTGCAAACGCTGTTCCTCAATATGTTCTACGGCGGCAAACTGAAAGGGATGCCACCAAAGCTGATGAGTGACGATGGCAAGCACGTAGTGATTCGCCCGCTGGCCTACTGCCGCGAGAAAGATATCGAGCGTTTCGCTATCGCCAAAGAATACCCCATCATCCCGTGCAACCTGTGTGGTTCACAGCCGAACCTGCAACGCCAGGTGATTGGCGATATGCTGCGCGACTGGGATAAACGTTATCCAGGCCGGATTGAAACCATGTTCAGCGCGATGCAAAACGTGGTGCCTTCTCACCTGTGCGATACCGATTTGTTTGACTTCAAAGGTATTCACCACGGCAGCGAAGTGGTAGACGGCGGCGATCTGGCGTTTGACCGCGAAGACATTCCGCTGCAACACGTTGGCTGGCAGCCCGAAGAAGCAGATGAACAGAGCGCGCCTGCGTTTGAGCGCCTGAACGTGCTGGAAATTAAATAACTCCTCCTTTCCGCCTGCAACCGCAGGCGGACCGTTTTCCCCATACGGTTTTCGATCCTGCTCACATTTCACGCATAAAGTACCTGACAGTGACGGTTTTATTCATTACTGTTTATTTATACAGTAAAATGGAGATTACCGATGAACATTACCCCCTGCCTGTCCCACGTCTCGTTGGGAACCAACAATTTTGATGCTGCGGCGCGATTTTACGACCAGGTGCTTGGTGCCTTAGGCTGCCGACGCGTGATGGAACACCCCGGTGCCATCGGCTATGGCCGTGACTATCCCGAGTTTTGGCTGCAAATACCGATAGACGGTAAGCCTGCCGGAACCGCCAACGGCGTACATATAGGATTTTTTGCTACCAGCAAGAAACAGGTTGATGAGTTCTATCAGCAGGCGGTGGCGACGGGAGCTAAAGAAGAAGGCGCTCCAGGTTCGCGACCACACTATGGCGCAGCCTATTACGGTTGTTTTGTCCGCGATCTCGACGGGCACAAGATAGAAGCCAGTTTCTGGGATGAAAGCGCCGCGTAAAGGAAATACCTTGGCCGATGAAAACCTGGCTAAGGTAAAAAAAGATGAAAAAAATGCCGGTGATTAAACCGGCATTGTATGAATCAAATGTGCTATGCAGTAATTCTAAAAATAAGAAAGTAAGACAATTATGGAGCGCAACGCCCATCGCTTGACGTTGCATTCACCTGCGGGAGAGATCATGCCGTACTTCTCGCAGGTGAATATTGATATCGCTCAACTTTAACTGCGTTTTATCCCCCTCTCTTCTCACGCAGGTGGGATTTACTCTCTGCACTTTGAAATTGTCATTATAACCACCGACTGCGCTTCAGCCACCAGGCCACACCGACAACCAGTGTCATCAGCATGAAACAAAAAGAGGCAAAGGCCAGCGGGCTTCCGCTGCCGGGGATCCCTCCCAGATTCACACCAAACAGCCCGGTCAGGAATGTAGTGGGCAGGAATACCATCGCCATCAGAGACATAGTGTAAGTGCGGCGGTTCATGGCATCGGCCATCACGGTGGTGATCTCATCAGACAGTATCGCCGTGCGGGCAATGCTGCCATCCAGATCGTCCAATCCGCGCCCCAAACGGTCGGCGATGTCTTGCATTCTGCGACGATCGTCATCACTCATCCACGGCAGACGCTCGCTGGCCAAACGTGAGAACACATCACGCTGTGGTGCCATGTAGCGGCGCAGCACAATCAGTTGTTTACGCATTAACGCCAACTGCCCACGTTCCGGGATCTGCTGTTCCAGCAACGCGTCTTCCAGATCGATAATTTTGTCGTGCAAGTCTTCAATAAACTCGCTGGTGTGATCGGTCAAGGCATCGGCAATCTCCACCAACCAATCGCCGCTGTTGATCGGCCCAGAACCGTTTTGCAGTTCGTTGACTACGGCATCGATGGAGTACACTTTGCGGTGCCGGGTAGAGATAATCAGCTTATCGGTCATATACACGCGGAACGTGACCAACTGATCGGGCCTTGAGTCAGCATTAAAATTGATCCCGCGCAGCGTGATCATGGTGCCGTCACCTAAACGACTGACGCGCGGGCGTGTACTTTCGCCAGAAAGTGCCTCCCTCACTGCATCTGGCAACAGCGGTGTTGTCGCCAACCATTCAGCGCTTGCCGCATGGGCATAATCGAGATGCAGCCAGCAAGGTTCATCACGGGTGACTTTATCTTCATAATCAATCGGCGTCGTTCCGCCTTTGCCGTCGAGTTGATACGCGTACACCGCGTCGGGCACCTGCAGATCGCGCCCCTCAATGACATCCATTCAATACCCTCTCTCTATTAGGCTATTTAGCAAACGCCTGTCGCCAGGCCAGTGCTTCCTCAAGCCTCAACTTTAACAATATTTTTCATGCTTAGACAAAAAAGCCCCACATTTTAGCGGGGCCTTGAATGCAATAAGAACCTGAGGATCAGTGCTTCAGGATATACATTTCCTGGCTATACGCCACATCTTCCGGGTTAGCGATTGGGTAACCTTTCACCCAGGGCTTGATCAAACGGCCATTAGTGTACTGATAAATGGGCGCAATCGGTGCCTGCGCAGCAATCATCTGTTCGGCCTTATTGTAATCATCGGCCAGCGCCGCCGGGTTTGTCTCACGGCTGGCTTCGGCCAACAGGCTATCGTATTCCGGGTCTTTAAATTTGGCGATGTTGCCACTGTGGGCGGAGGTCAACAACGAGAGGAAGGTTGAAGCCTCGTTGTAATCCCCAACCCAGGAAGCACGCACCACGTCGAAATTACCGGTATTACGGCTGTCAATATAGGTTTTCCATTCCTGATTCTGTAGTTTGACATCCACCCCCAGCTTTTTCTTCCACATCGATGCCACGGCAATGGCGATCTTCTGATGGCTTTCCGACGTGTTATACAGCAATGTCAACGTCAGTGGTTTGTTCGGGCCATAGCCTGCGGCCTGCATCAGCGCCTTGGCTTGCGCATCCAATTCTTCCTGTGACTGTTGCTGTAACAGGCTGGTTTCTGGTTGGAAACCAGCAGTAACATCCGGCGTGAAGTGATAAGCCGGTTTTTCGCCGGTGCCTAACACTTTCTCGGCAATAATCTTGCGATCGATGGCATACGACAGCGCCTTGCGCACGCGCACATCATTGGTTGGCGCACGTTGGGTATTAAAAGCGTAATAATAGGTGCCGAGCTGATCCGGGGTATATACCTGGCCCGGAATATCCTTCAGCAATTTCTGGTACATGTTTTTCGGGAAGGATTCGGTGATATCGATATCCCCCGCCAGATAACGCTTGGTGGCGTTAGATTCCTGATTAATCGGCACAAAGGTGACTTTGGTCAGCACGGTACGGGCGTGATCCCAATAATGTTCATTCGGCACCAAAACCAGTTTCTCGTTGACTACCCGATCTTGCAGCTTGAATGCGCCGTTACCGACCAGATTACCCACTTTGGTCCAATCATTACCCAATTTCTCCACGGTGGCCTGCGGCACCGGGAACAGGCTGAAGTTGGCGGTCAAGCTGACAAAGTACGGCACCGGCTTATTCAACTGTACTTTCAGCGTATGGGCATCTACCGCCGTCACACCCAGCTTATCGACCGGTAATTTACCTGCGATGATTTCATCCGCATTTTGGATCCCGGCTAACTGGGCAAACCAGGCAAATGGCGACAGGTTTTTCGGATCGACCAGCCGCTGCCAGCTATAGACGAAGTCTTTAGCCGTGACAGGGTCACCGTTTGACCAACGCGCGTCTTTGCGCAGCGTAAACAGATAGATTTGGTTATCGGATGTCTGCCAACGGCTCGCAACACCGGGGATCACTTTGCCATCGGCCCCTTGATTCACTAAGCCTTCAAACAGATCGCGCGCCACCTGGGCTTCCGGCAGCCCTACCGCTTTAATCGGATCCAGAGAGGCCGGTTCATCTTTGATATGGCGCACAATCTCCTGTTTCTCCGCCAACACGGTGCCTGGGGGAACCTGAGCCGCTATTGCACCGCTGAACCCTGCGCCAATTGCTGCTGCGCAAAGCGCCAACCGGAAACTTTGCTGAATCTTGCTTATCGCCATCTTGATCTACCCCAGTTAACCATCTGAATTATCTATCATATAGCACAAGATACGCTTCCCCCCTAGTCCAGCACAGACAAGATTACAAAAACTGGGCGTCAGACGATAAAAAACGCCCGTATTACGGCAGGCGCAATACGGGCGTTATTCATTATTAGCGAGGATCAATCGTAGAGATGAATACTCACGATCTGATAGCTAAACTCTTCACCCTCTTCCTCGTCAAAAATGGTGAAATAGCTCTTTTCCACTAACGGGTTGAGCTGAATGTCAGTTTTCTGTAGCTGGCGCGAGTCGACATCGTCATAACCATAGTCGAGGTAGAACTCGCCTTTCTGATGATCAACGTGCAAGGTAAACGGATAGTTGGATTCATCCCCACGCCCGTCGTCGTTTTTCACCACACCAAACCACTCACCCTGACGGATCTGGTTTTCCGCATCCACGCCGCACAGCAGCGTGATGGTATCCTTGGCGTTTTCGCTATAGCGAGCAACTATTCTGGCAACTGGCATGTTAAATCCTCTTTATGATTAACTTCTGCCGATAGTATAACAACAGCCGTGGTTTTATTCGCATAGACACTGGGAAAGATAAGTTAAAACGTAATACACTGAATAAATTAGCAATCACGTCTTACTCGATGTTGCAGGAATGCACCACTGCAATCTCCGGTACGAAGGAATACCTTGGCATGAAGGGACTACACCATGATCCAACACAAACCGCGCAGTGAGCGTGGCCAACTGGCCATTGCCGGTGAAAGTTACGGTAAGTCGTTATTAGGCGCTCCATTGCTCTACTTCCCGGCCGCGCACCGTGGCCCGGAAACGGGGTTGGTGATTGCTGGCACCCACGGCGATGAAACCGCCGCGGTTGTGACGCTATCCTGCGCGTTACGCAGCATCGCGCCTTCTCAATTGCGCCACCACGTGATCCTGGCGGTCAACCCGGATGGTTGCCAACTCGGGTTACGTTCCAATGCCAACGGTGTCGATCTCAATCGTAATTTCCCAGCCGCCAACTGGCGCTCTGGCGACACGGTTTACCGGTGGAACAGCGCCGCACAGGCACGCGATGTGCGTCTTTCCACCGGCGGCAGGCCGGGTTCCGAACCGGAAACACAGGCGCTATGTCGCCTTATCCACAGCCTGAAACCGCGTTGGGTAGTATCATTCCATGAGCCGCTGGCCTGTATTGAAGATCCAGAAAGCACCAAACTGGGCGTTTGGCTGGCGCATCAGTTTACTCTGCCGCTGGTAACCAGCGTGGGTTACGAAACGCCCGGCTCATTCGGCAGTTGGTGCGCCGATCTCTCACTGCCCTGCATCACTGCCGAACTCCCACCGATTTCTGCTGATGCGGCCAGCGAAAGCTATCTGGAAGCGATGGTGGAATTGCTGACGTACCAGAACTAAAGCAGTCTGCGGCGCGGTTAAAGGTCAATTGCGCCGCATTCAAAGACCAAACCGGGTTCCACATCCTTAGCCAACCAGGTGGGGCCATCAAGATCGACAAAGCGCGCACCGGGTACCAGCGGCAATGCGGCGGCGATGGCTCTTGAAGTACACAGCATACAGCCGAGCATAATAGCGAAACCTTGCGCCCGCGCCTGCGCGGCCAATTTCAGCCCTTCGGTCAGGCCACCGGTTTTATCCAGCTTGATATTGACCATTTGATAGCGCCCGGCCAACTGCACCAGATCGGCGCTGGTGTGGCAACTTTCATCGGCACAAATTGGCAACGGATGGATGAAGTTTTCCAGAGCGCTATCGTCGGCCGCCGGTAGCGGTTGTTCCAGCATTGCTACCCGCAAGTCGGCCAAAAGTTGGCAACGCGCAGCCAGCCCTTCCGCCTGCCAGGATTCGTTGGCATCGACGATCAGCGTTATTTCCGGCACAGCGGCACGGATCGCCACCAGCCTTTCGCTGATGAAATGGTCGTCGAGTTTGATTTTCAGCAGCGTGGCCCCCTGTTGTTCCAACTCTTTGGCCGCAAACGCCATCGCTTCCGGTGTACCGATACTGACGGTTTGCGCCATCACAATACGCTGTGGTGCTTCAACGCCGCAGCGATGCCACAGATCCTGGCCATTAATTTGGCACTCCAAGTTCCACAGGGCCGAATCAATGGCATTGCGCGCCGCGCCAGCAGGCATCAGCCGCTGCAAATCCTCCCGCGAGACACCTTGCTCCACCGCTGCCATTACGTTAGCGAGTTGTTCTATAACCGAGGCTTCGCTCTCGCCGTAACGGGGATAAGGCGTGCATTCCCCTACGCCGTACACCCCTTGCTGTTCAATTTCAACCACCACCACTTTGGCTTCTGTACGGCTGCCACGGGCAATCACAAACGCCGTATGCAGTGGCCAGGCTTCCGGGTAAAAACGCATGCTTCTCATAACGGCTCCTGAACAAAAAAAGCGCATAAAGTCATTCCACTGCGCAGGGGTATTTCAATATATACAACTATTTAGCAAACTTTATATATCTAAGTCGCTATCATTGACTTAAACTGATCGCAGGGTGTGAATCTAATGTTAATTAGATTTGAATCTTTGTATAAACTTCGTTGAAAGGAATAAATCAATGACTCAGACCGTACATTTTCAAGGCAATCCTGTCACTGTAGCAGGCAAATTGCCACAACAGGGCGAGCAGGCTAAAGGTTTCACACTGGTTGCCAAAGACCTGTCAGACGTCACGCTGAGCAGCTTTGCCGGTAAACGCAAAGTTCTGAACATTTTCCCAAGTATTGATACCGGCGTCTGCGCTGCTTCAGTACGCAAATTCAACCAACTGGCCAGCAGCATGGATAACACCGTAGTGCTGTGCATTTCTGCCGATCTGCCGTTCGCCCAGTCTCGTTTCTGCGGTGCAGAAGGCCTGAATAACGTGGTGATGCTATCGACCCTGCGCGGCGGCGAATTCAAATCCGCTTATGGCGTGGAAATCGCCGAAGGCCCATTGGCTGGCCTGGCTGCCCGTGCCGTGGTGGTGCTGGATGGTCAAGACAAGGTGCTGTACAGCGAGTTGGTGAATGAGATCACCACTGAGCCCGACTACGATGCGGCACTCGCTGCGCTGTAATCACTTTGCAGATATGAAAAAGCCCGCTGGCTTTTGATATCCAAAACGCCCCTGGCCTTCGTGACCAGGGGCGTTTTATTATGCCCCCTGCATTGCTCCGAACCATACCCCTGCCCCCCATTCATCTGGCGCTTCTCTTCGCCCATCACTGGTAACGCCATAATTAGGGGTATACACTGAATGTAAGATCAAATCTTACATTCAGAGAGCATAGTATGGCACGTACCATGACGGTTGATATCGGCGACGAACTCCGTGAGTTTATCGATTCACTGGTTCGTTCCGGCGATTATCGGACGCAAAGTGAAGTCTTGCGGGATGCTTTGCGTCTATTACGCGAAAAACAGGCTGAGTCACGTCTGCAAACATTGCGGGATCTACTGGCAGAAGGGCTCGACAACGGTACGCCAGAGTCATGGAATAAGGATGCGTTTTTGCAGCGAGTGAAAGCAAAGGCTCGGGCTGGCCATGAAAACGATTGAGTTGACACCGAAAGCAACGGAAGATTTGGAATCCATCTGGCTATACAGCTATGAGCAATTTGGCTTGGCAAAAGCCGATGAGTATATCAGCCGGTTTTCAGATTTGTTTGATGTCTTATCGAGGCATCGCATCGGTACATTCAGGCCAGAGTTGGGCGACCAAATTTATTCATTGCCGGTAGAACAGCATGTCATCTTCTTTATACCGGCTGAATCCATAGTGACGGTGATCCGTATTCTCAGCCAGTCTCAGGAAACCACTCGCCACTTTCCCTGGCGTTAATTCATCTTGGTTACTTAGCCCAGAAAGATCGCACAAATTTCAAGTTCCCAATCACCAACTTGGCGGGTGACTAGGAGCTTGAAAGATAACGTCTATAAAACTACTCCTCGCTCTCATCCGCCGGCTTACGGCTGCTAAGGCCATATTCGCGCAGTTTATTGGCGATCGCGGTATGGGAAACGCCCAAACGCTTGGCCAGTTTGCGCGTGCTGGGATAAGTGCGGTAAAGGCGAGTCAACACCGAACGTTCAAAGCGCTTGCTGATATCATCCAGCGAACCGTCCAGCACTTCATCCCCCAGCGATATCTCCACTTCAAACTCCGGCAGAATGATGTCCTGTGGGCGCAGTTCATAGCCATCGGTCTGCGTTAACGCGCGGTAGATGGCATTCTTCAGTTGACGCACGTTGCCCGGCCAGCCGTATTTGCTGAGGAAACTGTTGAGATCGTTGGCCAGTTTCGGCCGCGCCACGCCCTGCTCGTCGGCAAAGCGTGCCACAAACAGTTCGGTCAGCGGCATGATATCTTGCGTGCGTTCACGCAGCGGTGGAATGGTGATGGTCAGTACGTTGAGGCGATAATAGAGATCTTCGCGGAACTCACCGCGCTGAACCAGCTCAGTCAGGTTTTTCTGCGTGGCACAGATCACCCGCACATCCACATGCACCTCATGTTCTTCCCCCACGCGGCGGAAAGTACCGTCATTGAGGAAGCGCAGCAGCTTGGTTTGCATACGTGGCGACATCTCGCCGATCTCATCCAACAATACCGAGCCACCATTGGCCTGCTCGAAGAAGCCTTTTTTGCCTTCCAGCGCATTCGGGTAAGCGCCCGGCGCGTGGCCAAACAGTTCACTCTCCACCACGTCGTCTGGTAATGCGGCACAGTTAAGCGCCAGGAACGGTTGTTTGCCGCGCGGGCTGCGCAGGTGGCAGGCACGCGCCAAAATATCCTTACCGGTGCCGGTATCGCCAACAATCAGCAACGGTGCATCCAGCATTGCCAGCTTGCGTGCTTGTTCCAACACATGGCGCATTTTCGGGCTGACGGCCACGATATGGTTAAATTCGGTATCATCATTCACCGACAGGTCTTGTAGCTGACGGCCCATGCGCGCGGTGGATTTGAGCATCACCACCGCACCTACCGTAGAATTTTGCTGATTCTCATCTTCAAGGTAGATCGGCGTGATATCCATCAGGAAATCCTGGCTGCGGATCACCACTCGCTCAGAGTGCGGCGCGGTATTCTCGCTTTCCAGCCAGCGGCCAAAGTTATAGCCACCGATCAGCTGCGTCACCGTCTGGTTGCGGATCTTGTCTTCGCTGAAGTTGAACAGCGCAAGCGCCGCCGGGTTGGCGAGCTCCACTTTGCCTTTCATATCGATGGAGAACACTGGCTCAGGCATCGACGCCAACAACGCGCGCAATGCGCGATGTTCACGCTCCGAAGGCATAAAGCTGACGGTACGCACGTCAGTGACGCCGCTAATGCGACGGATCTCGGCCATCAGGGCGCGAAACGTATCAAAGTCCAACTGGGAAAAATTCAGGTAAATACGGCCGATAGGATCAATTTCGATGCCGCGCAAATCGATGCTGCGCAACACCAGGAGATCGAGTAACTCTCGAGTGAGACCGAGACGGTCTTCGCAAAATACTTCCAAACGCATCAGTATTGGCCTTATCTCTGCAAGTGCGGGGATGACTAACGATGATGATACCCTCTCCCCCCGAACGGAAGAAGCGATCTGTCAGTAAAAGTTGACAGATCTCTGATTTATCGCTGTCGCTGCTGATTTTAAACGCAACTGAATAACACCATCGGCGTAATTTTAGCTTATTGTCAGAGAGTTATCATAACCATGTGTGATTTTTCAGGGAAATATAATGCAGATGCAGGAAGATCGTCTTTCGTCAATCGGGGGTTACAAACTCATGCTACCGACAGCCAATAGGAAGACTGCGCCATCTGACGCAATCTTTGAGGTTATTTGGCCTTGCTTTCACTTTTCTTCATGGTGTCTTTCAACTGCGCGATTAACTGGCCGCGAAAATCCCCCAGTTTCGGTTTGTCGTCTTCCAGCCAAGGTAACGGGCGGCACAACTCCATCGCCTTGATACCCAGGCGTGCGGTCAACAACCCAGCACCGATCCCCTGAGCCGCACGGGCAGACAGCCGCGCCGCAATATCCTGCGACATCCAGTCCATCCCCACTTCCCGCACCAGTTCAGACGCCCCGGCGAAGGCAATGTTCAACAGCACCAGCCGGAACAGGCGAATGCGGCTGAAATAGCCCAACTCAATGCCATACAGCGCCGCAATGCGGTTAATCAGGCGGATATTGCGCCAGGCGATAAACGCCATGTCCACGAGGGCCAATGGGCTGACGGCGATCATCAGCGCCGACTCCGCCGCCGAACGGCTAATCTCACGCCGCGCCTGATTATCCAACACCGGTTGTACCAGCTTGGCATACAGCGCCACCACCTCACGATCGTTTTGGGTTTCATGTAGCGAAGCCTGCCAGCGTTGCAATGCCGGGTGGCCTTGATCCAAACCGGCCTGCCGCGCCAGCTTTTCACAGAATTCACGCCCTTTTCCCAAACCATGGCTGTGCAACAGCTCACGCGCTTCATCACGTTCTTCCGCACGCTGACGCAGGCGATACAACCGCCGCCATTCGCCCACCACCGAGCCAATACCGGCGAACACAATCAAACCACCGGCCATGCCGCCGCCAAGGGCGATCCAATCCTGTTGCACCCAAGAGGTATGCAGCCACTGAATGCCCTGTGCCACCACGCTGACGCCAAACAGCAGCAACCCGGTGTTGACCATTTTGCGCCACAGGCTACGCTTGGGTTTCAATGCCGCATTGATGATCCCTTCGGCACGCCCTTCTTCCTCTTCCTGCTCCCATTCAGGGGCCGCAGGATAAAATTTTTCGGCCTGCAATTCGTCAAACGCCACTCCAGCGCGCAATACCGGCTCCTGTGGCGGTTGCAACGGTTCGGCAAAATCGATACGCGGTTTTAACGGCTCGCTCATCGCAATTTATCTCCCAATAAAAACTCCATTACCGCATCCAGACGGATGTGCGGTAACGGACTGTCGACGCTCATCGCCCGTGGGCGGAATTCGTCAAAATGGAACCCTTGCTGCTGCCAGAACGCCGGGCCCGGCAAACGGGCGGGCACTTCACCAGGGAAAACCGTCAGCGGCGTATCATCATCCAAGCGATGGCCTTTCAAGGCAGGAATGCGCTGCCCATGGTGATCCACAATGCCGCTTTCGGTGGCCTGCACCGACGCCAGCCCAACGCAGTCCATGCTGATCCCTTCAAATGCAGCATTTTGCCAGGCTTCCTGCACCAGTTGCTGTAACAGTGAAACCAGGTTGGCGTGCTGATCGGCAGTAATATGATCCGCTTTAGTGGCGGCAAACATCAGCTTGTCGATGGTGGGCGAGAACAGGCGGCGGAACAGCGTGCGTTTACCGTAATGGAAGCTCTGCATCAGTTGCGTCAGCGCCAGCCGCATGTCGTTGAACGCCTGCGGCCCGCTGTTGAGCGGCTGCAAACAATCCACCAGCACAATCTGGCGATCGAAACGGACAAAATGCTCTTTGTAGAAATTTTTGACGATCGACTGGCAATAATAGTTAAAGCGCGCGCGCAGCATACCGAAGTTGCTGTGCTTATCCGCCTGCGCCAGCCGTGACTCCCCAGCAGCATCAACGTTCGGCCACGGGAAAAACTGCAAGGCTGGCGCACCGGCCATATCGCCCGGCAATACAAAGCGGCCCGGCTGGATAAAGTGCAGCCCTTCCGCTTTGCAGCGCAACAGATAATCCGTATAAGCCTGCGCGATTGCTGCCAGCTTGTTTTCATCGGCCGGTGCCAGCGGATCGAGATCCTTGCACAACGCCAGCCAAGGTTTGGCCCATTCGGCGCGCTGCCCCTGCAATAGCCCGCCCATCTGGCGCGACCAGGCCAGATAATCCTGTTCCAGCATCGGTAAATCGAGCAGCCATTCACCGGGATAGTCGACAATTTCCAGATACAGCGTGGAGGTTTCTTTGAAATGACGCAGCAGCGAGTCATTAGAGCGGTAACGCAGCGCCAGGCGGATCTCGCTGACGCCGCGCGTCGGCGTTGGCCAGCTCGGCGGAGTGCCGTAAAGCTGTGCCAAGCCTTCATCATAGGTAAAACGCGAGATACCGAGATCGCGCTGCGGAATGCGTTTCACCCCCAGCAGGCGCTCTTCCCGCACCGCTGAAAACAGCGGCATACGTGCGCCGCTGTGAACATGAAGCAACTGATTAACGAAAGCGGTGATAAACGCGGTTTTGCCGCTGCGGCTCAGGCCGGTCACCGCCAACCGCAAGTGGCGATCCATGCCGCGGTTGACCAGCGAAGTTAATTCATTTTGTAGTCGTTTCATTGTTCTCCTTGGCAAATGCCCTTAACCAGACAGGTTACAGCTTACGGAAACGGCTCTGCACACCAAAGGTATCAGACGTGACGTAGCGTTCGACCTGGCGTAACTGCTGCTCACCGCTGCCCAACTCGTACTCCAGTTGATCCAGCAACTGGCGCGGGGTTTGCGGGTGTTCATTTTCGTAGCGGCTGGCAGGCACTTCGTCCAGCATAAAGGTCAGTACGATGTAGGCCACTATAGTGAAGAAAAACAGCCCGAAAAACATCGACAACACGACCATCACACGGATTAACCGTACTGGAACATCAAAATAGTGCGCCAAACCGGCACAAACTCCCTTCAGCATGCCTTCTTCAGGAACGCGATAAAGCTTTTTACTGCCCAGGGTATTCGCCATTAAGACTGTCTCCAATTTGGGTGTTCGGCATCAAGGATTTCTTCCAGCGCCTGAATACGTTCACGCATGCGCTTGGCATCTTCCGCCAACTGTGCAAGCCGTTGCATCTCCTGATGACTCAGTTGAATGCCGCTCTGTTGCCGGTTGCTGTAATGCAGCCAAAGCCAAATCGGCGCGACAAACAACACAAAGATTGTCAACGGGATGGCAAGTAATAGAGCACTCATTTCGATTCCTTCTTATTAGTTTTGGTAAGCGGCCACGAAGCAGTGGCCGCTGAAAGATTACTCTGAGCGATTCATTTTGGCCTTCAGGGCCGCCAGTTGCTCGCTGATGGCATCATCCACCTTCAGTTCGGCAAATTCCTGCTCCAGGCTTTTCTTTTTACCGATACCGATGCTTTCCGCTTCGGCTTCCATATGGTCAATCCGGCGTTCGAACTGCTCAAAACGCGCCATGGCTTCATCCAGTTTACCGCTGTCTAGCTGGCGGCGCACATCGCGTGAAGAAGAGGCCGCCTGATGGCGCAGGGTTAACGCCTGCTGGCGCGCCCGCGTTTCGGTCAGTTTGTTTTCCAGTTCGCCAATTTCGCTCTTCATGCGAGCCAGCGTTTCTTCCACCGTGGCGGCCTCATGGCGCAGTGTGGCGATCAGATCGGCCACTTTCTGCTTTTCGATCAGCGCAGCGCGCGCCAGATCTTCTTTATCTTTGCGCAGGGCCAGTTCGGCTTTATCCTGCCAGTCGTTGAGCTGGCTTTCACCTTGCTCAATACGGCGCAGTAGCTGCTTTTTCTCCGCCAGCGCCCGCGCCGAGGTAGAGCGCACTTCTACCAGAGTGTCTTCCATTTCCTGGATCATCAAACGCACCAGTTTTTGCGGATCTTCTGCTTTATCCAGCAGAGTGTTGATGTTGGCATTCACGATGTCGGCAAAACGAGAAAAAATACCCATAATTCACTTCCTCTTGGTTATAGGTCGGCGTCTGAAACGCCGCGTTGAATCATACTGTTCGTCCCAATACCTTATCAAAATCCGTGCCAACTTTTATTTTATTGAAAATAAAGGAATATTTGTTTTTGACACTCGCCATGCTTGCTGTAGAGTGAGTATTTTCACCAAACATTGGCGAATTTCATCATGAGCGAACCGTTAGAAAACCTGCTGGGCGAGGCAAACGCCTTTGTTGAAGTGCTGGAGCAAGTCTCACAACTGGCGAAGCTGAACAAACCGGTGCTGGTGATTGGTGAGCGCGGCACCGGTAAAGAACTGATCGCCCACCGTTTGCACTATCTTTCTAACCGTTGGCAGGGGCCGTTTATTTCACTCAACTGCGCGGCACTGAACGAAAACCTGCTGGATTCGGAACTGTTCGGCCACGAAGCAGGCGCTTTTACCGGCGCGCAGAAGCGCCATCTTGGCCGCTTTGAACGGGCCGACGGCGGCACGTTATTCTTGGATGAACTGGCTACAGCGCCAATGCTGGTGCAGGAAAAACTGCTGCGGGTGATTGAATATGGTCATCTGGAGCGCGTCGGGGGCAGCCAGCCACTGCGGGTGGATGTGCGCTTGGTGTGCGCCACTAACGACGATCTGCCAGCGCTCGCCGCCGCCGGTAAGTTCCGCGCCGACTTGCTGGATCGCCTGGCTTTCGATGTCGTGCAGTTGCCACCACTGCGCCAACGCCAGCAGGACATCATGCTACTGGCCGAACACTTTGCCATTCAGATGTGCCGTGAACTCTCCTTGCCGCTGTTCCCCGGCTTCAGCCAACATGCGCAAGCCACTTTGCTCAGTTACAACTGGCCGGGTAACGTACGTGAGTTGAAGAATGTGGTGGAGCGTTCGGTGTATCGCCACGGCTCAAGCAGCAGTGAACTGGACGAGATCATCATTAACCCGTTTGCTCAACGTTCAGCACAGGTAGAGTTCACGCCACCGCAGGCTAGCGGCCTCCCCACGCTGCCGCTGGATTTGAAAGCCTGGCAGCATCAGCAGGAAAAAGACCTGCTGGAAGTTGCGCTGCAACAGGGTCGTTTCAACCAGCGCAAAGCGGCGGAGTTGCTGGGGCTGACCTACCATCAGTTGCGTGGCATGCTGAAAAAACACGCCTTGCTGCAAAACGGTGAGCCAGAGGGCGAATAGGTTTCACAGCGATTGAACAATGTGTTCCCGCAACCACTGATGAGCATGATCGCGCTGGGAACGCTCATCCCACAGCATCGCCATCTCATAGCCCGGCACTTCCACCGGTGGTTCGGCGATCTGCAACGTTGTGCTATCACGTACCAGTCGTTCTGGCAGCATGGCCACCAAATCCGTTTTCACCAACACGGACATCACGAAGAGAAAGTGCGGCACAGAAAGCACAACCCGGCGCGAAAGCCCTACCTGTTCCAACGCCTGATCGGTGATGCCGCTGAACCCACCGCCGTTCGGCGATACCACCACATGCTCCAGTTGGCTGAATTGCGCCAGCGTTGGTGGATTTTTTAACTGCGGATGTCCCTTGCGACCAACCAGCACATAGCGCTCCTTGAACAGGATCCGCTGGCGCATACCGGGTGGTGAACAATCACGCGTGTGGAAAACCAGATCGATCTCCCCCAATTCCGCCTGCTTGGCAATCCGCGTAGGGGCCAACTCAAATACGGCTAATCGGCTCCCCGGTGCCAAACGGCGTAATCCGGCCAAGGCTGGCAGCAAGATGGTAGATTCCGCGTAATCAGCAGCCGCCACACGCCAGGTGAGGCTGGCCGTAGCAGGATCAAACGGGCTGGCGGGGGCAACCGCCAGTTCCAGTACTTCCAACGCCTGCCGCAAAGGTTCACGCAATGCTTCTGCCCTGGCCGTTGGCCGCATGCCTCTTGGCCCCGGTAGCAACAGAGGATCGGCAAAAAACTCCCGTAGCTTGGCCAAATGAATACTGATGGAAGGTTGGGACAGGCAGAGACGCTCTGCGGTACGGGTCACATTATGTTCCGCCAGTAAGACATCGAGCGTCACCAGAAGATTGAGATCCAACTTACCGAAATTACTCATAACAATACCTGTAATTATAGAAATCAATTTTAACTATACCTGACGGCAAACTACTCTGGTCCTCTCTTTTCAGCCATGGAACAACTCAATCATGAATATTCTGCTTGTCTATGCTCACCCCGAAGCCAAATCGCTCAACGGCTCGCTTAAGAATTTTACGGTCAAACATTTGGAGGATGCGGGGCACCAAGTGCAGGTATCCGACCTGTATGCCATGAAATGGAAAGCCTCACTGGATGGCGATGACCGTACAGACCGGCAGGCAGATACCCGGTTTAATCCCTCGAAGGATTCCAAATTGGCCTTTGAAAATGGTACGCAGAGCGAAGATATTGCCCGCGAGCAGGAAAAACTGCGCTGGGCGGATACCGTCATTTTACAGTTCCCACTGTGGTGGTTCTCGATGCCAGCCATCCTCAAAGGTTGGGTAGAACGCGTGTACGCCTACGGTTTTGCCTATGGCGTGGGTGAACACTCTGATACGCACTGGGGCGATCGCTACGGTGAAGGTTCAATGGCGGGGAAACGGGCAATGCTGATAGTGACTACCGGCGGGTGGGAACCTCATTACAGCCCACGCGGGATCAATGGCCCGATAGAGGATATCTTGTTCCCGATCCACCATGGCATTCTCTATTACCCGGGTTTTGACGTATTGCCACCGTTCGTCATGTATCGCACCGACCGTATGGACGAAGCCCGGTTCTCAAACCTGTGTGCAGAACTCGGGCAACGGTTGGACAATCTGGCACAGACAGCGCCGATCGCCTTTCGTCAGCAAAATGCCGGAGATTACGACATTCCACAACTCACGCTGCGCGCCGATATCGCCCCGGATCGTTACGGCTTTGCTGCCCATCTGAAATAAGCTACTGCTAAAAACAGCGATCGATAACGATCGCTGAGGTTAATGACAAAGTCGCCTTCTAGCCCGAGATACCCGGGTCTAGCGCACCGAGGGGCACTCCGATGGCTTACGCCGTTACGACCCCTTCGGCACACTCCCCCTAATAAACAGCATGGCAGCAGTCTTAAGGAAACCTACGGCGGTTCAGTTTGATCGTGCTAAAGAGTGTTCGCACCCTGCGGCAATACCGGTGACCGTGCGGCTATTCAGTGAAGCTGGAACCGTAATTTGACCCGAGGTGCTGCGCCCCCAGGCCACTACCTTACCGGCACTGGTCAATCAGTTTTCCTTACCCAACTCTCATCGGCAGGAGTCCTGTCTGAAAGCACAAAGTTCAGCCGTTTTACGCAAGGAATTGGGCAGATTGCCAGAGTGCGATACACTAACGTTATTGCTCATTAACTTATGAAGCGTCTATGCGTGGTTTACCCCTTTGGATAATGTCGCTGAGTGGCTTGGCAACCTCAGTGCTGGCCTCAACGCCACCAGTACCACCGCCAGCGGATATCCGCCAGAGCGGTTTCGTGTATTGTGTCAGCGGCATCCTGAATACCTTCAATCCTCAGATGGCCAGCAGTGGCCTGACGGTCGATACGCTGGCGGCCCAGCTGTACGATCGTCTGCTGGATGTTGACCCTTATACTTATCGGCTGATCCCGCAACTGGCGCAAAGCTGGGAAGTGCTGGATAACGGTGCGACTTATCGTTTCCATCTGCGCCGCGACGTGCCTTTCCAGACCACCGCCTGGTTCAAACCCACGCGAAAAATGAATGCCGATGATGTGGTATTCAGCTTCGAGCGGGTATTCAATCACAAGCATCCGTTCCACGGCGTGAACGGCGGTGAATATCCCTACTTCGACAGTTTGCAGTTTGCCGACTCCGTACAGAGCGTGAAGAAGCTGGACAACTATACCGTCGAGATCCGCCTGCAAGCACCGGATGCCTCTTTTCTGTGGCATCTGGCCACCCACTACGCCCCGATACTGTCGGCAGAATATGCCGCCAATCTGACGCTGGCGGGGACACAAGAGATGATCGACCGTGAACCGGTAGGCACTGGCCCCTTCTTGCTGAACGAATACCGTTCCGGGCAATACATTCGCTTAGCGCGTAATGACGTTTACTGGAAAGGCAAACCACGGATGTCACAGGTGGTGATCGATCTGGGTGCCGGGGGCACCGGCAGGCTATCCAAATTGCTGACCGGTGAATGCGATGTGTTGGCATACCCGGCCGCCAGCCAGCTTTCGATTCTGCGCGACGATCCCCGTTTGCGCCTTACCCTGCGGCCCGGCATGAATATCGCCTATCTGGCCTTCAATACCCGCAAACCACCACTGGATAATCTGAAAGTGCGCCAAGCCATTTCGTTGGCCATCAACAATCAGCGCCTGATGCAGTCAATCTATTACGGCACGGCAGAAACCGCCGCATCGCTGCTGCCGCGCGCCTCCTGGGCGTATGATAGTGAAGCCCACGTGACGGAATACGATCCGGCCAAAGCCCGGGAGATGCTGCGTGAGGCCGGGGTTGGCCCGCTGGATATGAAACTGTGGGTGCCTACCGCATCGCAGTCCTATAACCCGAGCCCGTTGAAAACCGCCGAACTGATCCAGGCGGATTTAGCCCAGATCGGTATTAATGTCACTATCGTGCCGGTAGAAGGCCGTTTCCAGGAAGCAAGATTGATGGAGATGAACCACGATCTCACCCTCAGCGGTTGGACCACCGACAGTAACGACCCGGACAGTTTCTTCCGCCCGCTGCTGAGCTGCGCGGCGATCCACTCGCAAACCAACTATGCTCACTGGTGTGATCCCGGCTTCGACGAAGTGCTACAGGATGCGCTGTTATCACAACAGCTGGCGCAGCGTATCGAGAAATATCAGCAGGCGCAGAAGATACTCGCACAGCAGTTGCCTGTGCTGCCACTGGCCTCTTCCCTGCGTCTGCAAGCCTACCGTTATGACATCAAGGGCTTGGTGTTGAGCCCATTCGGTAACGCATCGTTTGCCGGGGTGTATCGCGAACCGGCGGAGGAGGTGAAAAAGTGATTATCTTTACCTTGCGCCGTATTCTGCTGCTGCTGATTACGCTGTTCTTTCTGACGCTGGTCAGCTTCAGCCTGAGCTATTTCACCCCGCGCGCGCCGCTCAACGGTGCTGTGCTGTTGGACGCCTATCGCTTCTATTTCGTCAGCCTGCTACAGGGGGATTTTGGCGTTTCCAGCATTAATGGTCAGGCCATCAGCGAACAACTGCGCGAAGTGTTCCCGGCCACCATGGAGCTGTGCATTCTGGCGTTCATACTGGCGCTGTGCATTGGTATTCCGCTGGGTATCATCGCCGGAGTGATGCGCGGCAAATGGCAAGACACCGCCATCAGCACCTTTGCTCTGCTGGGTTTTTCCATGCCGGTATTCTGGCTGGCCCTGCTGCTGATGCTGTACTTCTCTTTGCATCTGGGCTGGTTACCGGTTTCCGGCCGTTTCGATCTGCTGTATCAGGTTAAACCGGTGACCGGCTTGGCGCTGATTGACGCCTGGCTTTCCGACTCGCCTTATCGCACCGAGATGATCGCCAGCGCACTGCGCCATATGGCACTGCCGATTATCGCCGTGGCGATAGCGCCTATCACCGAGGTGATCCGCCTGATGCGCATCAGCACCGACGACGTACTCGGCCAGAACTACATCAAAGCGGCGGCCACCCGTGGCCTTTCGCGCTTTACCATCATCCGCCGTCACGTGCTGCATAATGCGCTGCCGCCGATTATCCCCAAACTTGGGCTACAGTTTTCTACCATGCTCACGCTGGCGATGATCACCGAAGTGGTATTCAGTTGGCCAGGGCTGGGCCGCTGGCTGGTGAACGCCATCCGCCAGCAGGATTATGCGGCGATCTCCGCCGGTGTCATGGTGGTGGGTGCGCTGGTGATCACCATCAACGTCTTGGCCGATATTCTGGGTGCTGCCACCAACCCGCTGAAGCATAAGGAATGGTATGCCCTTCGATAACGTCTACGGCGAAAAGAAAATGCCAAGCCCGCTGCGTTACACCTGGCGGATTTTTTACGGTGATACGCTGGCCATGGTTGGCTTTTACGGCGTGCTTGCCCTGCTGCTGCTGTCCATGTTTGGCAGCCTGCTGGCACCTTATGCGTTGGATCAGCAGTTCCTCGGTTATCAGTTGTTGCCACCGTCCTGGTCGCGTTACGGCAACGTGTCGTTCTTTCTCGGCACGGACGATCTGGGGCGCGATATTCTAAGCCGCCTGTTAACGGGCACTGCCGCCACCTTCGGTTCAGCGCTGATGGTGACCATTGCCTCCGCCTTCTTTGGCGTGATCCTCGGCGTGTTTGCCGGGGTGACCCGTGGCCTGATCTCGGCGGTGCTGAATCATGTGCTCGACACCCTGTTGTCCATCCCTTCGCTGTTGCTGGCGATCATCGTGGTGGCCTTTCTCGGGCCGAAGCTGGAGCATGCCATGCTGGCGGTGTGGCTGGCGCTGCTGCCGCGCATGGTGCGTACCATCTACAGCGCGGTGCATGACGAACTGGAAAAAGAGTATGTGGTCGCCGCCCGCTTAGACGGTGCCTCAACACCGCAGATCCTGTGGTATGCGGTCATGCCGAATATTGCAGCGGTGCTGGTGACCGAGTTCACCCGTGCGCTGTCGATGGCCATTCTCGATATCGCCGCGCTGGGCTTCCTCGATCTGGGGGCTCAGCTACCCTCTCCTGAATGGGGAGCGATGCTCGGTGACTCACTGGAACTGATGTACGTCGCCCCTTGGGCGGTCATGCTGCCCGGTGGTGCCATCCTGGTCAGCGTGCTGTTGGTTAACCTGTTGGGCGATGGCGTGCGCCGCGCGATTAATGCGGGAGTGGAATAATGCCGTTACTCGATATCCGCAATCTGACGATTGAATTTATGACCGCCGAAGGGCCGATCAAGGCCGTCGATCGCGTCAGCATGACGCTGACCGAAGGCGAAGTGCGCGGCCTAGTGGGGGAATCCGGCTCAGGAAAAAGCCTGATCGCCAAAGCGATTTGTGGCGTCACCAAAGACAACTGGCGCGTTACCGCCGATCGCTTCCGCTTCAACGATATCGATCTGCTGCAATTAACGCCGCGCGAACGGCGCAAACTGGTGGGCCATAACGTCTCGATGATCTTCCAGGAACCCCAGTCCTGCTTGGATCCTTCCGAAAACATTGGCCGCCAGTTGGCGCAGGCCATTCCCGGCTGGACCTATAAAGGCCGTTGGTGGCAAAGGTTCAACTGGCGCAAACGCCGCGCCATCGAACTGTTGCACCGCGTGGGCATCAAGGATCATAAGGATATCATGGGCAGTTTCCCCTATGAGTTGACCGAGGGGGAATGTCAGAAGGTGATGATCGCCATTGCGCTGGCCAATCAGCCACGGTTGCTGATCGCCGATGAACCGACTAACGCTATGGAACCCACCACCCAAGCACAGATTTTTCGCCTGCTGGCGCGCCTCAACCAGAACAACAACACCACTATCCTGTTGATCAGCCACGATTTACAGATGATGAGCAAATGGGCGGACCGGATAAACGTGCTGTACTGCGGCCAAACGGTGGAGAGCGCACAGTGCGAGGAGTTGCTCGCCGCCCCGCACCACCCTTATACCCAGGCGCTGATCCGCTCGATGCCGGATTTTGGCCGTTCGCTGCCGCATAAAAGCCGCCTGAATACGCTGCCAGGGGCGATCCCTTCGCTGGAACACCTGCCGATCGGCTGCCGCTTGGGGCCACGCTGCCCCTATGCACAGAAAAAATGCATTGAAACCCCGCGCCTGCGCTCGGTGAAAAATCACCTGTTTGCCTGCCACTTCCCGTTGAACATGGAGGAGCAATAACATGGAAACGCTGTTGGAAGTGCGCAATCTGACCAAGACTTACCGTTATCGCACCGGGCTGTTCCGCAACCAGCATGTGGAGGCGGTGAAGTCCGTCAGCTTTACCCTGCGCGAACGCCAAACCCTGGCAATCATCGGCGAGAACGGCTCTGGCAAATCAACTCTGGCGAAAATGCTTTCCGGTATGATCGAACCCTCTTCCGGTGAGGTCTTGATTGGCGACCATCCGCTGGAATTTGGCGATTATCGTTACCGCAGCCAGCGTATTCGCATGATCTTCCAAGATCCCAGCACCTCGCTCAATCCGCGCCAGCGCATCGGCCAGTTGCTCGATGCACCGCTGCGGTTGAATACCGATCTGCAAGCCACAGAGCGCGAAGTGCGCATCAACCAGACTCTGCGCCAAGTGGGGATGCTGCCGGACCACGCCTATTATTATCCGCATATGCTTGCCTCGGGCCAGAAACAGCGTGTCGCCCTGGCGCGTGCGCTGATCCTGCAACCCCAGGTGATCATCGCCGACGAAGCGCTGGCATCGCTGGATATGTCGATGCGTTCACAAATCATTAACCTGATGCTGGAATTGCAGGAAAAACACGGAATATCATATATTTATGTCACACAGCATCTGGGCATGATGAAGCATATCAGCGATCAGGTGATGGTGATGCATGAGGGTGAAATCGTTGAACGTGGCAGCACGGCCGAGGTGCTGGCGGCTCCGCTGCACGAACTCACCAAACGCCTGATCTCCAGCCATTTTGGTGAAGCACTGACCGCCGATGCCTGGCGGCGTGACGGCGGCAGGTTCTGAAATAAACTTCAAGGATAACGGTATATGGGCTTTTTAACCGGCAAACGTATTCTGATCACCGGCGTTGCCAGCAAACTTTCCATCGCTTTTGGTATTGCGCAGGCCATGCATCGTGAAGGTGCCGAACTGGCCTTCACCTACCAGAATGACAAACTCCAACCGCGCGTGGCAGAATTCGCTGCCGCATTGGGCTCTGACCTGCTACTGGAATGCGACGTGGCGCAGGATGCAAGCATCAGCGCCATGTTTGCAGAGTTAGGGCAACGCTGGCCAACGTTTGATGGCTTCGTCCACTCGATCGGTTACGCCCCGGCGGATCAGTTGGATGGCGATTACGTCAACGCCGTGACGCGCGAAGGTTTTGCCATTGCCCACGACATCAGTTCCTACAGTTTTGTAGCGATGGCCAAGGCCTGCCGCACCATGCTCAACGCTAATTCGGCATTATTGACGCTGTCTTATCTTGGAGCAGAACGTGCAATTCCCAACTATAACGTGATGGGCTTGGCGAAAGCCTCATTGGAAGCCAACGTGCGCTATATGGCCAATGCCATGGGGCCTGAAGGGGTACGGGTTAACGGCATCTCCGCCGGGCCGATCCGCACGCTGGCCGCATCCGGCATCAAAGACTTCCGCAAGATGTTGGCCCATTGCGAGGCCGTGACGCCGATTCGCCGTACCGTTACCACCGAGGACGTAGGCAACACCGCCGCCTTCCTGTGTTCCAACCTGGCGGCCGGTATATCCGGTGAGATCGTGCACGTTGACGGCGGTTTCAGCATTGCTGCGATGAATGAGCTGGAGCTGAAATAATTCAACAGGGCTGAACAGTTTCAGTCCTACTTTGTTTGCCCCCACGGTTTCTTCGCCACGATAAAAGTGACATTGTCACCTTAAAACCCTATTGCAGCAGCCATTCCTGCGCCGCATCAAAGAAATGCTGCGCCAGCGGGGTTGCGCGGCCCGGTTCGGCAATCACCAACGCGGCATGACGCGCCATCGGTGGCATAGCAACCGCCCGCCGTTGCAGCTGTGGCGTCATGTCCTGCAACAGGCTGCCGCTGGGGAACAACCCGCAGCCCAACCCGACAAAAATCCCCTGCAACAGTTGGAAAATCGACGTACTTTCCAAACGAACGTGCAGCGCAAGACCGGCATCGCGGAAGTGTTGATCAAGATAGCGGCGGAAATAGCGTGTCGGCTCAGCCAGGCACAGCGGCAATGCCGCCACGGCGTCCAACGCCAGCGGGCTATCGCCAGCCAGATCAGGAAAACGCTGCGGATGAAACACCAGTTCCACCCCGCTGTCTGCCAGCGGTTGTGACTGGAAATGCAGTTCCTTGAGGGTCGAAACTTCAAAAAAGCCAATACCAATATCCACCGTGTGGGCGGTTAGCGCTTCCAGCAGTTGATCGGCACTCATCACCGCCACCCGATAATCCAGCTGTGGATAACGCTCACTGACCGCTTTCAGCAATTGAGCCAGTGAAATACTGCACTGTGGCACGGTTCCCAGGCGCAGCGTGCCATTCAGGCCGTGCTTGAGCGATTCCACCTCTAGCTTCAGCCCCTGATAGACCGAAACAATTTCCCGTGCCCACACCAGCACGCGTTCACCTTCCGCGGTGAATCCTTCGAAATTGTTACCCCGATTGATCAGCGCCACGCCCAGCTCTTTTTCCAGATTTTTCAGCCGCATGGATAGCGTTGGCTGACTGACAAAGCTGGCCTCTGCCGCGCGGCCAAAGTGACGCTCGCGTTCAAGATTACACAGGTAAATCAGCTGCTTAATATCCATGTGGTGGCCTGGGAGATAAGTTTTGCGTTGAGTATATCATTCTGGCGATAAATGCCCTCTATGCCGTCATTGCTCCATTCGATTAGACGCCCCGCCTGCGCCCTCCTAAGCTTGTGACATAAATACTCAAAGTGCTTAAAAAGGTGCTTACCTTTTAATAACAATGATCACCTGCGAAGAAAACCATGAAATTCAAACCGTCAATCAAGCCTTATCGCGGCGCGGCGGGTGGCTGGGGCTCGTTGGAAGCCACCACCCGCTATGTGTTCGACAGTAAACAACCGCTGCAAAACCTGCGTAATCTGATGCGCATTAACAAAGCTCGCGGTTTCGATTGCCCTGGTTGCGCCTGGGGCGATGATAACCACAGCACCTTCAGTTTCTGTGAAAACGGGGCCAAAGCGGTCAGTTGGGAAGCCACGCGCAATGCGGTTGAACCGGCCTTTTTTGCCACCCACAGCGTCAGCAAACTGTTGCAGCAAAGCGACTATTTTCTGGAGTATCAGGGACGCCTTACCCACCCGATGCGATATGACACTGCCAGCGATCGCTATCAGCCCATCAGTTGGCCCGCGGCTTTTGCCTTGATTGCTCAGCATATCCACCAAATGGATAACCCCAACCAGATCGAACTTTATACCTCCGGCCGTACCAGCAACGAGGCGTCTTATCTTTATCAACTGTTTGGCCGCATGCTGGGTACCAGCAACTTCCCTGACTGTTCCAATATGTGTCACGAAGCTAGCGGCGTCGGTCTCAAGCAAAGCATTGGCGTCGGTAAAGGCACCATCCGTATGGAGGATTTCGAGCAAGCCGATGCCATTTTTGTGTTTGGTCAGAATCCGGGCACCAACCACCCGCGCATGCTGCACAGCCTGAAGCAGGCCGCCAGCCGCGGTGCGCGCATCGTCAGTTTCAACACGCTGCGCGAACGTGGGCTGGAGCGTTTTGCCGATCCGCAGAACCCATTGCAGATGCTGACGCCGAAATCTTCTCCTATCAGTTCGGCCTATTTCCAGCCCAACCTCGGTGGCGATCTGGCTGCCGTGCGCGGCATAGTGAAAGCGCTGTTGGAGACGCATCGCCAGCAGTTGGCAGAAGGTAAAACCGGGCTATTCGACCTGGCGTTTATTGACCAGCACTGCGTCGGCGTTGAAGAGTATCTGGCACAGGTGGATGCTACAGATTGGCCGCACATTACCCAACAATCTGGCCTGAGCGAAAGCCAATTGCGCCAGGCGGCGACCATTTATCAGAGTGCTAAGCGCGTTATCTGTACCTGGGCGATGGGGATCACCCAGCATAAACACTCGGTGGCAACGGTACGCGAAATCACCAATCTGCAACTGCTGTTCGGCCAGTTGGGCAAGCCAGGAGCCGGATTGTGCCCGGTGCGCGGCCACAGCAACGTGCAAGGCAATCGCACCATGGGTATTGATGAGAAAGCGCCCAAAGCGCTGCTCGACAGCCTGGAACAGCATTTCGGCTTTACGGCGCGCCGCGAGGCTGGGCATAACACGGTGGAAGCGATCGAGGCCATGCTGCGTGGCGAGGTCAAAGTACTGTTGGCGCTCGGCGGTAACCTGGCGGCAGCGGCGCCAGATACCAAGCGTACCGCACAGGCTCTGCGCAACTGCGATCTGACGGTGCATATCAGCACCAAGCTGAACCGCAGCCATCTGATCACCGGGAAAGAGGCGTTGATTCTGCCCGCCTTGGGGCGCACCGAGCTTGATTTGCAGGCCAGCGGCCCGCAGTTCATCACGGTTGAGGACTCTTTCAGTATGGTGCATGCCTCAGAAGGCATCGGCAGGTCGTTGGCGGAGACGCAACGTTCGGAAACCGCCATTGTCTGCGGTATTGCCAATGCGGTGCTGGGCAGCGAAAAGCTGGACTGGCTGGAATTGGCTGATGACTATTCGTTGATCCGCGATCATATTCAGGCCACCCTTCCCGGCTTTGACCATTTCAACCAGCGTTGCGAACAGCCCGGTGGCTTCTATCTGGGCAATGCCGCCGCAGAGCTACGTTTTGCCACGCCAAGCGGCAAGGCACAGTTCAGCGCTGCGGCGTTGCCAGAGACGCTGTCCTCACACCACAGCACCGAACAGGCACCTTTTACGCTACAGACCCTGCGTTCACACGATCAGTACAACACCACCATTTATGGGCTGGATGACCGCTACCGCGGGGTCTATGGTCAGCGGGAAGTGCTGTTTATCCACCCGGAAGACCTGGCAGAACTCGGCCTGAACGATGGCGAGTTGGTGGAAATTGAAACCCTGTGGCATGACGGCGTGGTGAGGAAAATCAGTGGCTTCAAGCTGGTCAGTTATGCTATCCCACGGGGCAATCTGGCGGCCTACTATCCGGAAACCAATCCGTTGGTTCCCTTGGATAGCTTTGGCGATGGCACCGGTACGCCGACCTCTAAATCCATTCCGGTGACGATCCGCCGCAGTGCCAGCGCACCCGCATGGCGCATCGCCTGACCTTGATGGCAAACCATGGCTGAAAACCATGGTTTGCCAATGACTTGTTCTTGGCCGATCCGGCAAATTATCCCACATCAACGCGGTGAAATCGTGACGTTAGGCTTGCCCACAGCAGGTGATTCGCGTAAAACTGTCTGCCGCAAATCTTGCCACTCACAACCCATTCACTGGACGATATGTTTCAAGATAACCCGCTGCTGGCGCAGCTTAAACAGCAACTTCACTCTCAAACCCCGCGTGTTGAAGGCGTAGTAAAAGGGACTGAGAAAGGTTTTGGCTTTTTAGAAGTCGACGGTCAGAAGAGTTATTTTATTCCGCCGCCGTACATGAAAAAAGTCATGCATGGGGATCGTATCGTCGCCACCCTGCATACCGAAAAAGATCGCGAGATCGCTGAGCCGGAAACCCTGGTTGAGCCATTCCTGTCGCGCTTTGTCGGCCGTGTGCAGAAGAAAGACGATCGTCTGTCCATCGTGCCCGACCATCCATTGCTGAAAGACGCGATTCAGTGTCGTCCAGTGCATGACGTCACTCATGCCTTCCAGGCCGGTGACTGGGCGGTGGCAGAAATGCGCCGCCATCCTTTGAAGGGCGATCGCGGTTTTTATGCCGATCTGACCCAGTTCATTACCGACGCTGAAGACCATTTCGCCCCATGGTGGGTGACGCTGGCGCGCCATAATCTGGAAAAAGAAGCACCAGACATGGTCGCCATCAGCGAACATGACGCCGCTCTGCCGCGTGAAGATCTGACCGCGTTGGATTTCGTCACCATCGACAGCGCCAGCACCGAAGATATGGACGATGCGCTGCACGTGCAGGATAACGGCGACGGCACATTGCAGTTGACCATCGCCATTGCCGATCCGACCGCTTATGTCGAGCAAGGCAGCAACCTGGATGATATCGCCCGCAAGCGCGCTTTCACCAACTACCTGCCGGGCTTCAATATTCCGATGCTGCCGCGCGATCTGTCCGACAACCTGTGTTCGCTGCGCCCGCATGAGCGCCGCCCGGTGTTGGCTTGCCGCGTGACGATCGCCGCAGACGGTGCTTTGAGCAACGATATCCACTTCTTTGCCGCCGAGATCGAGTCCAAAGCCAAGCTGGTTTATGACGAAGTCTCTGACTGGCTGGACGGCATTGCCGGTTGGCAACCGCCAAGCGAAGTCATCGCGCAGCAGATCACCTTGCTCAAAAAAGTGTGCGATAACCGTAACGCCTGGCGCCACCAGCACGCGCTGGTGTTTAAAGATCGCCCAGACTACCGCTTTGTGCTCGGTGAAAAAGGTGAAGTGCTGGACATCATCACCGAACAGCGCCGCACCGCTAACCGTATCGTTGAAGAATGCATGATTGCCGCCAACGTTTGTGCCGCGATTGTGCTGCGCGATCGCCTCGGTTTTGGCATTTACAACGTGCATACCGGTTTCGACCCGGCGCTGGTCGAGCAAGCGGTTAACGTGTTGCAGACCAACGCCGTTGAAGCAGAAGCGGAAAAACTGCTGACGCTGGACGGATTCTGCGAACTGCGCCGCCATCTTGATGCGCAGCCCACTCAGTTCTTGGACAGCCGCATTCGTCGCTTCCAGACTTTTGCCGAGATCAGCACCGTTCCTGGCCCGCACTTTGGCCTGGGGCTGGAAGCCTATGCCACCTGGACGTCGCCAATCCGTAAATACGGCGATATGGTCAACCATCGCCTGCTGAAAGCCATTATCAGCGAGCAAGCGGCCAGTAAGCCGCAGGATGAAGTGACAGTGCAACTGGCTGAACGCCGCCGCCTGAACCGCATGGCCGAACGCGACGTTGGCGATTGGCTGTATGCCCGCTTCCTGCAAGACAAAGCTGGCACCGATGAGCGCTTCACGGCGGAAATCATCGACGTGACCCGCGGCGGCCTGCGCGTGCGCCTGCTGGAAAACGGCGCGGTGGCCTTTATTCCCGCCCCGTTCATTCATGCAGTGCGTGATGAACTGGTGTGTAGCCAGGAAACCGGCATGGTGCAGGTGAAAGGCGAAATGGTTTATCGCCAGAGCGATACCCTACAGGTCAACATCGCCGAAGTGCGTATGGAAACCCGCAGCGTGATTGCCAAACCGGTTGCGTAACTGAACTGATAGTCATCAGGGCGATACTGCGGTATCGCCATGATGGTTGCTGATAAAATAGCTTTTTAGCGGGCCGTTGCGGCTAAGTGGCATGGCAATTCGGAGAAGCCTAGAAGGCACCAAACCATCCCTTCTTTCTCGGAAGTAGATTGTTATGAACCATTTGTCACGGCTTCCATTACCACTTTAAAAAGCTCTTCCACTCGGTTTGTTGAGCCGATGGCTCCTTGCTTTCTTGCCATCTCTTTATGTTCCGGGGAGTTTGACGACGCATAGATCATGAAGGGTGTTTTATCGCCCATTTCACGCAGCTTTTGAAGGAGAATATAACCTTCTTGTGGACCCTCTTTCCGACCCATATCGGAGATAATAGCCGCAAATTTATTTGTTTTAAGAAGTTCTAAAGCCTCGTTAGTTGATAATGCAAGCGAGAACACAATCCCTTGGGCCTCAAACGCCTGCCGTTCATAGACGTTGTTTTCAGGGCGATCATCGACCCATAAAATACGATTTCTCCACATATCATGTTTACTTTGGCGTGGTGCATTTGAGACAACGTTAACTATTTCCCTGATTTGTACTTCAGAAATGCCAGCACTGTTTTCAGGCTGTTTTGCGGATGCTGCCGCAAGAGAGGCTGCACTAGCCACCTGCGCTTTTATATAGTTTTCCTCATTTCGAAAATCAGAAGGACCGTATAGTTTGTGATGATGTTTTGCCACAAGCCATAGAAACCCAACAAAGACTATAATCGGAAAGAAAACCATGAAGTAGATCAGCGGTGTCAAGTGTTCTGACAGACCCTCCCCAAAAATAACTACGAGTGAAGCAAACCCGTAAACCAGAACAATGAAGAGAGCAATGATACCTAAGGGGCTTTTGGTGAAACTCAGCGCGGACTCAGCAAACTTGTCTGTCGTCATAGCATTTCTTTCCAAGGCTAATAACGTGCATCATTATGGTGTATACGAGTGAGCACATCACTCTAAACCGGAGCAGGTTCAGAATTCTATATCACGTTAAATCACTATATCGAGACTGACCTCAAAATAAATAGCTAATTGCAACAATCTCATTGTCCATTTTCTACGCCGCTACTAGGCGACCAAATGTAGTCTTTTTTATTGTGCCTCGCTCAACACTTTCCTTGTCACATCACCTTGTTTTTTCAATAAACACCCGCTAAGTTCACATTTTTCATCTGAGCGACTTCTCTTCACGTTTAAAATCCCTATTTTTAACCTACCGCTCACTTTCACTTAAAAAACATGACCTTTACCTACCTCTGCATAACAAGGAGTTGTTAAACATGAAAAACGTCAAGTCCGGCATTATCTGGCTTGCGGTGGCGTTGCTCGGTGCCTTCGCTTTCGCCATGCTGGCACTTAGCCGTGGAGAGCCCGTCAACGCGGTCTGGTTAGTGATCGCCGCCGTCTCCTGCTACAGCATTGCTTATCGCTTCTACAGCCTGTTTATTGCCAAAAATGTGTTTGAACTGGACGATCGCCGGTTGACCCCGGCGGAGCGCCATAATGATGGCCTGGACTATGTTCCTACCAACAAATGGGTGCTGTTCGGCCACCACTTTGCCGCCATTGCCGGTGCTGGCCCGCTGGTTGGGCCGATCCTGGCGGCGCAGATGGGCTTCTTGCCGGGCACCATCTGGATCCTGGTTGGCGTAATGATGGCCGGTGCGGTGCAGGACTTTTTGATCCTGTTTATCTCCACCCGTCGCGACGGGCGCTCTCTGGGTGAAATGGCCAAGCAGGAGCTCGGGACCTTTGCCGGGGTGATCACCATGCTTGGTGCGTTGGGGGTGATGATCATCATCCTGTCTGCGTTGGCTCTGGTGGTGGTGAAAGCGCTGGCAGACAGCCCGTGGGGCCTGTTTACCATTGCCGCTACTATTCCTATCGCGTTGTTTATGGGCGTTTACATGCGCTTTATCCGCCCAGGTAAAATTGCCGAAGTCTCGCTATTTGGTTTTGTACTGATGATGGCGGCGATTATCTACGGCGGTAATGTGGCGCAGCATCCCTATTGGGGCCCGTTCTTTACCCTGCACGGCACCACCCTGACCTGGGTGCTGGTGATTTATGGCTTTATCGCTTCAGTGCTGCCGGTGTGGCTGCTGTTGGCACCGCGTGATTATCTGTCTACTTTCCTGAAGATCGGCGTTATCGTCGGGCTGGCGGTGGGGATTGTGTTCGCCATGCCGGAAATGAAAATGCCAGCGGTATCGCGCTTTATCGACGGTAGCGGCCCGGTCTTTGCCGGCTCACTGTTCCCATTCCTGTTTATCACCATTGCCTGCGGCGCCATTTCCGGCTTCCACGCCCTGGTTTCCAGCGGTACTACGCCAAAACTGATCGAGCGTGAAAGCCATATCCGTTTTATCGGCTATGGCGCAATGCTAATGGAGTCATTCGTTGCCATCATGGCGCTGATCTGTGCCTCGGTGATCGACCCTGGCGTTTACTTTGCCATGAACTCCCCGGCGGCGCTGATCGGCACCACGGTGGAAAATGCCTCACAGGTGATCAACGGCTGGGGCTTTATGGTGACCCCCGAAATGCTGACGCAGATCGCCAAAGATGTAGGTGAGAACTCAGTCCTGTCGCGCGCAGGTGGTGCACCCACCTTCGCCGTTGGGATGGCACACATCATCACCGAAGTGTTCAACAGCCGTGCCATGATGGCCTTCTGGTATCACTTCGCCATTCTGTTTGAAGCGCTGTTTATTCTGACCGCCGTCGATGCCGGTACCCGCGCCTGCCGTTTTATGGTGCAGGATCTGGTCGGTATCGCCATTCCACGCTTGGCCAACAACCGTTCATGGATCGGCAACCTGGCAGGAACCACCGTTGCGGTCTCCGGTTGGGGCTTCTTCGTTTATCAAGGGGTGGTTGATCCATTGGGGGGCATTAACACTCTGTGGCCGCTGTTCGGCATCGGTAACCAGATGCTGGCCTCAATGGCGCTGATCCTCGGTACCGTGGTGCTGTTCAAAATGAAGAAGCAGCGCTACGCCTGGGTGACCATTCTGCCGACCATCTGGCTGTTCATTACCTCAATGACCGCTGGCTGGCAGAAAATCTTCCACGAAAAACCGAGCATTGGCTTCCTGGCGCAGGCGAAGAAATTCTCTGCCGGAATTGAGCAAGGCACGCTGATCGCCCCGGCGAAATCGCTGAAAGACATGGAAACCATCGTGTTCAGCAACCAGATTAACGCCGCGTTATGCGCCTTCTTTATGCTGGTAGCGGTCACCATGCTGGTTTCCGCTTTCTTTGTGATCCGCCGCGCGATGAACTCAAACACGCCGACGGTGCGCGAAAGTACCATCGTTCTGCGTGAAGAAACCGGGCGTATCTGAAGGTTTTAAATCATGGGCGGCTCAGCGCCGCCCATTATCCACTCAACTCAGCAGCGTGGTGCCAAAAGCGCCCTGCCAATCCTGTTCAAACTTCTCTACCGCCGCCTGCACCGCCGGTGTGCCAATAAACTGCTCAGCCACGTCTACCGGCAAAGTAATCGACTGACAACCCGCCAGCAGGCACTCCAGCGCCTGACGCGGCGTTTTGAAGCTGGCTGCCAGCACTTTGGCATGCGGGGCATGCAGATTAAGTAACTGTTGCAGCTCATGCACCATTGCAATGCCGTCACCGCCCTGCGCATCAAGACGGTTAACGTAAGGTGCCACATATTCCGCCCCCGCCAGCGCCGCCAGCAAACCCTGGCCCGCGCCGTAAACCGCCGTTCCCAGCGTGGGGATCGACATCGCTTTAAGCTTTTTGATAGCCGCTAAGCCTTCTGCGGTAACCGGGATCTTTACTACCAGCCCCGGTACTCGCTGATTCAGCAGCACCGCCTCTGCCACCATGCGCTCCGCGTCGCTGGCCATCACCTGCGCAAACAGCTTGCCGGTGCCGCCAAGGGCATCGCGCAGAGCGGGCAGCACTTCCCAAATCGGTTTACGTTCTTTAGCCACAATGCTGGGGTTGGTGGTCACACCGTGCAGCGGCAGCACCCGCGCCAGACGTTTCACTGCGGTGACATCGGCGGTATCGAGATAAAGCTCCATGTCGGTCTCCTGATTATTTTGCGAACAAATTCAAACTCTCATCATAATAAGGCAAAAAGGCCTTCGCTATTTGATCAAAATCAATACAAGCTTCATTCGAAAGATATTTAATTTACGTAAGAAGAAAACTAAACTTCACAGGTGAACAATGCTTTTCAACCTACAGCGCTATTCTACACATGACGGCCCAGGCATCCGCAGCGTGGTGTTCCTTAAGGGGTGCTCCCTGGGTTGCCGCTGGTGCCAGAACCCGGAAAGCCGCTCACGCCAGCAGGAATTGCTGTTCGATGAACGCCTGTGCCTGACAGGCTGCACCCTGTGCAGCGAACGTTGCTCGCACGCTATTACGCGCACGCCAGAATCCCTGACTATTCAACGTACACTGCTCAGCGCCGCCGACTATGAGGCTTTGAACGGCTGTTGCCCTACCGGCGCTCTGAGCGTTTGCGGCAGCGCGCTCGATCTCGACGCAGTGATGGCCGAAGTGCTGCGCGATAAACCCTACTATCTGCGTACCGGCGGTGGCCTGACGCTTTCTGGCGGTGAACCCTTTATGCAACCGGAGATCGCCGCAGCCCTGCTCAAACGCGGCCGCGAAGCCGGTATTCATACGGCGGTGGAATCCTGCCTGCATACGCCATGGCCGTACATTGCGCCGTCTTTACCTTGGCTCGATCTGATGCTGGCCGACCTCAAACACGTTGACGAAGTGCGCTTCAAGCAATGGACCGATGGTTCCGCCAAGCGGGTGATGGATAACTTCCGCCGTTTAGCCGCAGCGGGCACCGAGATCACCGTGCGAGTGCCGCTGATCCCTGAGTTCAACGCCGACCGTGCCTCAATCCGCGCCATTACCGACTTTGCCGCCGACGAGGTTGGCGTGAAAGAAATTCATTTTTTACCGTACCACACGCTGGGCATCAATAAGTACCACCTGCTCGGTGCACCTTATCACGCTTCCCGTACCCCACTGGACGATCCTGAACTGCTGGCTTATGCCGAAGATTACGCCAGCGCCAAAGGCTTGACCGCCATTTTACGAGGATAACATTATGACAACGCTGGATCTGACCACCCTGACCGAACGCACCCAGGCGCACAAGAATGCGCTGATCCATATCGTTAAACCGCCGGTCTGCACCGAACGTGCGCAGCATTACACCGAAAGCTACCAGCAGCACCAGGATAAACCGCTGCCGGTACGGCGCGCATTGGCGCTGGCCAACCACCTGGCAAAACGCACTATCTGGATCAAAAACGATGAGCTGATTATCGGCAACCAAGCCAGCGAGCTGCGAGCTGCGCCAATCTTCCCGGAATACACCGTCAGTTGGATCGAAAGCGAAATTGACGAACTGGCCGATCGCCCTGGCGCGGGTTTTTCCGTCAGCGAAGAGAACAAAGCGATCTTGCACAAGCTGTGCCCATGGTGGCGCGGCCAAACGGTGCAGGATCGCTGCTACGGCATATTTACCGATGAGCAGAAAGCGTTACTGGCGACCGGGATCATCAAGGCGGAAGGCAACATGACCTCCGGCGATGCACACTTGGCGGTCAACTTCCCGCTGTTACTGGAAAAAGGTCTGGATGGCTTACGTGACAAGGTCACCGAACGCCGTAGCCGCCTGCATCTGACCGACTGGGACGATCTGCATAAAGAGCAGTTCCTGAAGGCCATCGATATTTCCCTGGCTGCGCTGAGCGAACATATTCTGCGCTTCGCCATGCAGGCCCGCGAGATGGCACAGGAAGAGAGCCGTATCTGGCGCCGTGAAGAGTTGCTGACCATGGCCGCCAACTGCGAGCTGATCGCCCATCAGCCACCGCAGACCTTCTGGCAGGCGCTACAGCTGTGCTATTTCATCCAGTTGATGTTGCAGATTGAATCCAACGGCCACTCGGTTTCTTTTGGTCGCCTCGATCAGTACCTCTACCCGTGGTATCGCCGCGATGTCGAACTGGAACAAAGCCTGCCGCGCGAAAAAGCCATTGAGATGCTGCACAGTTGCTGGTTGAAGCTGCTGGAAGTGAACAAGATCCGCTCCGGTTCACACTCCAAAGCCTCGGCCGGTAGCCCGCTGTATCAGAACGTCACCATCGGTGGCCAGAAACTGGTGAACGGCAAGCCAGCGGATGCGGTCAACCCGCTCTCTTACACCATTCTGGAGTCCTGCGGCCGCCTGCGTTCCACCCAGCCTAACCTCAGCGTGCGTTACCACTCCGGGATCAGTAATGACTTCCTCGATGCCTGTGTGCAGGTGATCCGCTGTGGTTTTGGTATGCCGGCGTTCAACAACGATGAAATTGTTATCCCGGAATTTATCAAGCTGGGGGTCGAGCCACAGGATGCCTACGATTACGCCGCTATCGGCTGCATCGAAACCGCCGTCGGTGGCAAGTGGGGCTATCGCTGCACCGGTATGAGCTTTATCAACTTTGCCCGCGTGATGCTGGCGGCGCTGGAGCAAGGGCGCGATGCCACCTCTGGCAAAACCTTCCTGCCGCAAGAGTTGGCGCTTTCACAGGGTAATTTCAGCCAATTTGATCAGGTGATGGCAGCTTGGGATACGCAAATCCGCTACTACACCCGTAAATCGATCGAGATTGAATGCGTGGTCGATACCGTGCTGGAAGAAAATGCCCACGATATCGTCTGCTCAGCCTTGGTGGATGACTGCATTGATCGCGGCAAGAGCATCAAGCAAGGCGGCGCGAAATATGACTGGGTTTCTGGTTTGCAGGTGGGGATTGCCAACCTCGGCAATAGCCTGGCGGCGGTACGCAAGCTGGTGTTTGAACAAGGGATCATCGGCCAGCAGCAGTTGGCACAGGCGTTGGCCAACGACTTCGCTGGGCTGGACGGTGAACAACTGCGCCAACGGCTGATCAACGCCGCACCGAAATACGGCAACGACGTGGATGATGTTGACCAGTTGCTGGTGCGTGCTTATCAGACCTACATCGACGAACTGAAGCAGTACCACAACACCCGCTTTGGCCGTGGCCCGATTGGCGGTACCTACTATGCCGGGACATCTTCCATCTCCGCCAACGTGCCGTTTGGCGCGGCGACTATGGCGACGCCAGACGGCCGTAAAGCCCATACGCCATTGGCGGAAGGGGCCAGCCCGGCGTCAGGTACCGATCATTTGGGGCCAACGGCGGTGTTCAACTCGCTGTCTAAACTGCCGACCGCCTCGATTCTTGGCGGTGTGTTGCTCAACCAGAAGCTGAACCCGTCCACGCTGGAAAACCCGCGTGACCGCGAGAAACTGATGCTGATGCTGCGCACCTTCTTCGAGAGCTATCACGGTTGGCACGTACAGTACAATATTGTCTCTAGGGAAACGCTGCTGGCTGCGAAGCAACATCCTGACCAATATCGTGATTTAGTGGTGCGGGTGGCTGGATATTCTGCCTTCTTTACCGCATTATCCCCAGACGCACAGGATGATATTATCGCGCGCACCGAACATACTCTTTAATCCGTGAATATTGGCGGCTGTCTCTCGGCAGCCGCATATCAGGCCGCTATGAATTCAAGACAACAAACCATATTGCAGTTAGTTAACGACCGTCGGCGCATCAGCGTCAGTGAACTGGCACGCGCTACCGACGTTTCTGAGGTAACGATCCGTCAGGATCTCAATCTGTTGGAAAAACGCAGCTATCTGAAACGCGTGCATGGCTCGGCGGTGGCGATGGAGAGTGATGACGTCGATGCCCGCATGATGTCCAATTTCATCCTCAAGCAGAAGCTGGCGCGCTATGCCGCTTCGCTGGTCAACGACGGTGAAACCATCTTTATCGAAAGCGGCAGCACCAACGCCCTGCTGGCCCGCTATCTTGCCGAACGCAAACACATCACGCTGATTACCGTCAGCCATTACATCTCCCATCTGTTGAAAGAGACCGATTGCGAGGTGATCGTGCTGGGTGGGATGTACCAAAAGAAAAGCGAAACCGTGGTCGGCCCGCTGACGCGGATGTGCATCCAGCAGGTGCATTTCAGTAAGGCCTTTATCGGGGTTGATGGCTACCACGCCGAAACCGGCTTCACCGGCCGCGATATGATGCGTGCCGATGTGGTCAATGCGGTACTGGCCAAAGGGGTGGAAAACATCGTGCTGTCCGACTCGTCAAAATTCGGCCAGATCCAACCCAATCCGCTGGATCCTATGAGCCAGATCGGCCGGGTGATTACCGATTCGCGGCTGGAACTCGACTATCAGCACTTGCTCAAGCGCCAGGGTATTCAGTTAGACCTGGTCGAAGAATAAGACCGCCAACGGGGCCAGTTGGCCCCCGCATTATTGGCCGTAATAGGCATGTTTACCGTGCTTGCGCAGGTAATGTTTATCCAACAGTGTCTGTTGCATATTGGCTAACGCCGGTGCCAACTGGCGTGAAAAAATCCCCATATAGGCCACTTCTTCCAATACCACGGCATTATGCACCGCGCTGTCGGCATCTTTCCCCCAGGCAAACGGGCCGTGCGAATGCACCAGCACTGCCGGGATCGCTGCCGCATCCAAACCGCGCTCAGCGAAGGTCTCAACGATCACTCGCCCGGTTTCCCATTCGTAGCGGCCATTGATTTCCGCCTCATGCATCAAGCGCGTGCAGGGAATGTCACCGTAGAAATAATCCGCGTGCGTTGTTCCCCAGGCGGGAATATCCAACCCGGCCTGCGCCCAGATGGTGGCATGGCGCGAATGGGTATGCACAATCCCACCCGCTGTGGCAAAATTCAGGTAGAGCACCCGGTGGGTATCGCTATCGGACGACGGTTTTTTACTGCCCTCCACCACCTTGCCGCTTTCCAACTCCACCACCACCATATCGTCGCGGCGCATTACGTCATACTCAACGCCGGAAGGTTTGATCACCATCAGCCCCTGTTGCCGGTCTACCGCACTGACGTTGCCCCAGGTAAAAGTGACCAGATGGTGGCGCGGCAGCGCCAGATTGGCTTCCAGTACCTGCTGTTTGAGTTCATTGAGCATCGGTTTGTCCTTGTTGCTTGGCCTACGACTATTGTCGGCAGGCAAGCAACAGGCAGGTATGGCATAAATCGCTAAAGACCACGTAGGGTTCTGCTGGATGAGCAAGGATGTGCTGATTAGTTGTAAGGGCGCGCATTTGTAAACGGTATTCAATGGCTGCTAAATTCCCTACCCGTAGCGGCTAGGTTAAGACGTCGATAGAGAAAATTCGACGTCGTTTACCATTGAACTCGTTGCCCGCGAAAGTGAGCTGGCGACTCATGTTGAACATGTCCCTGAGTTGGATGATCTCATCTCAGGGACATGTTCTCACCTTCCCTAGGGGCTTATTTATTGATAATTTTAACTTTTATCAAACCTTCTCGATCATAAAAATAGTTCTGATTGGTGAACAGATAGTCCCCTTCTTTAAGATGTTGTTCAATCAAGCGACGCGCAGCGGCGTTGAGCTTAGGCTCATTCAACAGTGTTTGACGTTCAGTCGCATTGAACTGACGCACATCAGGGAACTGGGCGCTAAACCAAAAATCGCCATCCGTTCTATAGACATCCATCTGTCTAGCTCGAATCCCGGCCTCATACTCGGCTTTGGAAATCACCTGATGAATGAAAACGTTGCCCCCGGTGGAGAAGCCATCCAAGCGGGTTAGCCCTTGCTGATCGGTCACGCCTACACGAACAACCGCCGAACCATTCCAATTCTGATCATGGGGTAGTAATCCCAAATAGGAATTGGTACCGAAGACTAACGTACCGGGTTTGGGTTTATCGTTCAGCGATGCCTGCACCTCTACGCAAAGTGAATTGTTGATGGCATCGATGGCAATTTTCACGTTGGGGTCTTTGACTTCAAAACGAATGCCCCCATCGTCATTGTCAGGGGAGCGGTTTTTGCCATCGATATCCATACTGAAATCCGAACCATCCCGCCTAGAAAACTTCAGGCTATTCCCTTCAGCGCTACGCACGATGACCAGTTCATACAGGCGGTATTGCCCGACGGGCAGAGTAAAGCGGGTCACTTCCGTACCAGCCACCCAATGAATGCCACCCAACAACTGAGACTCATCAAGATAACCATCGGCAGCGGTAATCTGGGCAAATGTGGTATCAACATAAGTGACACCGAAAGCGTACTGCACGGTGTCATCAATCCTGGAATAGCCTTTGGCATCCGCATCAGGAAGCTTAGCCCAGATTTTTTTGCATAACTCGATGTTGTGTGTTGGCTTATCGGTATTGCTGCCTTCGATATTACTGCTACCGACGTTGATATTACTGACGCTGATTTTTAGCGTTCCGTGACGTTCGTAGCAATATTGCTGGTTGGTAAACAGATAGTCCCCTTCGTGAACATGCTGTTCGAACAACTGACGGCCAGCGGCGCTGAGTTTGGGTTCATTCAACAAGAGTTGCAGCTCTGCGGCACTGATCTGATGCACATCCGGGAACCCTGCGCTATACCAGAAACCGCCCCCCGTGCCATAGACATCCATCTGCGACGCACGCACCCCGGCCTGATAATCAGCTTGGGAAATCACCTCATGGATGAAGATATTGCCCCCGGAGGGAAAACCACCCAGGCACACTTTTCCTTGCTGATCGGTCACGCCTAAACGAATAATCGCCCCGGCATTCCAATCCTGC